>CALKHF010000079.1 GCA_938092255.1 uncultured Flavobacteriales bacterium | reverse complement strand
TCTTTCAATTCTAGAATGACATTGAATATTTTTATGATTGTTTTCTTTATCCTTTCTAGAAAAGTCATCTACGAGTATGAGGTCATTTTCATTATCCTTATTGAATTCCTCAGCTATAAAACTGGCAATAAATCCTGCTGCACCAGTGATTACAATCATAATTGTAATTTAGAATAAACCGTTAATTTCAGCATCAATAGAGTGAATGATTTTACCAAGGTCCTCCTGATCTTCAGGAAAACGATTGTTGTCAATATCTATGATTAACATTTTTCCTTTGTCGTATGTGGATATCCAAGCCTCATATCTTTCGTTTAAACGTTTGAGGTAATCAAGACGAATGCTTTCTTCATAATCTCTTCCTCGTTGTTGAATTTGGTTAACGAGTGTTGGAACACTGGCTCTTAAATAAATAAGGAGGTCTGGAGCTGAAACAAAAGAATCCATTAAATTGAAAAGAGAAAAATAATTTTCGAAGTCTCTTGTGGTCATTAACCCCATGGAATGAAGGTTAGGCGCGAATATAAAAGCGTCTTCATAAATGGTCCTATCCTGAATTACAGTATGCTCGGTTTTTTTGATTTCCTGAACCTGTGTAAAGCGACTATTTAAGTAATAAATTTGCAAATTAAAAGACCATCGTTGCATGTCATGATAAAAGTCATTTAAATAAGGATTGTGATCGACATCTTCAAAATGGGTTTCCCATCCGTAATGCTTAGAAAGCAGGTTGGTTAATGTTGTTTTACCTGATCCTATATTTCCTGCTACAGCAATATGCATATTTCAATTTTTTACAAGTGACTAAGTTAAGATAATAGATGAACTTCTTTACTGATTAGTCAGGATAATATTCATAAACTTTAATCTCATCTTCGGAGCTAAAATAAAAAGAATTCCCCATTATTTTAAGTTCATTCGCATTAATTTCTTCTGCAGGAATTATTTTCTTTTCTTCAGATTCTAAATGGCTTAATTGAATATGATTGTTATTCAAATCTACTATGAAACCCTTATAAAAAATGAGTTCTTTATGTGCGTTCGGTAGTTCTTTTTTTAAATTTATAAACATATCGAGTTGATAAACCTTGCCTGTTGAAGTCCTTAGGAATAAATCATTGTCATACTCTTTAATTTCTGAAATTTCAGTATCCAGACTTAAGACGCCTTCTAAGTTTGAGACTTTTTGAATTACTATATTGCTTTTGGTATTTATTAAGAATAAGGTGGAGTTAAATTGATCATAAACATAGATGAGGTTCGGGCGACCGGAAACCGCACAAAACATTGCATTTTCAATTTCCAATTGTTCAAGGTCGATACATGTAGATTGAACACTTAAAGTATTGTCAATTAGACAGATTTGTTGTTGAGTTTGCGAAAACAAATAGGTTTTAAGTGCATTAATGGGTAAGATTTGATCTATATTACCAATAGATTTTATACTCTGTGAAAAACTAGGGAGTTGTCCAGTTGATTTCTTATATAATATATCTTCTCCGTATAAATAAATGTTCCCTGTATTGTCGGGAACCCATAATTCTTGATTGCTTTTTTTTGAAAAAGAATGCGTGTATTTAAAAGATTGGGTATTGCCAAAAAACATGACAGTAAGAAAGAAATGAAGAAATATCAATTTAAGCACTAATAAATGTATGAATTTCTATCTGATTTTAGATTCAAGTCTAGTATTTCTTCAATAAACTTTCTATCCTGGTTTAAACGAGGGATTTTGTGTTGACCACCAAGCTTATTCCTTGATTTTAACCATTTTTCAAAAACATCATGACCAATGATCTGTATTTTTGGTTCAATCATATTTATTGAGTTTCTTCTTTTGCCCTCATAGTCAACATTTAAGTCCATTAACGATTGGTCAAGGATTTCACTAAACGTATTCATGTTTTTGGGAACGACATCAAAGGCAATGGCCCATTCATGGCCTCCATTTTGGGATTTATTTTCAAAGAATGGCGCTACGGTATAGTCCTTGATCTTAGCATTACAAATTTGTGAGGCACGTGAAATGGCTTTTTCAGCATGAATCACAAGTAGTTTTTCTCCAAATGAATTAATAAATTGTGTCGTTCTGCCGGTAATCTGAAATCTATAAGGACGATTTTGCACAAATTTTATCGTGTCTCCAATGATGTATCTCCATAGTCCTGCTGAGGTCGAAATGACTATGGCGTATTCTTTTTCGAGTTCAACTTGATCCAAAGGCAAAACATTCTTGCTATTAAGCTCATCAAAATCAGACATCGGGATAAATTCATAAAAGATGTGAGAGTCTACCAATAATAATAAGTCCTGACTTTCTACTTGATCTTGTAATCCAAAATAACCTTCGGAAGAATTGTAGGCTTCTACGTAATTCATTTGAGGATGAGGGAAAAGTGCTTGAAAGGAATCCTTATAAGGTAAGAAATTCATGCCTCCGTGGATGTATAGCTCGAGGTTCGGCCAAACCTCATGAATGTGTTCTTTACCGGAAATCTCTAGTATTTTTTTCATGAGTAGAATGGTCCAGCTCGGCAAACCCGCTATTATACAGATGTTTTCGTTTAACGTTGCATGGGCCATTTTTTCTAACTTTTCTTCCCAATCATTCATTAATGCAATTTCTCTTTTGGGTGTTCTTCTTATTTCGGTCCACCAGGGGAGGTTTTCTACAATAAAGGCTGATAAATCACCGATGCTTGTATCGTTGGACATACTATGAATTTGGGTACTCCCTCCAATGATCAAGTGTTTAGCATTATAGAGCTTTCGATTTTGAAAATTTTGATAATAAAGTGCAAGAAGGTCTTTGCCACCTCCATAATGATTTTCGTAAAGAGAATCTACTGTGATCGGAAGAAGTTTTTCTCTTTTAGTGGTAGTACCTGAGGATTTTGCAAACCAGCTTGTCTTCCCTGGCCATAAAACATTTTCTTCACCTTTTATTTGTCTGTCAATGTATGGTTTCAGCGAATCGTAATTAGATAGGGGAACATTTTTCTGGAATTGCAGGACAGAATCCGATGATTTAAAATCATGTTTTTCACCAAAAACAGTGTTTTTAGCGGTATTTATCAAATAATTAAGATTTTCCTTCTGACATGCTATTGGATGGTCCGAAAAACGTTCAATTCTCGGAAGTCGTTTTTTTATAATATGCGAGAAAACCGCATTAAAGGGCATACAATATGGTTGAATGAATTAACCCCAAATAAGAATACTAATAACAATTCCAAGTGCTATAATAGTGAAAATTGTACCTAAAGCTGCAGTTGATTCTTCAAAAAAATTATCAGACATGTTCTAAATTTTGTTTCGACAAAAATAATTAAAAGGTTTATTCAGACAACAAGAACAAGAGAAAATTAATCTCGTCCTCCCATAATTCTTAATAGCGATAAAAATAGGTTGATGAATAATATGTACAACTGCAAACCGCCGATTAGAGCGAGCTTATTTCTTGATTCAGTATCCATTTGAGTGCTTTGAGCTACTTTTTTCAAAGATTGCATGTGATATGCAGTAAGACCTGTAAAAACAAAAACGCCGATACAAGCCAAAATAAAATCAAAAAAAGCATTGCCTACAAACATATTGACGATTCCAGCAATGAACATTCCGATAAAAACCATATATAAAAGACTGCCAAACTTAGATAAATCAGTTTTGGTGGTATAACCTAAAATAGCCATTCCGGCAAAAGCTCCTGCAGCAACGAAAAAAGTTGTAGCAATAGATGCCATGTCATAGACAAGAAATATACTTGCTAGAGAAAGGCCCATTAAGCCAGAGAATAATGCAAATAAAATCATTAATAAAGGGGTAGATAAGCGGTTATACCCCCATTGAATTAGAAAGCTTAAGGCTAATGGCGAAAACATAGCCACCCAAAAAAGTGGAGACATACCAGTTGGAGTAACGAACCAATCAATAAATAACCTTTCATCTGTACCGATGGTGTAGGCCACTATGCCCGAAATACCCAGCGCAACAAACATGTAGGAGTAAACTGATCTAAAAAACTCTCTCGTTATTTCTGCAGAAAAACTGCTTTCACTTTGGTCATACATATCTCTAATCTATTTAATGAGGTTAATAAATTCTTTTCTCGTGGCATCATTTGATAAAAACAAGCCGGTAAATGCACTTGTCGTGGTTGCTGAATTTTGCTTTTGAACCCCACGCATTTGCATGCACATGTGAGAGCACTCAAGTACAACAGCAACACCTTTTGGTTCCAGTGTTCTTTGCAAGCAATCTCGTATTTCTATTGTAAGACGTTCTTGGACTTGCAATCTTCTTGAAAAAGTATCTACAACTCTAGGTATTTTACTCAAACCAACAATTTTTCCGTTCGGTATGTAGGCGATGTGCGCTTTACCGAAAAAAGGCAAAACATGGTGCTCACAGAGAGAATAAATTTCAATGTCCTTAACGAGTACCATTTCTGAATATTCTTCATGAAATATTGCTTGATTAACAATCTGATCAGGGTCAACGTCATAACCGTTTGTCAAAAATCTCATTGCTTTTGCAACACGCTCAGGAGTTTTAATCAGTCCTTCTCTGTTTGGGTCTTCTCCCAAGTCTGTTAGAATTTCTCTGTAATTATTTTCGATATTATTTTCTTTCACAATGTTTTTCTTTATCAAACAGATTCGTTCTAGAATGGTTCTTTTCCTCCAAAATATTCAACAAAATTATTTTCAGTTTCTACAAGTTTTATTTTGGCGAGTTCTCCTCCCAAATTTACGATGTCTTTCTCTATTTGTTCCCATATACCAATTACAAGGTTTTCAGTGGACGACATTTTACCAGACATAAAATCCACATCTAAATTAATGTTTTTATGATCAAGTTTCTCTATAACTCCCTTCTTTAGAATGTCGCCTAACTCTTTAAGGTTTATAACAAAGCCAGTATCTTTTGATGGTAAACCTTTAACAGTTACAAAGAGTTCGAAATTGTGACCGTGCCAATTTTGATTGCAACATTTCCCAAAGACTTTCTCATTTTCTTCATCACTCCAATCATCTCTGCGCAGTTTATGAGCGGCATTGAAAGTTTCTCTTCGTGTTATGTATATATTTTTCAATTTAAGTTTTGTTTTGACTTTGTTATTAATTCCGACTTGTAAATGTTGTCGTTGTCTAATTCTTTGAGAGATACCGATTGTATCGTATTTGTGAGGTTTTCTTGATACTGCGTTTTAATTTTTACATAGTTTTCTGTGAAGCCATACATCATACCGTTGTTATTCTCGTTTTCGAAAAGTACTTTTCTTACGGTGTTTTCATTTTTTGCGTAAAAAGCTCTTTTCTTTCGATCCGAGAGGAGGTGTAAAACTTGACTTCTCTCTTTTCGTTTAGACATTGGTACTACATCTACCATTTTCTTTGCTGTGGTATTCGCTCTTTCTGAATAGGTGAAAACATGTAAATAGGAAACATCTAATTTTTTCAAAAAGTTAAGTGTATCATTAAAATACTCATCTGTTTCTCCAGGAAATCCAACAATTACATCAACACCTATGCAGGCATCAGGCCTTAATGATTTAATTAGGTTAATACGATTTTCATAGAGTTCCGTATCATATTTCCTTCTCATTGCTTTTAACATTTGATCATTCCCAGATTGGAGAGGGATGTGAAAATGAGGAGCGATTTTTTTAGCATCCTTTAGACAAAAGTGAATAATTTCGTCCGTTAATAGATTGGGTTCAATGGATGAAATCCTAAATCGATCAATTCCGTTGATTCTGTCTAATTCTTTGATTAAAGAATAGAAATTTTCCTTTCCACCTTGTCCAAAATCGCCAATATTAACACCTGTCAATACCACTTCTTTAACACTGGTTTCTGCAATTTTTTCTGCTTCGGAAATGGTATTCTTTATACTTGTGTTTCTACTTTTACCCCTTGCCAATGGAATGGTGCAAAAGGTACAAAAGTAGTCGCATCCATCTTGTATTTTTAGAAATGACCTTGTGCGATCGCCTAGTGAAAATGATGGGATAAATTCTTTTGTTTTTTTTATGCTGTCATATGATATATGGGTCTCATTAGCTGATATATTATTGATTTTATCAAGATGTGCTAATATGTTAAATTTTTCATTTGCCCCCAATACCATATCTACACCATCCATATTAGCGATCTCTTTTGGTTTTAATTGAGCAAAACATCCAATAACGGCAACGAAACATTCAGGATTAAGTCTTTTGACCTTTCTCACCAATTGCTTGCATCTTTTATCTGCATTTTCGGTTACTGAACAGGTATTTATAATAAAAATGTCTGGGTGTTCCTCTAGAGGAACTTTTGCTATACCCGAATTTTCAAACAATCTCGATATTGTTGAGGTCTCTGAAAAATTGAGTTTACATCCAAAGGTGTGAAAGGCGACTTTTTTAAATTGAATCATAATTTATTGGTGCAAATTTAATGGTTCATTGAATTTATTCAAAAAGATTGTGAACTAATTCTACTTCTATAGTAGAGAAAATAGAGATATTCCTTAATTTTGCGAAAAAAAAAATATGCAGTTCGATATTGCTATTGTAGGAGGAGGCATTGTAGGAGCGGCTACTTTTTATAAAATTCAAAAACGAAATCCAACATTGAAGTTGGCTTTGTTTGAAAAAGAAGAGGCGTTAGCAGCACATCAAACAGGACATAATTCTGGAGTTATTCATTCGGGGTTGTATTACAAGCCGGGCTCTCTTAAAGCAAAGAATTGCATTGAAGGGCGTCACGAATTGGTGGATTTTGCAAGAACCTATGGCATAGATCATGATGTATGTGGCAAGGTGGTTGTGGCAACCGAAGAGAGTGAAATCCCCAACATGAATCGAATTTTTGAAATAGGAACGGAAAATAAAATTGAAGGCATTGAAAAAATCAATGCCGATCAAGTAAAGGATATAGAACCTTTTGTTAAATCAATTGGTGGAATATGGGTTCCATGTACTGGTATTATTGATTTTGTTGGAGCAACAAAAAAAATGGTGGAGTTGGCTCTTTCGATTAATCCCAATAGTAAGGTTTTTATGGGGCATGAAGTAAACAGTATTTCAAAAGAAGATTCAGTTTCTAAAATACATTCTGCGAAAGGCGACCACACGTCTAAATATTTGGTTTTTTGCGCAGGTTTACAGGCGGATCGGCTTGCCAAAAAAGATGGTGTAAGATTAAAAGAAAAGGTTGTGGGTTTCCGGGGAGATTACTACGAGTTAACTGAAAAAGCTAAGGATAAAGTAAAGAATTTAATCTATCCTGTCCCCAATCCTGATTTTCCATTTTTAGGTGTTCATTTTACAAGAATGACAAATGGCGAAATTGAATGTGGACCTAATGCAGTTTTCACTTTCAAAAGAGAAGGTTATCAAAAAACGGATTTTTCATTACGAGATACCGCTGATGCACTAAGCTATGGCGGTACATGGAAATTGTTTTTCAATAATATGTCGTTTGGTATAAATGAATATCGAAGGGCTTTTTCAAAGCGGTTATTCTTAAAGACCTTACAAAGAATGATTCCTTCATTAGATGATACGGATATTCACCCGGGAAGAGCAGGTGTGAGGGCTTTGCTTCTCTCTCGGGATGGAGACACCAGGGACGACTTCCGAATAGAATATCATGGCAATTCAATTCATGTTTTAAACGCACCATCTCCAGCAGCCACAGCATCGTTGGCAATTGGTAATTATGTGTCTGAAGAAGCCGAAAAACATTTCTCACTTAAGTAATCAGGGTAATAAACAAGTTGTATGTTGATAATATTTTTTGAACTGGGTACTTATCGAAATAAAATAAAATTATCTTTAAGAAAAACTCGATATGTTTGACAACGAAGATGACGATAATGGAGAGAGATTCTTAAAAGAGGATCTTGAACAATTCGAATCATATCTCAATGGGGTTCAGATTGGATTTATGGATAGTGATAGAGTAGAGGCAATAGTAGATCACTATCTTATAAATGGGAATTTTTCGAAAGCCAAAGTGGCTGCGGATTTTGCGTTGACAAACTTTTCATACAATCCTATTTTTCATCTCCGTAAAGCTCAAGCATTGGGTGGATTAGGGAAATTGAATGAAGCACTCGAAATCACCGATAGTATCGAAAATTTCGGAATGCTTTCGTTTGAATTTTTTTTAACAAAGGCCTCATTATTTAGCCAGCTCCGTGATGCAAAAAATGCCATTAAGAATTACAATTTAGCGATCGAAGCATCAGGGGATGAAGATTTAGATGACATCTATCTTGATATTGCAATGGAATATCAAAACCTAGGCAATTTTAAAGAAGCCATTTTGATTTTGAAAACGGCTTTAATAGTTAATTCAGAAAATGAAGGTGCTTTATACGAGATAGCGTTCTGTTATGATCAATTGGGAGATTACAACTTGGCAATTGAGTGTTACACTCAATTTATAGATGAAAATCCATATTCATTCACGGCTTGGTATAATTTAGGTAACGCATACAGTAAAATAGAAGATTTTGAAAAAGCCATTTGGGCCTACGATTATTCTATTTTAATTAACTCAAATTTTGGGCCTGCGCATTTTAACCTTGCCAACGCATATTTGTCAAAAGAGAAATTTTACAAAGCAATTGAACATTTCAATGAGTGCATGAAAATTGACGGTGATGATGCAACAGCATATTGTTACATTGGTGAGTGTTACGAGCAGCTTAATGAATTGGAACTTTCAAAACATCATTATAAAAGAAGCCTAGAGCTAGCTCCGATGTTTTCAGAAGCGTGGTTGGGTCTTGGTATAGTTGAAGATCTCGAAGGCAACACGAATGAAGCCATAATTTTAATAGAGAAAGCTTTGGAGTTTGATCCAAATAATGCGGGTATTATGCATGTTTTGGCGGGAGCTTTTGAAAAAACAGAGAACAATGACCAAGCCGTTGATCTCTACAAAAAATCACTTGAACTCAACCCCAATGATGAGGAATGTTTGTCCGATTATATTGAATTACTTTCGGAAACATCTCCTCAAAATGCTTTTACAGTGTTAAGAGAATTTATGGACCAACATCAATCAAATAAGATTTCATCTATTCTTGAGGTAAATCTATTTTGGTTACTTGGACAAAAAGCTGAAGCGTTGCAATTGTTCTCAAAATGCATTCAAGAAAATGGTGCAAAAGCCAAGTCGATTTTTGAAATCAATCCAAACCTATTGGATGATCAAGATTTTTTAGATATTTCACAAGATTAATTATAAAAATGAATTTTAAATTATCCTATATTCCTAAGCGGTCTGATAAACCTCGTAATCAGGGAGTCACGATGATGATGGACAAGGGCTTAAGTATTAGAGAAACTGAAGATTTCATTGAAGCATCTGGCCACCTGACCGATGTAATAAAATTTGGATTTGGTACTTCCTACGTCACTCAAAATCTTGAACAGAAAATTAAACTGTACAAACAAGCCGGAATTCGTCCGTATTTTGGAGGGACCTTATTTGAAGCCTTTTATGCTCGAGGTAAGTTTGATGAGTATATTAAAGTATTAAATCAGTATGATTTAGATCTGGCTGAAATTTCTGATGGATCAATTATAATTCCTCATGATATCAAATGTGAACTTATTCAAAAAATGTCTAAAGACAGAACGGTAATGTCTGAGGTAGGGTCTAAAGATTCGGGGATATTGATTTCACCTGCGAAGTGGATACGAATGATGCAGTCAGAGCTCGAAGCTGGAAGTTGGAAAGTGATTGCAGAAGGCCGAGAGTCTGGAAATGTTGGGGTCTTTAGACCTAACGGAACAGCTCATACCTTGCTAATCAATAGAATAATTTCCAAAATAGCTCCAGAAGATATTTTATGGGAGGCACCACAAAAAAATCAGCAAGTTTGGTTTATTAAATTATTTGGAGCAGAAGTTAATCTTGGTAATATTGCTCCAAAGGATATGATTCCATTAGAATGCTTGCGTCTTGGATTAAGAGGCGATACATTTTTTGAGTACTTGCCAAAAAAGGTTGAAGAGCGACTCAAGCAAACCAACGAAGGTGATGTGGAAGACGACGAATGATCAGGGTCAACCTTTCATTTTTTCGCATAATTATACCATAAATGCTCATGCGGGTTCTATTTATTCATTAACGGTTGGAACTACTCATTTCTATTCTTCATCTGGTGATCGTTTTATAGCGAGATGGGACAAGTATTCTGGAGTTCAGGATGAATTTGCTATCAAGCTAGATTTGCCATCATATGCCATAAAATACATTGAATTTAATGGAGTATTGGTTGTTGGAGTATCTAATGGTAGACTTTATCTTTTCGATACGGTATCTAGAAAGGAGCTAAAATGCTTTACACAACATAAAAGTGCAATTTTTTCTATAGAGGAAAATAGAGATAAAAATCATTTATATGTAGGGGATGAAGATGGGTATTTGTCTATTTGGAATACACTTACTTGGGAACTTCAAATGACGGTGAATTTGAATTGTGGAAAAATACGTTCACTTCATTATTCATCAGTAAAAAAGTTACTGTTCATTGGAAAGCAGAATGGTGAAATGTCGATTTTTGATACTGATTTTTATAATGAGATAAAGTGTTTCCGGGCTCATAAAAATGGGGTTTCTTCTATTGTGTATTGTGATCAGAGGGGTTTAGTTGCGTCTGCAGGAAATGATGGGCATATTAGAATTTGGACAATTGAAGGAGAGGCCCTTAAAGCAATACCTGCACACAATTACACCATATATTCCCTTTTGAAGCTGTCTAACAATTGTTTTCTTTCGGCCAGTAGAGACAAATCGATTAAGGTATGGAATGGGTTTTATGATGAGGTGATTCAAAAACTTGAAGCAAAAAACAGAGGGCATAATTTTTCAGTTAACACCCTTCTTAAACTAAATGAAAAAGAATTTTTATCGGGAGGAGATGATAAAAAAATAATATGTTTTAAATGTTCTATTGATTAATATAGTCGAGACGAAGCTTTCCTGTCATTCTATAAATCTCTAAAAAAGTATTGATTTTATTAAAAAGAAATTCATAGTGTTGTAGCATTTGATTCTGGTATGTGGTTTCGAAAAGAATTAAATCTATTGAACTTAAGGTTCCTGAATTAAATCTCTTTTCAGCCATTCCATATGTTTTTTTGACATATTCAATATTAGCAATAGATAAATCTACTAATTTTGCATTTCCTTTATACGAATCAATCAATGTAGCTAAAGAACTACTGACCATTTTTTCCATTTTTTTATAATTAATTTGAGCAATTGATTCTTGCATTTTTGAGACTTCGACAGCTCGTTTGTTCTTCCAATTGTTAAAAATAGTATACCTCAAATTTACAGATCCATTGTAATTTAAAACCGTAGTTTCGACCGGATCAAATGTTCCGTTGAGATCCCTAAACCAGCTTTTTGAAGGAGTGAAGCCACCTTGTAGACTGAGAGTAGGATACAAAAATGATTTTTGAAACGAAGTATTAATTTGTTGGATTTCAATACCTAGAACTTGGTTTTTTAGTTCTTGATTATTTGTTTTAAGGTCATTTAATACTTCTGAAAAATTTATAATGGGAAATTTAAATTCTAAATCATCTGTCAATAAAGGTGTATCAATGTTTTCATCGATTTCGCGGTTATTCATTAAAAGCTGAAGGTTTCTCATGGCATTTTTAAATGAATATTCTTGAACAAGAACGTTTGTACTATCAGAATAGTATTGATTTTTAAACTGTAGCTCCTCCAAAGATGATGAATTTGCGTATTTATTTTTTGTCTTGTAATACTTGTACCGATTAAGTGCATCCAATTTAATCTTGCTTAGGACATTTAGGCGGTCATATTGCACTCTTGCACTGTAATATGCTTTTAGAACATCTAAAATGGTTGATTCAATAACCAGCATTGCATTTCCCTTACTCTGCTCTTCTAATTTTTCTAATCTTTGTTTTGATATTTTAACGGCAAAACCACTAAATAAATTTTGATTGAACGATAGATTGGGCACCAAGCTCCTCGATAATATAACACCTGGGGTAAATGTAAAAGGATTGTTTGAGTTGTCTTGAATCGTGCTATTGTAGCCCACATTTAAACCAACGGTAGGGTATAAGCCTGCCTCACTCCAAGTATTGTTCTTTTGGGCTATATCTATTTGAGCGTTAGAAACTTGGATGTCGTAATTGTTTTTTAACGCAATGAGAACTGCGTCTTTTGCTGACAGTGAATCTGTAATTTCAATCTGTGTAAAGGAAACGAAACCATTGATGATAAATATGAAGAGGATGCTATTTCTCATTTGATTCTATATTTTTTTTAACTCTGAAAACAGGTTCAGCCTGTAAATCAGTAATTCTTTCACCAAAAAATAGTTTTCGCTTAATCCTTGCACCTTCATTCCAAAATAGTATTGCTGAAGGGTAAAAGAATAGTATAAAAACGGTTCCGAATAATACGCCAAATGCAATTGATGTTGCCATAGGAATCAGGAATTGCGCTTGCATACTTGTTTCAGAAATCATTGGGAGTAAACCTGCAACAGTAGTGAGAGATGTTAATAATATGGGTCTAAATCTAGACACAGCGGCTTTAATAGCAGCATTCTTTGTCGAGTGTCCTTCAATTAACAGATTGTTATAGCGATCTAAAAAAACGATTGCGTCATTCACTAGTACACCAATAAGTGCAATCATGCCAAAAACGGAAAGAATAGATACTGGAATTCCAACTAAGCCATGTCCAATAATCGAACCTGCAATACCAGAAGGAATAACGAGCATGATTAGAAAGGCTTGTGAAAGGCTGTTAAAATGGAGCATTAGGATGACAAACATTAGAAATATTAAAACCAATGTTACATATTTCATTGAATCTCCTGTTTTTTGGCTTCTCTCGAATTGACCAAGTTTTAACGAAGAAACTTTTGGGTAAATAGATGATACTTTGGGTATGATTGAGTCAAATATGTTTTTGTTGATATCAGCTACCTTATCAGGGTCTATTGTTTCCGCATCCACTTTAATGATTCGTTGGCCATTTAATCTTTTTAGGCTTTCAGGAGCCCTTCCCATAGAGAAATCACAAAGTTTTTGTAGGGGGATTTGTGCACCTTGAATGTTTTTTATTTTCATATTATACAAGTCGTAGATACTATTTCTGTCTTCAAGGGGGTACCTAACCCAAATCTTAACTTCATCTGTACCGATAATAACTCTTTGCGCTTCTTGCCCGAAAAAACCTTGCCTAATTTGACTCAATACTTCCGATTTAGACACACCGTATATTTCGGCTTGGCTTTTCATTTTGAGCTGAATTTCATTTCTGCCAGGGGGCATGTTGTCTTTTACATTGATGACGCCTGACATTTTATTTAACTGACTTTTTAATTCATCACGTGCACTCAAAAGTTCATTTTCGTTGGTTGAGGTTAATCCAATTTCTATTTCTTTTCCAAACCTGTTAAAACCACCAACGTATACATCTTGAGCTATTTTACCAATGTCTAATTTGTTGATTCGTTTATTTATCCTGTTCATTAAGGTGTCTAACGGCAGCTTTGAATCTTCGGCATTGACAAAAACATTGATGCTTCCCGTGTGATTTCCGGCTTGACCAATGTTTTGTGAAAAGCCAATATTACTTGTGTAATAGGTCATTAATTCGTCTCCTGTTTCTTTTTTGATTCTCTCGTTTTCTTCTAAAAGAATAATGGTTGCCTGTGCAATAAATTCCTTTGTTTGTTTTGCGTTGCTACCTGGGTTGTATGCAACTTCTATACTGAAAAAATCTGGCTGAATATTTGGAAAGAAAGTAGAGGAGAGGGTGCCATTTACGAGCATTCCAATTACAATAAAAGTAAAGGCCATTGGCGCGAAAAAGCTAAGTCTGTACCATTTTCTTTTTTCTCCTATGAGTAGGCTGACTGCCTCCTGAAACATATTGTCTCTAAACCATTTAATGAACTTGTCGGCAATAGCCCTTACTTTATTTTCTATCGGAGATTTGGAGAAACCTTTGAACGTAATAATCAGACCGAATAAAATAAGTAGCAACGGAAATAAGATATCCACTGAGATGTTTTCAGATGGAAAAAGATAAAATCCAGTAATAATTAATAACAAACCTAAAATTATCAATAGTAATCCTTGTAGATAAGAAAATGGAATCTTTGGATTCGCGTTCAATACGGTCTTTTTTGATAAATGGGACGGAAGAGTTATGAACCCCTCTAAAATTGAAAAAATCAAACATCCAATCGTTACAAATGCCATTTCTCTCATCATTTCTAGACCTTCGACGAAAAACAATACGGAAAAGGCCACAATTGTCGTTATTACAGATGAACAAACAGAGGGAAGAACCTCCATTGTTCCATCAATGGCGGCTTGTTTCGCGGTTTTGCCTTTTTCAAAATGTGCGTAAATATTTTCAGCAATTACAATTCCATCATCAACAAGAATGCCCACAACGAGGATCATTCCAAATAAGGAAATCATATTAATGGTAATTCCATAGAAAGAACCCAATATAAACATCCCCAAAAAGGAGAAAGGTATACCAAATGCTACCCAGCTCGATAACTTTACATTTAGAAATAGACCTAAGAAAATAAGAACCAAAATGAGACCAGTCAGGCCATTCTTGGTTAACAAATCAATCCTGCCCTCCAATAATTCATTAAATTCAAAATAGATGTCAAACTGAAAGTCAGGGTTTTCCTTGTTGAACTTGGTTCGATAGTCATGAAGTGTCTTTGAGATATCTTCAATGTCTTGCTCAACTGTTTTTTCTATTTGAAATGATACGGCCGGAAAACCATTAAAAGTGGATTCTTGAGAATCTTCAGAATAGCCAAGTTGGACATCCGCCACATCTCCAATGGTTACAACTTCACCTGATGGAGTTGTTTTTAGAATAATTTCACTTATTTCTTCAGCACTAAGGACTCTATCATTAGAGCGAATACTCATCTCTTGAAGATTGCCTCTAATGAAACCTGTGGTAATGTTAATATTTTTGCTACTTATCGCCAATGAGACCTCTTGAAAGGAAGTTTTATATCTTAATAAGTCATTTTCACGAATATTGATTGAGATTTCTTTTGTTGGAAATCCCATCTGAATGATTTCGGTTATATCCTTTGTGTTCAATAAGTCTTGTTCTACTTTAGTCGCAAGGTCGACAAGTTGAATGTCTGAAATATTTTTGTTTTTTGCCGAAATGCCTATAAAGGCAACAACACTACCCATACCTCCTGATGTGAGTCGTTTTATAATAGGCTTTTCCGCTCCTTCAGGGAATGAATTAATTGAATTGACTGCATTGTCAACATCGCTAAGTAATTGATCCATGTCAGCGTCTTGAAAAGCTTTAATCTTAATAGAGGTGAAATTTTCAGAAGAAGTTGAGTTAATTTCATCAATTGCTGCAATGCCCTTAACTGCTTGTTCAATTTTAATAGTCACTCCCTCTTCCATTTCATTTGGAGATGCACCTGGGTAGAAAACTGAAACAATAATTGTATTTGGATCCAATTCAGGAAAAAATGATTTTTTTGTTGTCGATAATGCAAAAACACCGAAAATAATGACAATGGCAATGAATGCATTTCCCCAAACTGGACGATTTACAAAAAAGGTAATTAATTTTCTCATTATTGTCTTTCTATTCCAATGTATTTTTTGATTTTCTTGTTTGGCGTATTGAACTCCAACAACAAAGTGTCTTGGTCATTTAATCCATTTATGTAAAGAGAGTCTTGCTTAGAACCGATGATGCTGATGCTTTTTTTGAATAATTGTTCATTCTTTAATACATATACCTCATTTTTCTTCACAGCAATAGACGGAACCACGCACATTGATTCTGAAATTAGATTATCGATTTCAGCAGTCACATATTGATTGGATAATATTGTAACGCCTTTATCTGGTTTTATGGAATAATATACATCAATGGATTGAGTACTCTGATTGATGGTGCTAGCTGTTCGAATGATACGCCCTGTGCCGATAGGTTGGTTATCTGAATTTAAAAACTTTACAGATCCTTTATCTTTGAATTTATCATATAATTCAAGGGATACAGGAAGTTTTACCTCCATATTGTCTAGATTCGCAATTTTGGCGATTCTACTACCAGGATTGATAATTGATCCTGGCTCAGCGTATACATCTACTACATAACCATTAAAGGGAGCTAAAAAAAGATATTTAGACATTCTTGCTTCAACACCCTTGATGTTCAGGTATTCTGTGAGTACACCTCTAGATGTAAAAAACATCTTTTCCTTTTCACTATTCATTGTTGGGAATTCAGGTAAAAAAGATAAGGGATTAATTTCTTCAATAAAGGCATTCCATTTTTCGAATTCTTCTGGATAATCTAGTTCAATATCTGCTAAAATATTGATGAGTAGATTTGATAATTGGGCTTTTCTTGCACTTAAAGTGAAAAACATTTCTTCTGAATCAACTTTGTACAATAAATCATTGAATTTAAATGTACTTCCAGGCTTCAACGATTGAGAACCTTTTTCCAATTTCCCCTGAATTTCAAATGCAATATCTAGTTCAGTATATGGAGTGATTTGACCGTAAGAATTGGTTTTAAGTGAACGTGTTTCATTTTTAATTATTTGAACTGGAATGTATTTTAATGTTTCTTCTCCTTTTTCTTCCTTGGACTCTGTTTTTTTATTACCAATTACAATGGCATAAATTATTCCCGATAAGATGAGGGAAACGGAAAATAAGATGATTTGACTTTTCTTCATTGGTTTGTTTTATACTTATAAAAGCGTCATAAAATTAATCAAATTAAGCGTTTTCTTGGTATGTAAAGATTTTTAAGAGTCTTAAAATTGATGTATTTTTATATTATGAAAATCAACGCAGTATTCTCCTTATTTCTTTTTGTCATTCTTGGTCATTCAACCCTTGGTCAATTTTCATTCAATTATATTGATTCAATTTCTGTAATTAAAGGCGGTTCTCAATTGAATATGCCTTGGGCTGGCGGATTAAATTACGCACAGTTTTCTGATATTGACTATGACTATGATGGTGACATGGACCTCCTTGTATTTGACAGAAGCAATAATCAAATTAAGTTATTTGAAAATAAGCAGGTGTCTGGCGAATCTTTTTATGATTTTAATCCTTTTGGTGAAGATTTATTTCCTGAGAACATGCGCTATCGATTATTTGCTATAGATTATAATGGAGATAATAAAAAAGATCTTTTTACTTATGGTATCGGAGGTTTAAAGGTTTTTAAAAACGTTGGAGATGCAGCCAATGGTTTGAGTTGGGAATTGGCGAAGGAGTTGGTTTATTCTGATTACTGGGGAACAGAACTTAATCTTTATGTTTCTTCAAGTGACATTCCAGCGATAGTGGATGTCGATGAAGATGGAGATATTGATGTATTGACTTTTCACATTGGAGGACAATATATTCAGTATCATCAAAATAAAAGTATGGAGCTATACGGGCATGCAGATTCATTGGTTTTTGAACTTAGAAATGAATGCTGGGGAAAGGTTCGTGAGGACGTGTCAACCAATTCGCTGTTCCTGAACGATCAAACCCCGCCATGTGCAGAGGGAAATGTTCCAAACCCAGGCATTTCGAAACCGAATGGCTCTTACTTCATAGAAGAGGACAAGGCACATGCTGGTTCAAGTTTGTTGGCTCTTGATATTGACAGTTCTGGTGTTAAGGATTTAGTAGTAGGAGATGTAGCATTTACAAATTTGAATTTATTAACGAATAGTGGATCTACTGTAAATGCAAATTCTCCAATGATTGCACTTGACCCGTTTTTCCCTTCAAATAGTATTGCAGTGAATATGCAGTTGTTTCCTGCAGCTTTTTACATCGATGTTGATTTTGATCAGGTTAAAGATTTAATAGTTGCTCCGAATGCTAAAAATGTTTCTGAAAACGAAGAGAGTGTCGTAAAATACAAAAACACTGGAACCAATTTGAATGCAAATTTTATATTTGAAACTAAAGCTTTTTTACAAGAGGACATGATTGACCATGGAACGGGATCTATTCCTGTCTTTTCAGATATAGATGGAGATGGTTTAACAGATATGTTTGTGGCCAACTTTTTTTCTTATAAGCCCGTTCTTTCAAAGGAGAGTAGAATCGCTTATTATAAAAATACAGGATCAGCTATAGAACCGATATTTACGCTTATTGATTCAGATTTTCAAAATTTATCTTCATTAAATATTGGCCTTAGAATGGTTCCTTCTTTTGGAGATTTGAATGGAGACTCCAAAATGGATATGCTACTGGGGCTTGAGGATGGATCGTTGGCCTTTTTTGAAAATATATCCACAGGATCCTCTCCAATGTTTGCATCCCCTGTTATCAATTATCAAGATAATAACGGAAACTTGATTCATCATGGTCTTTATTCGGCACCTCAATTATTCGATCTAAACAAGGATGATTTACTAGATCTTATTCTTGGTGTTAAAACCGGCGAACTTATTTATTATGAGAATACAGGAACCACAACAAGTCCTCAGTTTACCTTGGTAAGTGAGTTGTTGGGTGGTGTTGACGTTTCTGTGTTGACTCCGGATGGTTATTCCGTCCCCAATTTCTTTGAATGGAATGACACGACGTATGCCATGATTGGTTGTGTAGACGGAAGCTTGAAATTTATTGGAGACATTGATGGGAACATTTCTGATGGGGATTCTTTTGCTTTTATTGACGATGCTTTTCTTGACCTTCAGGTTGGTGCTTATAGCTCCGCATTTGTTTTGGATATTGACAATGATTTAGAATTAGATCTGTTTTTAGGTCAGGATTTGGGCGGAATTTTTCATTTGGAAAACCAAGCGGGAAGTAATTTGGGATTAGCAGAATTGAAATCAGAGCCAAGAATTCAAATTTATCCGAATCCATTTGAAGGCACAATTCATCTGAAAAAAATCGGATTTGATTCGAATGAAAAAGTGGTGATTAGTGATTTTTCGGGTAAGATTGTTGCAGAATATGACCTTAAGATTCAAGAAGTAGAGCTAAATCTATCATTTTTAGATTCAGGAATATATACTATTCATTGCCTTTATTCTGGTCAGAAAGCACGTACTTAATCAGCTCTAACCAGCTGAGCCAATTCCG
>CALKHF010000078.1 GCA_938092255.1 uncultured Flavobacteriales bacterium | reverse complement strand
TGAATAACCTTCTAGAGAAGTCGTTAATAAAGGATCAACAACTCCAGTTTGGCAATAAGGACCTAAGTCATCAAATGTCGGAGTTAATTGAGGATTTACTATTGTTGTTGCGGTAAGGTTTAGTGAAGAAGTACAAGAGCCTTCGGAAATGTTTGTAAGCGTAATCGTTGTATTTGTAGTTACTCCAGAAATGGTTACCGTTGCCGATCCACTAGTAAGAGCAACCGTATTGGATCCCGATCCTGTGTCGTATGTAACTACACCGTCTGGAATTCCTGTAATAGTAAATACCGCATCGCCTCCCTCACAAATAGGGCCATTCGCACTTACTAACGGGTCAGGGACAGGAGCGCCTCCTATAATAATAAGTTGAGTAATTAATGTCTCATTTCCACAATCATCCGTTACACTATACGTTCTTGTAATCGTTTCAGGACATGAATTTCCATCTGATACATCTGACACAAATGCAACAACTGGATTGGCAGTGCAATTGTCTGCCTCATCAATAACTAAATTAACATCTGGTGCTGGTGCAGGTGCAAAGGCTAATGGCATGTTCGTTAGATTCGAAGCTGTTGGAGAAATATTATCGTTTAAATGAAAAGTATATGTCCAGTCCGAACTTGCTCCTGTACAATCTGTGTAGGTAAAGGTATAAACTTTATCGCCGACACATGTTGGTGTTGTATTTTCAGACATGATTGGAGATATCGCGGTACCACAATTATCATTGATCGATGGTGGTGTGGGAAGGTATATATCTTGATAACAGGACAATGAAGAGCTTTCATTAGGGGGAAGGACCAAATTTGGCGAACAGCACGTGTAATTTTCAATTAACGAATAAGAGCAAGAAACAGGAGTTGCTGTTTGCTGTTCAAATACAGCAGAAACATTGGTTGTAAGGTTGCCCATTGTCCACTGACCTGCACCAAGAGATCCGCAATTCCCTCCTGGAATGAACGTTGTAAATATTTGAGGAGTACCGTACCAGAAATTATTTGGTAAAACATATACCTCTATGGTACTACTTTGGTTGTAGGTCACTCCTAGAGCACTAAGGTCTCCCTCATTAAATGAATAAGAAAAGCTTGTGTTGGTAAGTGGGCCTTCAAATAAAACTTGAACACCGTCTATATATACATCAACATAATATGGCTCCGGAGAGGATGAACAGTTTGGACAACAATATCCATTTCCAGAAATATTTACCACTATTGATTGTGCATTTCCTCCTATTCCATTTGGCGATACAACAGCGTATCCTGCATTATTGGTTCCAGCATAGGCATCCTGAGCTATGAAGGATGTTGTATTAATGGTCGTGTTATATGTAATTGGCGTTAATGGCCCAGCCGTTTGACAACAATTCGGTCCTGCAGCAAAACCAAGATAATCAATTGTAAAGTTCTCGGATCCGCTCGAACAATACGGAGCGATCGTGGAAGGGTCAGGAGAAATAGAAAATAATGTTCCGATATCTAACAAATCACAATCGTTATTGGCAGAAACATCCCAAGAACAGTTTGCCGCATCCCAAGAAATTGAAACCACTTCTGAGCTCTGAGTTGGTACTTGAGGGTATACTGTAATTGAATGGATGCCATTAGAAATAACAGCTCCCGTAGCATCACACGTAATTTCCCATGGAAGGTCTACAACGATTGGTGTACAAAAATTGTTGTTTTCAAGTGTAAGCTCAACATTAAAGTCTTGGCAATTCCCCATGGTTGTAGAAACAATACCTGAAGGAGTTGTAATATTTATAGTCGATGATGAAATGTCTATTCCAGAGGTGAAATATTGATTCGATTGAGAACCAAAATCTCCATCTATTTGAGCTAAAACAGTTCCTGATGAACTGGTAGCCTGAATAATTCCTCCTAGTCCATTAAAACCGTCACCCCAAGAATCATAGACAAGAAGGTTAAATATTGTTCCGTGAACTGTTGGGTCTAATGGTCCTACAACTACATTTATTGCTCCTCCATTTGTGCCCGGACCTCCCGATGCAACTGCTGTACCTGTTTGGTTTGAAACAACCTCCCAAGTGATTTCACTAGCAAATGAAGACCCATAATTTCCAACTATATTAAAAGTAACAAAGCCATTACAAGCTGTATTTAACACCTCTAAATAATATTGCTGATTGCCACATGCTTCGATTGCTGAACTTGCTGAACTTGCATATTCAGGGCAATTTGCTGTTGGTGGATTCACAATCGTACAATCTGTATTTCCTGCCCCTCCCGATTGGGTTAATGTTATATCTTGAACAACATTGGCATAATTTGTTACCAACATGACATACACCTGACCTGTAACAGCACCCAAAATTTGAGGTGTTTCGTTATTCGTGAAAGAATAACTGCAATCTACAACATTGTTGTAAGAACCACAGTTAGCTTCAGCGTCAGCCAATGATGTGTATGGGCCCCAAATTATGTAATCAATATCGGAATTAGCCGAAAGATTCATTTGAACATCCCCAGAATTTGATATTTCAAGATAATACCAGGTTGGGTTTGGCTCAGAAAACAAACAATCATAATTGTTCCCTGGACTTGTTGTAGAGGCGTCAGGGACACCACTTGACGCTGTAAATGAAATACCAACGTCGGTACAAATGGGTTCCAAATTATTGCAATCTGCTCCCCCTGATTGAGAAAACACGAGCAAAGCCTGGAAAAAGGCTGCAATAAAAACTACTATTTTTTTATTCATCTCCTGAACTAATTATTAATAAGGGCTGTTAATTTTTCTTTTTTCTTTAGGAGAGATTTTTCGATTTTTTTCATGTCTTCAAACCAGCCTTGCTCTTGAGCTAACGCTTTTTCTGCTGGGTCTGAAAGAATATAATTTCTTTTTGTTTCAATCGCCGAGAGGTGACCGTTGATTTGAGATATTTGCTTTAAAACATCTTGTTCATCAACAGCGGGTTTGATTGCCGAGTTTGTATTGGATTGGCTATGGTTCTTTAAAGAGCTTGTGTTTTGCGCATTTAATTCACACAAAAAGAACAATAAAAACACAGGCGTAAGGGTGTAAACTTTTTTCATATTCAACTACGAATTAGATATTAACTAAATACTTGACGTGAAATTAATATTCCGGTTGCTTAATTCCCTTAAGATAATCAATACTCAAAAGAATCCATAAACTTTGTGGTAAAATTTCCTTTTACAAAGCTTTTGTCTTCCATAAGTTTTTGATGAAATGGTATTGTTGTTTTAACACCTTCAATAATATATTCTCCTAAAGCCCTCTTCATTTTTAAAATCGCCTCGTCCCTTGTTCGAGCCACAACTATTAATTTAGAGATCATTGAGTCATAATTCGGGGGTATTGTATATCCTGAATAAACATGCGCATCAATTCGCACACCATGTCCCCCTGGGCAATGATAGTCGGTTATCGTTCCCGGACAAGGTCTAAAGTCATGTTCAGGATCCTCTGCATTTATACGACATTGGATCGCATGCATGATTGGTAAATAGTTTTTACCTGATATCTTTTCACCTGCGGCTATTTTTATTTGTTCTTTGATCAGGTCGTGATTAATAACCTCTTCAGTTATTGTATGCTCAACCTGTATTCTGGTATTCATTTCCATGAAATAAAAGTCCTTGTTTTTATCTACTAGAAACTCAACAGTTCCGACCCCTTCGTATTTAACTGCTTTAGCCGCTTTTATGGCTGCTTCCCCCATTTTCTCTCTTAAAGCTGGAGTCATAAATGGTGAAGGAGTCTCTTCAACTAGCTTTTGGTGTCGTCGTTGTATCGAACAATCTCTTTCAGACAAGTGGCATACATTTCCATGCTGGTCGCCTGCTATTTGGATCTCTATATGTCTAGGCTCTTCAATAAACTTCTCCATATATATTCCGTCATTACCAAAAGCAGCAGCAGACTCCTGCTTTGCAGAATCCCATGCGCCTTGGAGCTCTTCTTCCTTCCAAACGATTCTCATTCCCTTGCCTCCGCCCCCGGCAGTTGCTTTCAATATTATCGGGTACTTGACCTCTTTGGCTTTTATTTTTGCTTCTTTTGTGTCCTTTAATAATCCTTTTGATCCAGGTATACAAGGAACTCCTGCTTTTAACATTGTCGCTTTAGCTGTAGCCTTATCTCCCATTCCGGAGATTTGTTCAGGCAATGCTCCAATAAATTTAATATTGTGCTCCTCACAAACCTTTGAGAATTTTTCGTTTTCTGACAAAAAGCCATAGCCTGGGTGTATTCCGTCTGCATTCGTTATTTCTGCTGCAGCAATAATGCTGGGAATAGAAAGATACGATTTTGCACTAACAGGGGGGCCTATACATACCGCCTCATCGGCAAACCTTACCGGTAAAGAATCTTTATCTGCTGTTGAATAAACCGCAACAGTTTGGATTCCCATTTCTTTACAAGTTCTAATCACCCTAAGGGCTATTTCCCCACGGTTTGCAATTAATATTTTCTTAAACATAAATATACTTTTTGATTCCTATGCTGGTTCAACCAAAAACAAAGGCTGTTCATAATCAACCGGGCTCGCGTCATCAACAAGCACTTTAACAATCTTTCCAGAAACCTCTGCCTCAATTTCATTGAATGTTTTCATTGCTTCTATTATACAAAGTTTATCTCCAACTTTAAAAGTACTTCCCACATTCATGAACGGGTCTTTATCTGGACCAGCAGAGCGATAAAAGGTCCCTATCATCGGGGACTTCACGGTAATTAAATTATCGTCTTCCTTTTTTTCAGGTGATTTAGGCGCTCCCTCCTTTGGTGTTTCTATAACGGGTGGCGCTTGTGTTACGATCGGTGGAGCCGCTGAAGCTGCTGGTGACTGAACAATGATTGGTTGTTCGGCGGAAGGCTTGCTTCCTGAGATAACTACTTTACAGTCTTCTTTCTCTATTTGAACCTTGCCCACCCCGGTCTTCGATACTAGTTTTATTAATTCTTTTATTTCTTCAAAATTCATAACTGATTGATTTAATTTTATTTTTTTTACGAATTATATGCCCATTTCAAATAAACACTTCCCCAAGTGAATCCTCCTCCAAAAGCAGCTAAAACTAGATTATCTCCTTTCTTTAATTTATTCTCCCACTCCCACAAACACAATGGAATTGTTCCAGAGGTTGTATTTCCATATTTGGAAATGTTAATCATTACTTTTTCTTTTGTTAACCCCATTCTGTTTGCCGTAGCATCAATTATTCTGAGGTTCGCCTGATGAGGCACTAACCAATCAACTTCCTCACTTTTAAGGTTGTTTTTTTCCATAATTTCTGCGGAAACATCAGCCATGTTTGTGACTGCAAATTTAAAAACAGACCGTCCTTCTTGGTATACAAACGTTTCTGGTGCTCCTACGTTTTCTTCGGTGACCGGAAATGCAGAACCTCCAGCCTTTTGAATTAAAAAGTCTTTCCCAGACCCATCAGCCTTTAGTATAGAATCAACTATTCCATTTCCCTCATTATTAGGTTCCAATAACACTCCTCCAGCACCGTCTCCAAAAATAACACAGGTGTTTCTATCCTTGTAGCTAACAATTGAAGACATCACATCTCCTCCTATCACAATAACTTTTTTACATTGTCCTGAGGCAATAAATTGTTGTCCAGTAACTAGAGTATATAAAAAACCCGAACAAGCTGCACTTACGTCAAAACCCCAGGCATTCGTTGCACCGCTTTTATTACATATTAAGTTTGAAGTGCTTGGAAACCGATGGTCACCTGTTACTGTTCCAACAATGATCATCTCAATTTCAAGGGGTGAAATTCCTCTTTTGTCACAGATGCCTTTTACAATATCCGCACCCAAGTCAGATAAGGTTTGGCCATCACTGACAATTCTTCTCTCTTTAATTCCTGTTCTAGAAACAATCCACTCGTCATTGGTATCCACCATTTTCTCTAAATCGGAATTACTTAAAACTTTTTCCGGAACAGATCCATGAACTGCTGTTATTGCGGCTGATATATTCATTTTATTTAAATGCTTTTTTTATCTTCTTTGCCAATCCTGAAGAGGCAACCTCATACGAATGTAATAACATATTTTTAATTGCAATGTCATTTGAGATTCCATGACCAATAATTACATTGCCCCGAATGCCAAGAATTGGTGTTCCACCATAGTTTTCATAATTAAACCGATCAAAATACTCATCGCTAATTCCCCGTTTTTTGATAAGAGAATAAATGCCTTCTGCTTGTTTTAAAACAACGTTTCCTGTATAACCATCACAAACTATCACGTCTGCGATACCTGTAAATATATCTCGTCCCTCTATGTTACCAATAAAATTAATTTCATCCGAAGATTTTAATAATTCATGTGCAGCAATAGTGAGGAGATTTCCTTTGGACTCTTCCTCTCCTATGTTCAATAAAGCTACTTTTGGTTTTTTCTTACCATAAACGTGTTGGGCATATATCGATCCCAATACCGCAAATTGAGAAAGGACGTCTGCTTTACAGTCTGCATTAGAACCAACGTCTAAAAGAACGGTTTTCCCTCCTGTAATTGTAGGGAGAGTTGATGTAATACATGGTCTTATTACTCCAGGTATGGTTGTGGATTTATAAATAGACCCCACCAACATAGCGCCTGTGTTTCCTGTGCCAGAAAAAACATCTATTTTCCGAGTTGAAAGCCAGTTAAGACCCACAGAAATAGAACTTTTAGGCTTCCTTAAAATCGCACGAGTCGGATTGTCTTTAAAGGAAATCTGTTCCGGCGCATGAATAACTTGAACGCGCTCTTGATCAACATCAATAAATGATGGGTGTGCTAGAACCTCTTCTTTATTTCCAAATAAAAAGAAGGTGCAGGATGGCAATTCTTCCATTGCTAGTTTTACCCCTTCCAAGTTTACTTTTGGGGCAAAATCTCCTCCAGAAACATCAAGACCAATTCTCATTAGAGAATAAATCTTAAGCTTCTACTTCCTTTTCAGCAATGACTTTGCCTTTATAGTAAAGCTTTCCTTCATGCCAATGAGCATGGTGAAAAAGATGTGGTTGTCCTGTCGTTGGACAAGTGGCAACATTGCTAGCTGTCGCTTTTACATGAGTCCTTCTTTTGTCTCTTCTCGTTTTTGAGATTTTTCTTTTAGGATGCGCCATAATTATATTTTATTAATTCAATTTATTTAACTTCTCCCACCTTGGGTCAATGTCTTCTTTTTTCTCTTTTGATTGATACTTCTTTATAAGCTCAACCATCTCTTTATTACATTCCCCCTTTTTATGCTTTGGGCTAGAAGGCAATGCAACTGTAATAAGCTCATAAATTTGCTGAGCTACATTAATTTTATATTCATCTGGAGATAAAACAAAAAGGTTTTCATCTTCTTCTTTCTCTGTTCCAAACTTATAATAATTTATCATTGTATCATTCAGGTCTATGTTCGCATGCTCATTGCACCTTGAACAGACTAACTTTACGTTACCTTGAACAATAAAGTTCGAAATCATAATGGTTTCTTTTTTATCTAACTCCACCTCAGCAATCAGCTCCCCATCTTCTACTAGTGAAAAAGGGAAGTCATCAAAGAACGTTTTACCCACTTCAAATTTGAAATGATGTTTGCCTTGTTTTAAACCAACAAAAGGTATGTCAAAGCTATTATTCATCACCTAATTTTTAAAAGGGTGGGCAAAGTTATTAATTTTTTTTCAAACCCCTGTGCTTTATCACTTCTTTATGTTTTTCCTTGGAGGGGTCACCTCTAAACTATTCCGTAAACTGTCTTTGTGAACAATTCTAGATTTGTAAACATCTATAGCCAAGTAAATAGCGTTTCTCATTGAAGTTTCCGAGGCTATTCCCTTCCCTGCAATATCAAATGCTGTTCCGTGATCTGGTGAAGTTCGGACGATTGGCAAGCCTGAAGTATAATTTACACCTTCATCAAAAGAAAGAGCTTTAAAAACAGTTAGGCCCTGGTCGTGATACATCGATAGAATTCCATCAAATTCTTTTCTCGCCTCAGATCCGAAGAAACCATCTGAAGGAAACGGCCCAAATGCCAAAACTCCGTTTTCATTGAGTTCTTTTATCGCTGGAAGAATAGTGTCCTTTTCTTCATTTCCCATTTTCCCATTCTCTCCAGAATGAGGGTTAAGGGATAATATGGCAATCTTTGGTTTTCGGATTCCGAAATCTTTCCTTAAGCTTTGATCAAAGGTTTTTGCCTTATTAATTATTTTTTCCTTACTTATATTTTGAGAAACGTCTTTCAATGCAACATGTGTCGTTACCAGAGCAATTCTCATTATTGAGGAGCTTAACAACATTAACGCTTCCACGCCGTTAGATAGAGAAGAAAAGTATTCGGTATGACCGGGGAAATCAAAACCCGCATTTTGACAAACACTTTTTGAAATTGGAGCAGTAACAATAACGTCTATTTCTCCAGTAGAAATGTCTTTCGCCGCCTTTTCAAGTGCTAAAACAGCTGTTTTCCCAGCGTTTACAGATTCCTTTCCCTCTTGAACCTCAAGAGGTTCTGTGCTTACGTTAATAACGTTTATTTTATTTTTCTTAGCAGAAGAAGCGTCTTTTATGTTAAAAATATTAACGTCTTCAAGGCCTATCTTTTTTTTGTAATGGGTTAAAACCTTATCTGAACCATAAATAATCGGTGTGATTGAAGTCATTATTCTTTTATCATATAATGATTTGAGAATTATTTCGGGACCGATACCATTTATATCTCCAATAGTAATTCCCACGTTTATGTTCTTTTTTTCCGTCATGAATCAGATTTCTTTTTGTGTTGTTTTCTCTTTTAAACAACTTTGAAGTTTGTTTTTTCTGTAAAATTAGGTGTTTAAACGGAATTGGGTATGTTGGGCTCCTGATCCAAATACTTTTTTATTAATGTTGGTATTGGATAGGTTTTTAATTCCGCTATTTTTACTGGCTCGAGGCTGTTGTGTGTTTTGGTGTTTAATGTCGGATATAATATGAAATAAGCCATAATGCTTTGATGACTTAGCTTATGATCTAAAAAAATTGTTTGTTTTTTATTTTTTAACCTTTTAACGTGTTCTTCAAATTGCACTTTGTCAGTAAATTCCTCAAGCTGAAAATCATATAGGTTTTGCCAAATGTCTTTGGTTTTTCTCTTTTTTAGAAAAAGAAGTTTTTCTGACTCATTGTAAAACACCTTATAAAGAAAAAACCTAGAACGAATTTTTCCTTTTCTGATTTTTACTGGTCTCATGCCGATTGTGTTGTTTTTAAAGGCACTGCACTCTAGAGTCATTGGGCATATATTACACTTTGGAGTTTTGGGTGTGCAAACCAATGCGCCGAACTCCATAATTGCCTGATTGTGTGTTGCTGGATCTTCTTTATTTAAAACGTTTTGCGCAAGTTCTTGAAACTCTTTGGCGCCTTTTGATGAGTTTATTGGGGTTGATATATCATAAATACGGCTTAAAACCCGAAAAACGTTACCATCTACAACAGCTTTAGCTTCATTAAATGCAAAAGAAGCAACGGCTGCGGCTGTATATGGTCCAACACCTTTTAATTTTAAAAGTTCAACATAATTTTTAGGAAAAACACCTTTATGATTGTTCATTATATCTTTTGATGCAGCATGAAGGTTCCTCGCCCTAGAATAATAACCTAATCCTTGCCAAAGAGAAAGCACCTTCTGCTCGGTTGATTCTGATAAATCTTTTACTCTTGGAAATTCGTTAATAAACTTTAAATAATATCCTTTTCCTTGACTAACCCTTGTTTGCTGTAGAATAATTTCACTCAACCATATTTTATATGGGTCCGTTGTTTTTCTCCACGGAAGGTTTCTTTTGTTTACGAAATACCATGATCTAAGCGTTTCTTGGAAATGAACCATTTATAATTAAATTTGTTTTTTTTTTAGAATGGGTGAATTTAATAAATGTAAAGTATATTTTTGTAGCCTACTAATAGTAACATAAAACAAAAAAATTATGACAAAAGCGGAAATAGTTGCAGACATTTCTGAAGAAACAGGGCTCGAAAGATCTGAGGCCCTTAGAGCGGTTGAAGCATTCATGCATTCTATTAAGCGATCGTTATCTGACGGACAAAATGTATATCTACGAGGGTTTGGAAGTTTTGTTGTAAAGCGAAGGGCTCAAAAAACCGGTAGAAATATTTCAAAAAAGACAACCGTAATTATTCCAGCTCACAATATTCCCTCTTTCAAACCAGCAAAAGTTTTTGTAGAAGAGGTAAAAAACAATGTAGCTGCTGACTAAAAAGGGAATATTAAAATATATTTCATAGCTTTGCACTCCTTTCGGGGTGCATTTTTTTTGAAAAAGAAATAAAAACACTAAAATATATATTATGCCAAGCGGTAAAAAAAGAAAAAGACATAAAATGGCGACTCATAAAAGAAAGAAACGCCTAAGAAAAAATCGTCACAAAAAGAAAAAGTAGTTTAATTCGCTGAAATAAAGACCTGCTAAAGATTTAGACCGGTCATTTTTGTATCATTTAAACTCATTTTTTTGTGAAATTAGAAATCGTTGTTGATTCACGATCAAATGATAACTGGATTGCCTTATTAAAAGACGGGAAGCTCATAGAGCTGCACGAAGACAAAGGCGGAACAGACTTCGCGGTCGGGGATATTTATTTAGGAAAAGTAAGGCGTGTTGTTCCTAGTTTGAACGCCGCTTTCGTTGATGTTGGCTATGAAAAAGATGCTTTTTTGCATTATTTAGACCTCGGCCCACAATACAATTCATTCGCTCGTTTTTGTAAAAACACCTTAAGAGGAAAACAAAACGTGCCTGATTTACGCTACTTCAAACTTGAAAAAGATATTGAGAAAGAAGGAAAGATTGCGGAGGTGCTTTCTTCCTCTCAATCTATTCTTGTTCAAGTCGCAAAAGAACCCATTTCCGCAAAAGGACCTAGACTATGCTCTGAAGTCACTATAGCTGGAAGGTATTTGGTTTTGGTTCCTTTTTCTGAGAAAGTGTCTATTTCTCAAAAAATAAAAGAAAAAGAGGAGCGAACTCGTCTAAAAAACATAATGCAAAAGATTGCTCCCAAGAATTTTGGTGTAATCATTCGCACCGTTGCCGAAAACAAATCCTCCGAAGACCTTGAAAACGACATCAATCAGCTGCTTGAAAAGTGGGGAGAGATGTACGGAAATATAAAAGGCTCTCGTGGCCCCAAAAAACTACTTGGAGAAATAAATAGAACCTCTTCTATGTTAAGAGATTTGTTGAATGGTGATTTTGCCCACATTCATGTTAACAATGATGTGATGTATGATGAAATTAAAGAATACGTTTCGTCCATAGCTCCGGGAAAAGAAAAAATTGTTAAGCATTACAGTGGTAAACTTGATGTCTTTGAACGGTTTGGAATCAGCAAACAAATCAAAACCTTGTTCGGTAAAAAGGTTCCCCTGAATAGTGGTGGTTATCTTATCATTGAGCATACTGAAGCAATGCATGTTATAGATGTAAACAGTGGCAATCGAAAAGGTGCAGATGGTCAAGAATCAAATGCGCTGGCCACCAATGTTGAAGCTGCTGAAGAAATTGCTCGAGTACTGCAGTTAAGAGATATGGGTGGTATTATTTGTGTCGACTTTATAGACATGCACGATAAGAAAAATAATAAAATCCTTCTTGAAAAACTCAAAGAGTACATGAAGCCAGATCGTGCCAAGCATAATATTGCTCCGCCGTCTAGGTTTGGTGTCGTTGAAATTACACGACAACGTGTCCGGCCCGAAACAGACATAAAAACAGGGGAGGCTTGTCCAACCTGCAAAGGGTCAGGAGAAATACAAGCGAGCATCTTATTTGCAGAAGAGATTGAGTCTAATTTAGAATATTTAATGTCTAAAAATAAACCTGGGCCTATAACGCTTCTTGTTCACCCATATTTAGAAGCCTATTTTACAAAAGGCCTAATGTCTAAACAGATTAAATGGTTTTTTAAATATAAAAAATGGGTGCCTATTCGAGGCTTGTCCTCATACAAACTTTTAGAATATTCTTTTAGAAACAAAAAGAATAAAAAAATAAAAGTATAGTCAAGTGGGCCTTTTAGAGTTTGGTGTAATTAAATCTAAACTTGAAAGATATTGTGCCTACCAAGAGCGTTCTATCTACGAGGCTGAAAAAAAAATCAGAACCTATACAAATAAAGACGAAAAGGTTGAGCATCTACTTTCTGTTTTAAGCCGGGATGGTTTTTTAAATCAAACCCGTTTCGTTGACTCATTTATTCGGGGAAAGGTAAACCTAAAGAAATGGGGGAAGCAAAAAATAAGAATGGCTCTTATTCAACACAAAATACCAAAAGAGATTATTGATCAGGGGCTTAATGACATTCCCAAACAAAAATACACTCAAAACCTGCAAGTTTTAGCTGAAAAAAAAGCGTTGTCATTAAAGAAAGGACTCACTGAATTTGAAAAAAAAGGCAGGATTTTACGCTTTCTTTCTTCTAAAGGGTATTCTAGCAATGACTGGGACGAAATTGATTTTTCGTCGTTATTTACCTCCTAAAATTTGTGCTGCTCCAGAGATCCAGACAGACGGTCCTCCTTTAACATATCCTGTCTTGCCCAATTGACTTAAATTCACCTGGCCTGAAGAGTTTTTATCGGCTTTAACAAACCAAATCGTTGGGTACCCTCTTACTTGAAACTGTTGCTGCAGTTGTGAGTTTTGAGCTTTTAACTCTTTAGATTGTGCTTTTTTTCTTGGGTAGTCTAATTCAACAAGAACTACATTTTCGCTTGCCCATTTGGTAAATTCTGGTTTAAAGAAAACTTCTTTCTGAAGCCTTATACACCATCCACACCAATCGCTTCCTGTAAAAAAAAGCATAAGTGGCTTGTTTTCTTTTTGAGAAATTGCAACAGCCTCGTTTAGGTCTTCGTGCCATACTAGTTTTTCCTGTGAAAAAGAGGTGCTTGTAAAAGCGATAAGTAATAGGCTTAGAGTTAAGTTTTTCATTTTACTATTTTTTTCGAAATTAATCATTTTATGTCTTTCAATCAAACATCGTGCTAAACTGAAGCAAATGATTAAAATATCCTTTTTTCACCTAAATTGTGTTTTATACTTTTTAAAAAAACATTGTACATTCGTTACAAACATTTTCACATGAAGTTTTCTTTGACCTCCTTTTTCTTAATTTTTTCTTTTTTAGCCTTTTGCCAACCACCAACTCAAACCGTACGTGGTAGTGTTTTTGATAGCGAGTCTCAATTTCCATTGACCGGAGTAAAAGTTGAAATTCTTCTTGAAGGGGAAGAGCTCTCAACCTATAGAACAGCGACAGACTTTAACGGAGAATTTTTATTTGACAAGGTTCCGGTAGGAAAACACACTCTATTTGCTTCGTTCGCTATGTATATGAAGCAAGACAAAACCATAGAAGTTTCTTCGGGCAAGGAACTTGTGGTAAACTTGCCACTAATTGAACTTATATCTGAGCAAGAAGAAATAGTAGTTCGTGCGAGAAAACAAGGTATGGTTATTAACGAGCTTGCTTTAATTTCTGCACAACAATTTAGTGTCGAGGAAACAAATCGCTATCCTGGGTCGAGGATGGACCCAGCACGTATGGCATCAAACTTTGCAGGGGTTCAGGGCTCAGACGACTCTAGAAACGACATTGTCATTAGGGGAAACAGTCCTCTTGGTGTTGTTTGGAGGGTTGAAGGAGTCGATATTCCGAACCCTTCACATTTTGCGATTTCAGGGAGTTCTGGAGGCCCTGTTTCCATATTAAATAATAAACTATTATCAAATTCTGACTTTTTTATGAGTGCATTCCCTGCAGAATACGGGAATAGCACATCCGGCGTTTTTGACTTAAAGCTTAGAAATGGAAATAACAATCGACATGAATTTACAGGTCAATTTGGGTTTTTAGGCACTGAGTTTGTTGCTGAAGGGCCTTTATCTAAAAAAGGGAAATCAAGTTATCTTATTATGGGAAGGTATTCAACCTTGTCTCTTTTTCAAACAATTGGAATTCAAATTGGTACAGACGCGGTTCCTCAATATGGAGACGCTTCGTTTAAATTTAATTTTCCGCTCAAAAAAGGGGGTCAGCTATGTTGGTTTGGAATAGGGGGCAAGAGTAATATTGATATAAAAATCTCTGAACAAACGGGTTACTCTTCTGAGTTTTACGGTGAAGGGGATAGAGATCAGTATTTTGGCACCTCTATGTTTGTAAGTGGATTAAACTATAAAAAACCCGTCAACGAAAAATCCTTTGTATCTGCGACGGTTGCTGTTTCCTTTGATGAACAACACTCTCGTCACAATTATCTCAAGCGATCACTTGGCATAAATGGGAACGACACATCAATTGTCGTTGACTCTATATACCCAATGATGGGTTATGAATTTGAAACCATTAAGGCTTCTGGATACTTTTCTTTAAACCATAAAATAAACAAAAAGCACTTGATTAAATTCGGTTTAAATGCAGACGTTTTCCTTTTTCATCAGCTCGACTCCGTTCTTTCTGATTTAACGGAGCCAAACCTGTTTGTTAACCGGTGGGATAATAACAGCACAGCGATTATGGTTCAACCCTTTGTACAATGGAAGTACCGTGCCACCGATAATTTAGACATGACCTTTGGGCTTCATAGCCAATACTTCTCTTACGGAAATGCTTTTAGCGCTGCAGAGCCCAGGGCAGGAATTAAGTATCGACTTAAAAACAATCAAGCCGTTTTTGCTGGAGCGGGTATGCATAGCCAATCTCAACCATTATACACTTATACTTATCACCTCACAGCAAATAATGGTGATAAAATATATCACAATCAAGACATGGGGTTTATGAGAAGTGCTCATTCTGGGCTGGGGTATGAAAAGTTTTTTGGACAAGGTTTTAGCATTAAAACAGAGTTATATTACCAATACTTGTATCAGGTTCCGGTTACTATTCGGGAGTCCTCGTTTTCCATGATAAATATGGGCAGCGGTTTTGCTCGAATATTTCCAGACTCACTTCAAAATACAGGAACGGGCTACAATTATGGTGTGGAGTTAACCGTTCAAAAATATTTCGACAAGAGCTTTTTCTTTCTTTTTTCCGGGACCCTATATGATTCTAAATATCGCGGGAGCGATAATATTCTACGAAGCACATCATATAACGGCAGCTATGTTTTTAATCTTCTTGCGGGAAAAGAATTTAAACTGGGGACGAAAAACACCATAGGAATCGGCTTAAAACTAACACGAGCGGGAGGTAAACGGTATGGACTTGTCGATATTGAACAAACAGAGGCTTTTAAAGAAATTATTTTTCAAGACAATCAATTTAATGACCTTTCTTTTGATGATTATTTTAGACTAGACTTAAAGCTGAGCTGGAGAATGAATGCTGAGAAATCTACTCACGAAATTGGAATAGATCTTGTAAATGTATTGAACACAACAAATGTTTTGAGTCTTGCCTATGCTCCAAGTTTAGACCCTGAGGTTTATAATAGCCCTGACTATCAACCGACAGCTGAAAAAAACCAACTAGGCCGCTTGCCTATTTTTTACTATAAAATTGACTTTCGTCCTAAACGAAAGTAAAAAGTAACGCATCATTGAAAACAGTTGTAGAGGTAATCGTATTAGAACTTAAAAACTATTCTGAGAACAGTCTTTGGGTTTGTTTCTTTTCTAAAGAAAATGGGGTTCAAAACGGAATAATTAAAGGCGGCAAAAAAAAGCGAACCAAGCCCTCTATTCTTGGGTTTTATAATTTCACAATATACCGACACTCTGAAAGTGGACTTCAAACTGTTGTGAACCTAGAAAGAACAATTCCTTTAGACGAGATTTATGGCTCTCCTCAAAAAGTTTTAATCGCTTTTTTTATGTCAGACAGCTACAAGTCGATCTTGGTGAATTGCGGCACAGATCCTACGTTTTTTGATTTGATAAAAAATCAAGTTTTAACCTTAAAACAAGCTAATAAACCAGGATCTTTTCCAGTTTTTTTTCTTGCAGATCTTATTTCTTTTTTAGGATATCCCCCACTAAACCCTTTAGGTCAAGCAGAAAGTTTTGACCCTTTAAATGGTGTTTTTAATCCTAAATCTCCCTCATTAAAAACCATTCACGAAAAAGATGTGGTTAATGAAATTCATATTGTTTTTAATGAGCCCGGCAGGGATTTATCAAGTCCTAAAAAAGTGTTTGACGCTTTGATTCATTATGCAATACAGCATGTTCCAGGGTTTAGCCGCAATAAATCCATTGAAGTAATTAGAGATGTTTTATATGGTTGACTTTCTTTTCTTTTTAAAGAAATGTTTAAGTATTGTTTGACACTCCTCTTTTTTGATGCCGTTTGTAACGAGCGTTGATGGATGATAAAGCGATGGCGAAAAGATACCCGCGCCTCTTTTTTCATCCCGTGCACCAAATACGACTTTATCAATTTGGGACCAATACAGGGCTCCCGCACACATCTTGCATGGTTCTAGCGTAACATACATTGTACACCCCTTTAAGTATTTCGCTCCTAAAAACTGTGCGGCCGCAGTAATGGCTTGTATTTCCGCGTGAGCAGTAACGTCTGTTAATTGTTCGGTTAGGTTGTGTGCCCTCGCAATAACCTGTTTATTACTAACGATAACAGCTCCAACAGGGACCTCGTTTTTTTCAAAAGCCTTATTTGCCTCTTGAATAGCCTGTTGCATAAAATATTCGTCATTATATGGATCAATCATTATCACAAGGATAATTATTTTGACATAAACCACATGTGCCTATGGAGAACTTTATCTTAATTATTTATTCACATGTATGATATCTTAGTATTTTCGTTTTATGAACATGTTAGATTTATTTATAGGCGTTTTCTTTGGTGTGGGCGCGTATTACGGTTGGAAACAAGGATTAATAATGTCCATTTTCCAGCTTGTTGCTGTCGTTATCGGTTTTTACGTGGCTTTTCATTTTTCAAATCAGATTGCTTTGCTTTTTGTTTCTTCAAATGATGGGGTTGTTATTCCTCTTCTTGCTTTTGTTTTGGTTCTTATTGGAGTTTATTTTTTGGTTAAAATGTCGGGACGGCTATTCGAACGTTCGATTCGGTTTGCATGGCCCTCTGTATTAAATAACATCTTTGGGGCAATAATAGGCGCTTTAAAATGGGGCTTTTTTGCCGGGACACTGTTTTTAATCATCAGTCCATTAGACGCTTCAAACCACGTTATTTCAAAAAAAAGTAAAGAAGAGTCCCTGTTTTATAATTTTACTGTTGGCTACACACAAACGTTTATGCCCGGGGTTAAAAACACTCTGGTTCTTGGCTACGATGCCATCACCGATTGATCACCCTATACCCTAATAATGAATAAAACACTGTTTTTTTGTTTCTTTTTTGTTGCTTTCTCTTTAAGCTCTCAAAAAAGTCTATTCGATTTTGGCAAGAAGAAGAAAAGCCGAGTGATCCGTTCAGGAACTTTTTTTGGCGTTCAAACTGGGCGTTTTTGGGTTGGAGAAATAGGGGTGGAAAGGCAAAGCAAGCAGCTAAAAATAAAAAAACCAAATACGCAGGCCTTATTTTTTGCTTTAAATTATGACATAGACAATAGCGTCATTGGTTCTGATATAGGTTACTGGTTCAAAACGAGTAATCTAGGATTCTCTTATGGCCTTAAAGGGGTTTTAAAATCCGACTTTTCTTCTTTTAAATACGGTTTTGCGCCTACAATTGGATATAAAGTTCTTCAGCTTCATGTTACTACTGGGTATCAATTTCTTTTACCAAATAGAAGAAGCGATTCTTTTGACTTAAACTACCTTTTTCTTTCTGTTAAGTTTCTTTTAGTGAACGACCTCGATATTAAAAAGAAGCGTAAAAAAAATTAAAGCTCCTTCATAACCCGAAAAAAACCCTGGCCCACCCGTTTGGTTTCATATATATCGCTTAATACCCCCAATCTAAGTATAAGCACTTAAAACGACTGATATGAACACGTAACTGTTGTTTCGTAGGCTTGTGTATTTTTGATTCTGTCCGGTTGTTTTTCTTTGAGGTACTTATATATAGGTGCAGATTTGTGTCAAGAAAACAAACACACAACAAAACACACGGATATGAAAACTTTTAAAAACACAATCAGAACGACAGCAATAGCGGCTCTATTTTCAATGACTTCTTTGCTTTCATTTTCACAACAAGATTCTAAAGT
>CALKHF010000077.1 GCA_938092255.1 uncultured Flavobacteriales bacterium | reverse complement strand
TCCTGCTGGATTAGTGTACCTAGAAAACAAATTAAGTGTATCTGTTGGTGCCCATGGTGTTCTTGCAGATGTTTCTTACCAAAACTCAGCTACTGGAGAAATGGCTATGACAGAGGCCGGTTTAGGGACCCCATTTTATGCCTATGTGTCTTATCAAGCAAACGATTGGCTTGCTTTTGGCTTAGGGATTTACACTCCTTATGGGAGTGGTGTTACCTATGAGGATGACTGGGCTGGATCTCATCTTGTAAATAACATTGACCTACAAGCTATTTTTGTACAACCTTCAGTATCTGTAAAAATAACAGATAAGTTTAGTGTTGGTGGAGGACCCATCTACGCAATGGGAGCTGTGAATTTCAATAAAAATCTTAACAGAACCTTAGTTGACCTTGATGGTAATAGATCTGAGGTAACACTAGATCAAACAGGAATCACAAACTGGGGTTGGACTGCTAGTGCTATGTTAAAAGCTTCAGAGAATTTGACTGTCGGTGCAAATTACCGTTCAGAGATAATCCTAAGTGCAGAAGATGGTGAAGCTACTTTCGAAAACATTCCAAATTCACCGCTTACTCCATTTGCAGATACCACATTTAATGCAGAACTACCACTTCCTGCAGAACTTACAATGGGACTATCATACAAGCACAAAGACTTTTTGTTTGCTTTTGATTACAACATGACTTATTGGAGTGCTTACGAATCTTTATCTGTTGATTTTGCAGATGAATTAATTACCGACACAGAACTGCTAAGAAATTACAAAGATGCCTCTACCTACCGATTTGGGGTACAATATCAAGCATCTGAGTCTTTCACCTTAAGAGGTGGATACTACTTTGACGAATCTCCTGTGCAATCAGGATATTTTGCTCCAGAGACGCCTCGTAACGATAGCAACGGGTACACTGCTGGTTTAACATTTAAGGTAGGAAATACTCTAGAAATTGATGCCTCATTCTTGTATTTACAATTTGATCAAGTAGATGCTTCTTATGATTACTTCGTTGAAGGATCTGGTGGACCTGCTAATTTAATTAATCAGTACTCAAGTTTTGGAGGAACCTATAAATCAAGTGTATTTGTACCAGGTTTAGGTATCACTTACAAACTTTAATCTAAAAAAATCTAATTAAGATGAAAAATACTATAAAATTTATGATTGGTTTGCTTGCCATTGGTTTGGTAAGTTGTGAGCCAGAATTTGAAAATGCAGTGACCGATGAAGGTTTCTACGATGCTGGAGATGCAGATTTCTCAACCTATGTAGCCCTCGGAAACTCTTTAACAGCAGGATATGCAGATGGTGCGTTATTCAGGTCTGGACAAAATGACTCGTATCCAAACATTATGGCCGAGCAATTTAGTTTTGTTGGCGGTGGAGATTTCACTCAACCACTAACCTCAGATAATCTAGGAGGTTTATTGCTAGGAGGTCAACAAATTCTTGGGAATAGACTGGTTCTATCTGCAGATGAGAATGGTAATCCTTTCCCTGCACCTCTTGCTGGAACACCCACTACAGATGTAACAACAAGTGCTACAGGACCTTTCAATAATATGGGAGTACCGGGAGCAAAAAGTTTTCATCTAGTAACTCCTGGTTATGGATCTGTTGCTGGTGTAGCAAACGGTTCTGCAAACCGTTGGTATGCGAGATTTGCAACTAGCGAGTCTTCAACAGTCCTTGCAGATGCAGCTTCACTGAATCCAACTTTCTTTAGTTTATGGATAGGAAACAATGACATCTTATCATATGCAACCTCTGGTGGATCTGGTGTAGATCAAACAGGAAATCTAGACCCAACTACTTACGGTGGTTTTGATATTACAGATCCTAATGTATTTGCAGCGGCATACAGTGCTCAAGTAGATGCGCTTGTAGCTGGAGGTGCAAAAGGAGTTTTATTAAACATTCCAGATGTAACATCTATTCCTTACTTTACAACTGTGCCAACACAATCTATACCTTTAGATGCTGCAACAGCAGCTCAGGTAAATGGTGGGTTTGCTCTTTATAATGGTGCATTAGGACAATTAGTAGCAGGTGGATTTATTTCTGCAGAAGAAGCTGCTATTCGTGCAATTAATTTTGTTGAAGGTGTTAACTACCCTATTATGACAGATAATGATTTAACAGATGTAACAGCTATCCTTATAGGAGCAGGTTTAGATTCAGAAACAGCAGCACTTTTAGGTCAGTTACGTCAGGTTAAAAGTGATGATCTTGTGGTGTTAACAGCATCTTCTGTGCTGGGAACTACACCAGATCCATCAAATCCATTAAATATTCTAGGCGTGACTTTACCCCTTCCTAACTCTTTGGTATTATCATCAACTGAGCAAGGTCGTGTTGCTGCCGCTGGAGCAGCATATAACGCTATTATAGAAGGACTAGCTGCTGCTAATGAGCTTGGATATGGAGACATGAAATCTGCTTTGGCAGATGTTGCTGCAAATGGAGCCTTTTATAATGGAGGTGTAATGACATCAACCTATGTTACAGGTGGCGCCTTTTCTTTAGATGGAGTACATCCATCACCAAGAGGATATGCCTTTACTGCAAACACTATAATTGATGTAATTAACACAACCTATAATGCTAGTGTTCCAAAAGTAGATATTGGTACTTATGGTACCGTTACTTTGCACAACAACTAAGTAGCATACAATACCATTTTAAAAATCCCAGATAGAAA
>CALKHF010000076.1 GCA_938092255.1 uncultured Flavobacteriales bacterium | reverse complement strand
TCTATTGTTACTATTAAACCTTACTACAATGTCATGAGTCTCTCCTTCTGTTGTATATGTCGAAATATCTTGTCCTAATAAAGACTTTCGAATCGCCATTCCCACTTTATAGGTGGAGGCATTGAGTTTTCTGATTTGATCACGATCTACTTTAATTGGAATTTCTGGTCGATTTGCATCAACATTTAATTTAAGCTTTTCTACTCCCTTGATGTTCTTTCTGTCCAAGTATGTCCTAATTTTTTCTGCTTCACTAATGAGCTGACTGTAATCCCCTCTACCGGTTACTTCTATATTAATTGGTGCACCTTGTGGGGGGCCCTGCTCGTTTTTAGCCGCTGTGATTTCAATATCTGCAGTATATTTTCCTTTTAGGCCTGATTGAATTTTTTTCAATACATCGGATGTTTTGATGCCTTTTCGATATTGAAATTCAGCAAAGTTCACAGTAATTCTTGCTTTGTGAGGTGTATTCCCCATTGAAACACCTTGGGCAGGGTCACTCGTTCCTTCACCAACTTGAGAAATAATCGATTTAATGACTCTTTGATCCGGAGGAATCCCAGTTGTATCGTCCGCATCCATGTATTCTTTCAAGATTCCATTTAAATCTTCTTCAATTTCCAGAGTTGTTTTATTGGTTACGGAAATATCCGTTCCAATGGGGTGGGAAATAAAAATATTCACATATTGAGGTTCGTTGTTTGGGAAAAATTCCACTTTTGGAGGAAATATTGTAAGCAAAACGATGGAACCGAAAAGTATCCCTACAGTTCCTAGTAAAAAATAAATAGGTCTTTTTCCGATAATGGCATATCTTAAAAAACGTTCGTAAATTCTCTCTAATCTTGGTAAAAATTTATTTTGAAAGATATCAGTACCCGGAATGAATACAAATAGATTAACCAAAAGTAAAAGGCCGACAAAAACGCTTAAATTCCCCAAGCTGATCCATCCAAACAGAATGAAGAAGATTCCTACTACTCCGAATAATAATGAGTAAATAAAGACTTTTGATTTTTTGGGTTTTGATTGTTTAACCTTCATGTATGTTACCGCCAATACAGGATTAATTACAAGAGCTACAAATAATGAAGAAGCAAGTACAATCATTAAAGTCATCGGTAAAAATTTCATGAATTCTCCAATAATTCCTGGCCACAATGCCAAAGGTATAAAGGCAGCAATGGTTGTAGCGGTTGATGATATTATCGGCCAAGCAACCTCACCCACGCCCTCAGTTACGGATTTGTAAGCAGAGTGCCCTTCGTCCATGTATCTGTATATGTTTTCCACAATCACAATACCGTTATCCACGAGCATTCCAAGAGCAAGAACCAACGAAAACAAAACCATTACATTTAGTGTGATTCCCATAGAATTTAAAATTAGAAATGACATTAGCATTGACAATGGAATGGCTACTCCAACAAATAGAGCATTTCGAAGTCCCAAGAAAAATAGCAGGACACCAACCACCAATATGATTCCGAAAATGATAGAATTCTCTAAGTTTGAAACCATGTCCCTTGTTACGTTGGATTGATCATTTGTTAAACTTACCTCAACACTTCTCGGAATTGTTCCGTCTTTTTTGGCTTTTTCTATAATATCATTGATTTTTGAAGATGCAACAAGTAAATTCTCTCCTCCCTGCTTTTTTATATCGAGCATCACAACGGATTTTCCAAATTCTCTGGCGTATGATGTGGTGTCAGAGTTTCCGAAAAAAACATCGGCGACATCCTCTAGATAAACTGGTTTGTTTTCATCTTGTTTTATGACTGTTTTTTGAAGTTCTTGTGCGTTTTCAAACTCACCCTCAATACGTATTGTTTTTCTAATATCATCCATGAGAATTTCACCTCCAGGAATCGTTTGATTTTCTGCCTTTATGGCATTTTCAATGTCATCAATTGTTACATTAACGGCTTGTGCACGAATCGGATCCACCTCGATTCTCATTTCTTGTTCAGGAAGTCCTCGGATATCTACCTCACTAATTTCTCCCAATTCTTCAATCTTTTTCTCAAGATCTTCTGCAACGCCCTTTAGAACTCGTGCATTTTCAGCTCTTAGGTTAATGTTAAGAATTGGCATTTGTGAGGGGTCAAGCTCAAAAATATTGGGTTCGGTAGGCAGCTGCGGAAAGTCGCTTTTAGTTCGAGCCTGATCAACGGCGTCTTTAACTTTACCTAAAGCATCATCAACGGGCATTTTAAAATCAAACTTTACTCTTATTGTTGTGTATCCATGGACAGAATTTGAGTTAATTTCGTCAACAAGTTTTATGCCTCCGATTTCTTTTTCAATGGCCTTTGAAATTTTTTCTGACATGTATTTCGGAGAAGAGCCTGGTTTTGCAATACCAATATAGATTTCGGGTATTTTCAACTCTGGAAAATTCTCTTTTGGCATGGTTTGATACGCAGCCATTCCTCCAATGACAATGACAAGTGCAATTAGAAAAACCGTTTTGGCATTTTTAACTGCCAATGTTGTTAACCCGAACCCTTTTGAATTACTCATATTAAAACTTATTTAATTCTTACGATGTCTTTCTTGGTGATTCCTCTTGCTCCGCTTTCTATAATGAGCGTTCCATTATTTATGGATTCGTTTTCCTCTATTAAGGCTTCACCATTGTAAGTGGCAATTGTGTTGATGAAAACTTGTTCAACTGTGTAAGTCTCTTTTTTCGATTTTTTAAGAATCCATACATAATCGTTATTATTCTGATTTTTAAGAATGCTTTTTGATGGAATAACGAGACCTGAATCAATTTTTAGATCGGTAATTTCAACTTCTGCAAGCATATTAGGCATTAAAGACGTGTTATTATTGACCTCTGTTCTGATGGTGAAAGTTCTGTTTGTTGGTTCTATAAAATTGCCTACACTTTTAACTTTAAGATTCATGCTCTCCAAATCGTAATTGGGAAAAGAAACGTTTAACTCAGTACCTTTCTTTACATTTTTAAAATGTTTTTCTGATACGGAGGCTATAATCTCGACTTGCGTATTGTTTACCAATCTCAAAATGGGCATTTGAGGAGCGACGAGCTGACCTGTTTTTGCGTAGACTTCATCCACTATTCCTGAAAATGGAGCAATGACGTTCATTTTCGATTTTTGGACTTCAAGCGTTTTTAGCTTTGCTTCAAGAGAATTTACTTGATTTTCAGCTGTTTTCTTTTCTAACTCCGTACCTAAATCTTTTTCATACAAGTCAATTTGTTTGCCAAGCATGTAATTGGCGTAATCCAATTGTGATTTGAGCTCTGAGATATTGGCATTAATTATGGATTCCTCCATCGAAAGTATAAGCTGGCCCTTTTTAATAGAATTGCCTGAAGTCACATGCATTTGGGTAATTAAACCGGATATTTCAGAGTTCAGCAGGATGTCTTTGTTCGTGGCTACGTTTCCTTGAACTTTGATTTTGTGAGCAAAGCTTTTATTTTGAGCTTCAGCAGCGACCACTATAGGGATAAGGTTTTCTTTCTTACCCTCTTCATTTTCTTTAACTTCTTCAGAACAGCTGAATATGATGAGCAGTATAAGGCTTAAAGTTGATATTTTATTCATTATATTTTTATTTGATAGTCAATTTGTTATACAATTTGTCCAGTTTTATTTTACTCTTAAAAACATTAATGAGTGTGGCGGTGTACTCCGCTTGTGTCATAATTAACTGGTTTAATTTTTGAGTCACTTCGGTATTGCTGATTTTACCTGCTTTTTGTTTTAAAATGGCGTTTTTGTATATCTTCTCTGTGAGTATGATGTTCTGTTCTTGAAGTTCTTTTTGTTTAAGGGCAGATTTGAGATCATTTTTAAATTGAATTTCCTGAAGTTTTAGACCGTTTTCCGTAATTTTTAATGTGTTCTCATCTTGCTTAAATTTGATTTGTGCTTGTTTAAGTGTTGATTTGCCTTTTCCGCTAGAGAAAACTGGAATGGTCATTTGAATGCCCCAAGAGGTTTGAGAATACCAAGGATTGTTTGAAAAAAAATTAAAAGAAGTGCGGTAGGCGTTATAACTCTGTTGAAAATATGCGGATAATGAAGGTAAAAATCCTGCTTTATTATTCTTAACGTCGCAAGCAGAAAGTTTGATTTGATTTTCTAATAATTTTAAAGTAGAATTTTCGTTTATTGTACCTAAAGAAGGCCTTAAAGCATTTAAACTAAGTTCATCAATACTTGTGGATAAAGAAAAATTGGAATCCAAAGGACAGTTCATGCTATATTTAAGTAAGGCCATTGCATTTTGGAGCTGTAGTTCAGCATTTTCTTTATTATTCATTGTTCTTAAAACCGCATAGTGTATTTGATCAAACTCTTCTTGAGTCATTAATCCCAATTCTAAAAATCCTTTTTGTTTTTCCTCAACTTGGAGAGTAAGTTGAAATACAGTATCAGCAAATAAATTATTTTCTGAAGCAACCGACGCAATGTGATAAGCTTCAATCACTCCAAATAGAACCTCCTCTCTGGATCTGTTTTTTTGAATAGCTTGTAATTCAACCAAAAGCTTAGAGGCTTCTAAGCCAACAAAATAAGAGCCGTCAAATAACAGTTGATTTACATTTAAACTGGCAGATGAATTAAATTCGGTTCCAGCTCTAAAAGCGATGACTTGACCTTCCGGTGATTGAGGATTAAAAAAACTTGCATCGATAACCTGAACTGGAAGGTTCAAAAATTGATTAAACCCTCCATTTATATACGCTTCGGGCATTCCAGCAGATAAATATTCCTTTTTCTTGTGGATGGCTTTGTTGTATTCTAAATCTGCATTTAAAATGTCAAAGTGATGTTTTAAGGCATATTCCTTAACATCAAGCAGTGTCATTTGCCCAAAAGACATATTTGTAAAGGAAACACCAATTAGAAATGCTAAGATGTAAAGTGAAAATTTCATTATTCGTTTTTTAATATTTGTTCTTGAAAGTATTTGAGGCCTTTTTCGTTGGCAATTCCTCTTATATGTAATCTAAAGCTTTCTAGAAAGACAGTTTCATATCTAAATTCGGGCCAGGGAAAAACATCTCCCTCCGTAATCATTTCTATTTGCGAGACAAACAGTTTGGCGTATATTTCTTTATGAATATCATTTCTGTAAATGCCTTCATTAATGCCGCGATTGATATTTTTTATGAATTGATTATATACAAAGTCCCACTTGTGATCAACAGTGAGTTTCCAAGCTGCTGAATAATTTTTTCTTAAGTCGTAAAACACGGTCGGGTTTACTGCCTTAAATGTTTCTAGAACATATCGTGAATGCATATACAATTCGTCTATGGCATTAAGAGATTCAGAGGATGCTTTTTGAAATACGGCGATGTCCTCTTTTATTTTTGCTTTAATAATACATTCAACAAGTTGGTTCTTGTCGTTAAAATGATTGTATAATGTTTTCTTTGAGAGTCCAAGTCCTTTTGCAATGTCATCCATCGTAACACTCTTGATTCCTAGCTTCATGAAAACAAGTCCAGCACGCTCTAATATGTCAATTTGTTTTGTATTCACGATGCAAAACTATTAATTATTTCTACTTTGGAAACTATTTATTGTTAAAAAGTGTAAATAGTGTAAAACATTCTATTTTTTAAAAAAATGTACTTTTGAATATGTTTAAAGCAATTGGAATTGATTTTGGTTTAAAAAGAACGGGTTTTGCAATCACAGATGACTCAGGGATTATTGCTAGCCCGCTTGAAACTATTGACTCCAGGAACCTTCCTTCTTACTTGAAGAAATTAATCGAAACAAGAAAAATTCAAATTGTAGTAATTGGATATCCTTTATCAATGGATGGTTCAGATACGGATATAACTGAAAATGTCCGTCAATTTGAAAAGTTTGTAAAGGGAAGTTATCCTACTCTTGATGTGGTTTTATACGACGAAAGAATGACATCAAAAATTGCTCAAAAAGCTTTAGTACAAATATCAAGGAAGGAGCAGAGAAAACAAAAAGGACTTATTGATAAAATGAGTGCGGCCATTATTCTACAAGATTACATGAATTCCCTCAGTTAGTCTGAATTACTTATTTTTGCAAAAAAAAGATGATACTACCAATTCTTGCATACGGAGATCCAATTCTTAAAAAAGAATGTGATGAGATAGGAAAGGACTATCCGAAACTGAGCGATTTGATTTCGGATATGTTTGAAACGATGTATAAGGCTAAAGGGGTAGGTTTGGCTGCTCCACAAATCGGAAAGAATATTCGGCTGTTTATCGTAGATGGCAGCCCATTTGCTGAAAAAGAGGAGGGAGAGGAGGATGATCCTTTGGCTGAAGGTATAGAAGATTTTAAAAAAGTATTCATTAATCCTATTATTGAGGAAGAAGACGGTAAAGAATGGCCTTTTCAAGAAGGATGTCTTTCCATACCAAAGATTCGTGAAAATGTGTCTCGAAAGCCTGATATTGTTGTTTCGTATTACGATGAGAACTGGGTACTTCATGAAGAAAAATTTTCTGGATACGCGGCAAGAATTATTCAACACGAGTACGATCACATTGAGGGGGTATTGTTCACTGATTATTTAAGCCCTTTGAAAAGAAAACTTTTAAAGAAAAAATTAAATAATATTACCAATGGGCTTATTGAAATTGAATACAAAATGAGCTTTCCAAAAATTTCTAAATAATGAGATTAATAATAAGTTTTTTTGCCTTTACCCTTGTGTTGGTGGCATGTAATACAGATAAGAATGTTAAACCTCAGAAAAAAGCCGAAAAAAGCCTAGAACAAAAACCAGAATTCTTAACAAAAGAGGCCTTAAATTCTCAAATTCTTTTGTTAAATGATTCTTTAAAGAATTTATCAATTAGTCGATTTATGATGGACTCAAAATTAGATCAAAATCAGAAAATTGCATTGGAAACAAAAATATCAGTGCTTAGACAAGAGTTAATCAATCAAAACTTGGCATATTTTCGTAACTATTCAAATGACAGTCTAGCGCCTTATTGTTTGATTAATATTTACGGCATATATGACAATATTAAAGCCTATGATTTGTCGTTAAATTATTTAGATACACTAGAGTATCACTATCCCGAATTTGAATTGCCGAATGTGATTTTGGACCTACGAGCCGTTACTCTGGATTATGTTATAAAACCAAGAGATATTTTAAAAATCAAAAAAGCATATGAGGAATTGCTTAAGTCTCCCAAAACTAATGAAGAGGATGCAAATCGGTATAGGAGTCGTTTATCAAATATCGATAAAGGGTTTAATGATTTAATCAATTAAACTTTGGAAACGATTCTGAGTCTTCTTTTTTGTCAGGCTCATTAAAAAAGACCAATCCAAGCATTAATATGATTGCTGTCAACAGAATGACCTGAATGATTAATGACTGATTTATCAAGTTAAATGAAAAAATACTTGGTATAGAAACATAGAGCAGTATAGTTATTAATCCCCTGGGGCCGAAAAACAATAATGGTTTGAAAGGAAGTTTAAAAATAAGGAGTTGTAAATAACGAACGATAAATATTCCCGCAACAATTAGTAGTGCAATAAGAATGGTTTCCGTATTAATGATATCTGAAGGAGCGATTAAAAATCCAAAAATGATAAAGAATAGGGATCTAATCAGAAAGGCGCCTTCAACGATGAGATCGTGAAATTTCGTCACCTCTTTTTTAAGCTCATAAATATCATAGTTTTTTAGCCATTTGTTTTTATAAAAAAGTTCTAAATTACCTAGGTATAGACCAATAAATAAAATAAATAAAAGAGCTGGGAGATGGTAAGCTTTGGTAATTGCATAAACCATTAATATCAATAGTATAATTGGCATGAATTTTATGCGATGATCTATTTTGTTAAGCAGAAAAATCAATCCAATCATAGCTCCTAGAGATATGATTGCAATAATGATCATTTCCAATGTGAATACACCTATGGCTTCAAAATTTAATACTTCATTTCTCAGGAGAAAGTTAAAGTAAAGTACTCCAAATATATCCGAAAGACTACTTTCATAAATGATAAAGTCCTTATTTCTGGAGCTCAGATAATTTGCACTAGGTATGGCAATAGCGCTGCTGATAATACATAATGGAACGGCATTTATCAATAAGGTTCGAAAAGGAACATCTGAAATTAATGAAAAGAAAAAGGCAATTAAAAAAGACAGTAAAAATATTGGAATAAAAGAACCCAGAATGGATTTGTTGATCAGTCCTTTTTTTGAAGGGTGAAGTTTTAGTTCTAACGACCCTTCGAGTACGATTAAGATCAAACCAATTGTTCCTAAAATTGGGAGTATCGGCTGTAAATTAGGTATTGGTGTTTGAATAATTTCAAGAATTTGTCCAACCCCAAACCCAAGAATAAGGAGCATTATAACCGAAGGTATTCTTGTTTTTTTTGCGCTCAGGTCAAATATGTAGGCAATAAGTAAAAGGGAACTAAGTGTTATGATAACTGTCAACTCCATATGTTGTAATGCTTAACGGATTTAGGTTAAAGTTAAATTATTTATTTTGATTTAGTAGTCCCTACGTGTATGTACTTAGAATGTTAAAAGTATTGTTCTGTATTTTAACGTGACAATAAAATATTTTAGCTCTTCATCTATTTTTAGATCGCATATTTGTGTGAGCAATTCAACAAAAAGAATTGTTTTAAAATGAAAAGCTTGTAATAAATATGTAAGCCTAGTAAAATTAAAAAACGAATTTTTTTTCATAGTTATAGTTTAGTTTAAAAAGCCCTCAACGGAGGGCTTTTTTTATTTATAAAAATATGATAATTAAGTGTTTAAGTATTTATGCGTAGAGGGATGTAATCCGTATTATGTATTTTAAATTATCTCTACTCGAAAAGTGTTTTTATCTTAAAAAGAGGATATAGATTTGTCTCAACAAACGAAAAATAAATAAAAAAAACACATCATGAAAACGACAAAATTTAATATCGCCTTATTATTAGTAGCAATGGCCTTTTCTGCCTATGTAAGTGGACAGCAAAACATTTTCCAGGAAGATAAATATCAATTAGATCCATCAGATGAATCAGAAATCATTATGAATGATACATTTGATCCTAACGATGTTCATCTCGAACCATTTAAAGCACGGATTTATCCTAACCCGTCTTTAACAGGAAAGGTTAAAATGTCCTGGATGGACAATCAGGAAGTCGACTATATTATTTTAATTCCAGCCAACTTTGGCAATGGCGTCGAAATGATTGT
>CALKHF010000075.1 GCA_938092255.1 uncultured Flavobacteriales bacterium | reverse complement strand
TAATGTTTTCAATAGTTTTAGCTGGTTTTTGTCACTCTCAAGACATCAACAAATACTTTGGTCAGGCACATTTTTCAACTGAAGACAGTGAACTCATTTCTAATACAGAAAAATACATTCGTGAGCAAGACGGAATTTGGATGGTGCGTATAGATCCAACAAATGGAAATGTTTTAATTTACACTACAGAGCTTCCGTTTTGGACTGAAGAGGAATTCATTTCTCTATTTGGAAAACATGGAGATAAAGTAGAATGTCCATATATCGGCATCGTAAGAAAGGATAAAATCCGTCCTTTTCCATTCAAGGATTGTGAATGAATCAATTCAATCTTCGCGTCTATGGTTTTGTAATCAATGAAAATCAAGAAATACTTCTATCTGATGAATTTCGTTTTGATTCTTTTTTTACCAAATTTCCGGGTGGTGGTGTTGAATATGGTGAAGGAATAACAAATGCCCTCCATCGGGAATTTAAAGAAGAATTAAATGCAGAGATTGAATCCTGTGAGCTCATCTATTTTAATGACTATTTTCAAGAATCTGTTTTTATGGAGGGAGTACAGGTTACTTGCTTCTATTATACAGTAAAGTGCAAAGACATTCAAGATATAGGATCACAGAGTTATACAATCCCTTTTAAAGAAGAAGGGGAAAAACAACGTTGGATAAAAATCAACGATTTACAAGAAGAAAATCTAACCTTTAAAACGGACCGAATCGCCTTCGAAAAACTTAAAAAAATTCTTAGTTTTTAAATTTATCTGAAACGATTAAATCTTTTGTTCCATGACCCCATGAATAAAACCCTTCACCAGACTTTACGCCTAATTTTCCTGCAGTGACCATATTTACCAATAAAGGACACGGTGCATATTTCGGATTTCCAAATCCATCATAAAGTACTTCCATAATAGCCAAACAAACATCTAAACCAATAAAATCGGCAAGTTGCAAAGGGCCCATTGGGTGTGCCATTCCCAATTTCATGACCGTGTCAATTTCAGAGACACCAGCAACACCTTCATGCAAGGTGCAAATCGCCTCATTAATCATTGGCATTAGAATTCTATTGGCCACGAAACCAGGGTAATCATTTACCTCAACCGGAATCTTATTTAACTTTTTAGAAAGATCCATTATACTTTCTGTGACTTCATCCGTCGTCGAATACCCTCTTATGATCTCCACCAATTTCATGACGGGAACAGGATTCATAAAGTGCATTCCAATCACTTTATCTGGTCGACTCGTAACCGCCCCAATTTTGGTGATAGAAATGGATGAAGTGTTTGTAGCAAGGATCACATGTTCATCTGAATGCTCATCCAAGTCTCGAAAAATCTTCAATTTCAAATCAATATTTTCAGTTGCAGCTTCAACCACCAAATCTACTCCACTAACACCCTCTTTTAAATTTGATACTGTTGAAATATTATTTAAAGCATTCTCTTTTTCAGTTGTGCTTATTTTTTCCTTAGCTACCTGACGATCCAAATTTTTTGAAATGGTCGCTAGACCTTTTTCTAAGGCCTTAGATGAAACATCAATTAAGTTTACTTTATAACCACATTGTGCAAATACGTGGGCAATTCCATTTCCCATTGTCCCTGCTCCAATAACTGCAATATTTTTCATTATTCTATTTTTTGACAAATATAAGGAGTTCAAAGATGTAAAAGTATAAATTGTTTCAATTCCAAATTCCTATCTTTGCTTTGAATGCTTAAAGGCCTTACAAAAAGAATATCTAATAGTGATTTTTTAAAGTCACTAGCAATCTTAATGACCGGTACAATTATTGCTCAAGCCATTGGATACCTTCTCGCTCCAATTATCACAAGGATTTATACTCCCGCAGAAATGGGTGAGTTTGCTGTTTTTCAGAGAATTGTTGTTTTAGTCGCTACCATTGCTACGGCAAGATATGAGTTGGCTCTCCCATTACCAAAACAAGATAAAGATGCATTCTATTTGTTTAGATTCTCATTAAAACTTACGGTAATTACAACCCTTGTCACTTCAGTATGTGCTATTATTTATGGAATACTAAACGATTACAACGTTGAGTTTTATTTATTGACGATTGCCGGGGTGATCTCTGTTTTTGCGTTGGCTTTTTTCAATTTAGGAACAAACTGGGCCATTAGGATAAAATCTTTTAAGACCATCTCTTATTCAAAAATGACCAGTTCATTAAGTAATAATGGTTTCCGGGTTCTTTTTGGCCTTTTTAATTGGGGTTATACGGGTCTTATTATTTCATTTGTGATTAGCTACGTTGTTGGAGCAACACATTTTATCGCTAATTTTTTCAAATCGAAAAAAGATTCAAAAAACGTTTTTGAAGATAAAAAAGACCTTGAAATTGCCAAAACGTACAAAAATTTCCCTCTGGCAAGTCTTCCACATGCACTAAGTGATGTTCTTAGGGATGTACTTGTGGCGTTTATTATTATTGAATTATTTTCAGAAAGTGTTTTTGGATCTTTTGATCATTCTTTTCGAATGCTTCGGTTACCAATTATGATTATTGGTGCATCCATGTCACAGGTCTTTTTTAATCGTATCTCAGATTATAAAAAGAATAAAATTGCCATTTATCCATTATTTAAAAAATTACTCATCACATTGAGTTTGTTATCCATCGTGCCTTTTACCATTATTTTCTTCTTTGGTGGCGACATTTTTGCCTTTATCTTTGGTAATGATTGGTATGAATCAGGAAAGCTGTCCGAGATTATGGCTCCTTGGCTCATGCTTAACTTTATTGTCTCTCCCCTTTCAACAATTCCCTTGGTCTTTAATAAACAGCAATCATTCTTTTTATTAGGATTATGCGCCTCTTTACTTCAGCTATTTGGTTTTTTATACTTACCTCAGGTTTTAGCAAGCGACACGAATCAACTTTATTCCGTTTTTCAGATCGTAACGTGGTCTCAAGTAGCAGTATCAATTGTGATTTTGTTTTACTTAAATGCCATAGTCAAAAAACATGATTTATTATTGAAATGATCACTGATTTTTTTGAAGAGGCTTATTCACTCATTTTGTGTTGGAATTCATAAGTTCTGATTGATTATCTTTGACTGTAGAAAATGAATTTATTTCAAACATTCAGAAATTCCAGCTTTGTTAGAAATTCGCTAACCTTAATTTTTGGCACTGCCATAGCGCAGCTTATTCCTATACTACTGCAACCCATTCTAAGAAGGTCTTATACGCCAGAACAATTTGGGTTAATCTCAGTTTACCTAACCGTTGTTGGTATATTTGCAGCTATCGCAAATTTCAAATATGAAAGTGCGGTGGTAATTCCTAAAGAAAAAAAGGACGCTGATCACCTAGTAACCATTGGTATGGTGCTGTCGTTTTTAATGAGTCTTATTCTTGTCCTTATCATGTATTTAATTGAAGATACTTGGTCAGTATTACTTAAAATAGATAAAAGCCATATCTGGATTTTTTATTTTATACCTCTAAGTGTTTTTTTGGTGAGTGGATTCAAATGTTTAAATATGTACCTCATTAGAAATAATGCATTTAAAAAATCTTCCCAAAATAAAATTTTAAGAAGGTCTACTGAAGGCGTTACACAAGCTGGAATGGGTATTAACCATAATCCATATGGGCTATTCAGCGGTATGATTCTAGGAGACATTGTTAACTTTTCGGCCAGCTTGTTGCAAAGTATTAAGCTCGGGTTAAG
>CALKHF010000074.1 GCA_938092255.1 uncultured Flavobacteriales bacterium | reverse complement strand
TAAAACAAATCACGCCAGAAATTGTTCAGATTATAACTAAGTAGGAACTTTTTTAATTCAAAATGATTAAGTTTGTGTAAGACCCTAAAAGTATGAGTATTGTAACCTCCAAAGAAATTGCAAAAGCTATTAAAGTTGATAACTATGGATTTATCGGCACCTTTTTTGGTTGGATACTAATGAAAGTTTTAAAGATTTCTACAATCAATAGAATCTACAACAAGAATAAACACAAAAGTGATCTTGATTTTCTAAATGGACTTTTAACTGATTTTCAAATTCGATTTGAGATCCCTGAAGAAGATTTAAAACGACTTCCAAAAGACGGTGCATATATTACGGTTTCTAACCATCCCTTGGGCGGAATAGACGGTATTTTATTGTTAAAATTAATGCTCGAACAACGCAGTGATTTCAAAATTATAGCAAATTTTTTATTACATCGCATCAAACCATTAGTCCCCTACATCATGCCTGTGAATCCGTTTGAAGATCACAAAGATGCAAAATCGAGTCTCATTGGATTTAAAAACTCATTGTTACATTTACAAAACGGGCACCCTCTAGGTATCTTTCCAGCTGGAGAGGTCTCTACCTATAAAGATGGTAAATTGATGGTCGATAAACCCTGGGAACCTGCTGCTATGAAACTGATGCAACGTGCCGAAGTTCCCATTGTACCTATTTATTTTCATGCAAAAAACAGTCGTTTGTTTTATCGCCTCTCAAAATTGAGTGATGACCTTCGAACAGCGAAACTCCCTTCTGAATTATTAACCCAAAAAAAACGTGTAATTAAGGTAAGAATTGGGAAGCCAATTAGTCTAAAAGATCAAAAAGAATACCCTACTTTAGAAGGGTTTTCGGATTTTGTGAGACGAAAAACCTATATGCTTTCAAATACGTTTGAAACCCCTAAAATCTTAACAAATCTTTCGTCTAGTTTAAAGGTAACCAAGTCCCCAAAAAAAATTGTAACACCAGCTCCTAAAGACGTTATGTGTGCAGAAGTTGCCAACTTAAAAGCCGACAATCATCGTCTATTAAAAAGCAAAAACTACGAGGTTTATTTGGCAGCAGCAGCTAAAATACCAACCATTTTGCACGAAATTGGACGCTTGCGTGAAATTACGTTTAGAGAAATTGGAGAAGGTACCAATAAGGCAATTGACTTGGATGTTTTTGATGGCTATTACCACCATATGTTTTTGTGGGATGTAGAAACCAAGTGTCTTGCGGGAGCCTACCGAATGGGTTTAGGAAATGATATTTTTAAAGCCAAAGGAATTGATGGGTTTTACTTGCATGATTTATTTCGTTTCGAACCCGAACTTCATTCCATGATGAGTCAGTCTATTGAGCTAGGCCGTGCTTTTATCATTAAAAGCTATCAACAAAAACCCATGCCACTGTTTCTATTGTGGAAAGGTATTGTGCATACGACGCTGCGTTTTCCGGAGCACAAATACCTTATTGGCGGGGTGAGTATTAGTAATCAATTTTCAAATTTCTCTAAATCCTTGATGATTGAATTTATGAAATCGCATTACTACGACCCCTATTTGGCACAATACATTCAACCAAAGAAAGAATTTAAAGTGAAGCTCAAAGATGGCGATAAGGACTTTGTGTTTGATGCCACAAAGGCCGATTTAAATAAGTTCGATAAAATTATTGATGAAATTGAACCTGGTGCCTTACGACTGCCTGTGCTGCTCAAAAAATACATCAAACAAAATGCACGTCTCATCGCCTTTAATGTGGACCCCCTTTTTAATAATGCGGTCGATGGTCTAATGTACATCCGTATTGCTGACCTTCCTGATAGTACCGTACGTCCTGTCATGGAAGAGTTTCAAGCGGAACTGGAACGAAAATATGGGCCTTCTCAAGAAGAAAAATAAGAGTTTTCTTGGGATTTTAAGTGTTTTGTGTTAGTTTTATGATTCCTTAAACACTTAACCTAGAATTATGAAAAAAAAGAAATTAAATCTATTATTTCTCATTGTCATCACTTTTGTCTTCTTCAGCTATTTATTCTCTCATTGGGACTGTTTCAAAGAGGGATTAGGCGTTTAAACCCACAGACCTGTACAAGCAAAAAGGACGGTGTTATTAAATGTGGCAGGCGCAACAAGTTGTTTTCGAAGACTCGTTTTAAAGAACCTAAAACCGCTCGTTCACAAACGCTTTCATGTACTCCTTAATTTCGGTACGTGCTTTTAGAAATGCAGCGTGTTTTTCTTCGTCCGTTCCAACCAGTTTAGACGGGTCATAGAAGTTATGATGCAAACGCACCGCATTGGTACTTGGAATAAACGGACAGTTTTCATTGGCATGGTCGCAAACGGTGATGATATAATCAAAATCAACATCTGCATATTCATCCACATGATTAGAAGTATGTTCAGAGATATCAATTCCATCTTCTTTCATGATCGCAGCCGCACCTGGATTAATTCCATGCGTTTCAATCCCAGCACTGTAAATAGTGGCTTGATTGGCTGCAAATTGGTTTAAATAGCCGTGTGCCATTTGGCTCCGACACGAGTTTCCTGTACAAAGGACTAATATGTTTTTCATGTATTTATATTTATTGTTTTTCAAAGGTCACATGCTACATCCATGTCATCATTTTTTGGGTATTACGTTTTGGTTGTGGATGTTTCATAATTATTTTTTAAAAGCACTATCGATGGGTTCCCAAAGCTCAATTTTATTCCCATCAGGGTCTAAAATCCAAGCAAACTTCCCATAATCAAACGTTTGTATATCGCCTACAATAGTAACACCTTCGG
>CALKHF010000073.1 GCA_938092255.1 uncultured Flavobacteriales bacterium | reverse complement strand
TTTGTAAATAACTCCGTTCCTTCAGTAAAGAATTGACGGTTTTCATTAAATCGAATTTCAAATGGACTTAAATTGAGTACCTGACTATCAAAAACGACTTGTCCGAAATCAGGAACCAGCGTTACATCCAACGTAAAGGCTTCATTGATTCCATATTTTATGTCCATCCCACCGTTATAAGATGTACTTCTACCATCCTCTTTTGAGTAATTCAGATAGCTAGATAAATAGGGAATTAATGCCAGTCTTAAAGGAGGCTCTATGCCTTTTATATTTTCAACCTTTCCACTCTCAAGCAGATAGTTTTCTAGATCTGGATTTACTGGGTACCAGGTGTTTTCTTCTCTGTAACGACTAATGGCTCTGCCAAAGTTAATGTTCCAATCTTGAATGTTCTCTTTAGGAAAGCGAATAGCGGAGTATGGGATTTTGATTTCAGCAAACCATCCATCCTCTTGAATCACAGTTTTACTATTCCAAACAAGATTTAAAAGGTCATTAAAATCACCATTGAAAATTTTTGCATCCAATTGAACACCGACACTTGTTAAGCCGAAGAAAAATCCATTTTGATGGTCATTATAGGTGTCTAAAAAAATGGCAAAAAGATCTAAATTGGGATTAAAGTCATCCCTTGCTGATAATATCCTAGAAACAGAGTCTCCATTATCAAAACATTTAACACCGAAATACAAAGCCTCATCATCATAGAGTAGTGCTACTTCAGTAGGCTTAGAAGGGTTTTTTCCAGGGATGGGTTTGAGCTGTGTGAATTGACTCTGCCATAAGGCATTACTCCAGGCAGGCTCTGTTAATTCTCCATCCAAGTTTATTGTTTCTGTAATCTGTAATGCTTCGATACTTCGCTGTCCGAAAGTGAAAATAGAAACAATAAAAAAAACACCTAGGAGACAAAACTTCATTGTGTAAAAATAACACTTCAAATTCATTCTACATACCATAGTGTATTAAACAAATAAAAATTAATTTTGTGTATGAAAGAATACGAAAGCTTAAAATTACAATTGGAGACATTGGATTTTCCTCATGTGTATTTTTTCAAGTTTATCGTTCCCAATAATAATGATAATGTTGCGAAAATTTCGGCACTTTATGATACGACTACTCAGCTTCAGTTGAAGCCGTCCTCAAGTGGTAAATTTGTTTCAGTAAGTAATAAGCAGGTAATGCTTTCAGCCGATGATATTATAGAAATTTATAAAAAAGCCTCAAAAATTGAGGGATTAATTGCTCTTTAGAATATGATAATAGATGTATTGGTAGCTTCATTAATTGTATTGGCCGTAATTATAGCCTACAGATTGTTCTTGAAAAGATTGAGTAAGGGTCGGGTTAATGCAAATGAATATTGCGTTTTATATAGCACTGAAACGTTTATTGTTCAAGGTGAGGTTGAGTTTTATTTTCAATGTCCTCGACCTATGAATGTTGATTTTAAAATTTGGACATTAAAAGAGGATGAAACGCTTGTTGCTTCAGGTCATTACGTCAAAGGAGGTCATATTATTCGATATGACACAAGCCTTCTAAGCAATGGGATATATACTTTTGGTATAGAAACAGATAGTCAGAAAACGGTGAAAAAATTTGAAATAAAAAATTAAGAGTCGTCTCTTTTTTTCTTCTTTTTCAGGTGCTTTATTTTCTTCCTTTTTTTACTGATCTTGTACTTGGACTTACTGAACTCATCGCTTTCTCCTTTTAAGGTCTCAAATCTTACAACTACTCCAATACTGTGTTGCATATAATCTGATTTTTTAAAAAAGTCAATCACACCAACTTTTGCAGTACTTCTTAACTGAATTCCGATGTGATTAGAAATCCAAAAGTTAATGCCTCCTCCGATATTTAAAGTAAGGGAAACTGGTCGTGCCTGCACGTCATTGTTATCTCTCATTGACAAACCGATTCCTCCTATTGCAAATGGATCAATGGCACCTTGTTTTAAGAGTTTGTAAAGAGAATATTTAGAATGAAAATCCATAGAAAACATACTGCCTTCAATACCTGTTTCTCCATTTGTTTTTTTTTGTGAATTATAAACTGAGTAAGTTAGGACAGCCTCTCCGCTCCATCCATTATAGAAGTATTTGTCTGCTGTGACTTGAGTTGGGAAGAAATGCGTGTGTAGATCTTGAACAAGAAAAGGATTTAATGCTTGCCCGTCGTCATCCGTCATGACCCAAGACAACCCGAATAGCCAATTATAGCTATCCTTATTTGTAACGGATTTAGTTGGTTGAGCCTGAAAATTGAAAACTCCAAAACTAAAAACGAGAAAGGTAAAAACAAGTCTCATCAAAATCACATTTAAGTGTAAAAAAAGCAAAAGTACAAATTTTCAGATGCCACCACTAAATCTACATGCCTTTTCATTGAGATTTATTATCATTTCACTTAAAAATAGATGTTTGTTTTTAATGAAATTAAAGATATTTTGAGGATGTATAGTGCCAAGTGATTATTGTGTAAATTTGTACTCATGACCCGTGTTAAAAAAATCAAACTAGAATTAGAGGAAGAAATTGAATTTCCGATTATTGGGATTTCTTCTGCGCTGGGTGATCATCGACTTGCTTGGGAGTTAAATACACATTTAAGTGTAGGTTTTCAGAAAGCATCTGACACCTTTTCCCTTCCCAATAAAAACAAGAAAATGATGTCTTATGAATATTACATTTACGAAAATGAAGATGATCAAAGTAAGTTTTTTCTTGTCAAGAACAAGCAGCAAGCTTCTGTGTTGTTTACTCAGAGTGAAAAGTTAGATTTCTTCTTGATTTTAAGAGAGAATTATAAATTTGATATAGAATATTTAATAAATAGGTTAAGAGAATTAAATGGTATTGTTGCTGTTTTTCCTTTTACGAGTTGTGATTTTGAATTTTCGGAATACCTAAACGATTGAAATAATGAAAAGAACTAAAATAGTAGCGACAATAGGTCCTTCCTCCGCCTCGAAAGAAGTGTTGAAAGACATGATTTTAGCTGGGTTGAATGTATGTAGATTAAACTTTTCCCATGGAACATATAAAGACCACTCTGAAGTCATTGAAAATGTAAGATTGATCAATGAAGAACTCGGCTTAAATGTTGCGATTTTAGCAGATTTGCAAGGCCCCAAAATTCGAACAGGGGAGATGCAAAAAAATGGAGTCTACCTTGTAGTAAACGAAACAGTATTGGTTCAAACTGATAATGTAATAGGTAGCGAAAAGGTATTTTCAATTAATTATTCGAGACTTCCTGGAGATGTGAAAAAAGGAGAGTTAATACTTTTGGATGACGGTAAATTAATGCTTGAGGTTATTAAAACGGATGGCACAAAACAAATTACATGCAAAGTTATTCAGGGAGGAGAACTTTCATCAAATAAAGGAGTGAATTTTCCAAATACTAAAATCTCAATGCCAAGTTTAACTGAGAAAGATGAACAAGATTTGTCTTTTGCCATTGAACAAGATGTGGATTGGATTGGATTGTCTTTTGTTCGATCAGCCAGAGATATGATTGATTTAAAGCATAAGATATCATCTGCAGGAGCTAAAGCAAAAGTTATTGCAAAAATAGAAAAACCCGAAGCACTAGAGTGTATCGATGATATTATAAATGAAAGTGATGGAATTATGGTCGCTCGGGGTGATTTGGGTGTTGAGATTCCATTTCAAAATGTTCCTTTGACACAAAAAATGCTGATTGAGAAAGGTATTAAGTATGCAAAACCTGTTATTGTTGCTACTCAAATGATGGAATCGATGATTACTAAAATGTCTCCTACAAGAGCGGAGGTGAATGATGTCGCCAATGCTGTATTAGATGGTGCTGATGCTGTAATGTTATCTGGAGAAACTTCTGTAGGTAAATATCCTGTTGAAGTCATTAGTACAATGTCGAGAATTGTTTGTGAAATGGAGTCACATGATGGGATATACTATAAAGAAGAGCCACCAGAAAAAAACAAAGAACGTTTTATATCTGACTCTATATGTTACAATTCCTGTCGTCTGGCTCAACGGGTTGATGTCAATGCAATCATAACAATGTCGTTTTCAGGTTATACAGCGTATAAAATTGCATCCCAAAGACCAAAGGCAAATATTTTTGTATTTACTAGCAATAGAAAGATCCTTACCCAGCTAAATTTAGTGTGGGGAGTGAGGGCATTTTATTACAATAAACAAATTAGTACAGATCATACCATTGCTGATATAAAGTACATAATGAAAGCAGAGAAACATCTGAAAAAAGGAGATTTGATAATAAATATTGCTTCAATCCCATTAGAAGAACTGGGCAGTTCAAATATGCTTAAGTTAAGTCATGTGGAATAGAGGGTGTAATCGAAATAAAGAACGCTAATTATTGTTCATAATGTAACAGGATGGAATCAAAAAGTATAAACTGTAATCAAAAAAACACCCATTCAAGGGATGAAAGATGTGTTTTTGAACCTGATGCTCATAAATATGAAATAGATGGGGTTCATTTCCAGTCAGTTACAACTTTGATTTCTCGTTTTTTTCCCTTGTTTAATGCTGATGAGGCCATTGAGAAAATGGTAAATGGCAGAAATTGGAACCCAAGTCATAAATATTGGGGGATGCATGACTACGAAATCAAACAAAATTGGGAAGAAAAAGGAATAAAGGCATCAGAACAAGGTACTTTTCTTCATGAACAAATTGAAAAGTACTATCTGGGACACAAGTACGAAGAACCTCAGGAATTTGATCTTTTTCGACAGTTCACAAGAGATCATGATTATTTAACTCCTTACAGAACGGAATGGAGAATATTTGATGAGTCAATTGGTGTTGCTGGAACGATTGATTTTATTGCGTTGAACGATGATTCATTTGAAATGTATGATTGGAAAAGAAGTTTAAAAGTCATAAATAAATCAAATGGTTCTCCGATTACTGAAAACCGCTGGGATCAAGGCTTTAAGGGCCTAAGTGATATTGATGATACAAGTTTTAACCATTACACATTACAATTAAGCATTTATCGGTTTTTATTGGAAAAAAAATATCAAATTAATCTATCCAAAATGTTCATTGTTGTTTTGCACCCTGAATATGAGAGATATTATAAAGTCGAGGTGCCATATTTAAAAGAAAAAGTAGAATATATACTTGGGACACTTTAAAGTGAATCCAAAAAAAAACCAATAGCGTTCGTTTATGTTTACAGGGATTATTGAAGAATTAGGAAGACTCGTTAGAATTGAGAAGGAGGGAGGAAATACACATTTTATAGTTGAAGCGGATATGACCTCTGAATTAAAGATTGATCAAAGTTTGGCACATGATGGTTGTTGTTTGACTGTCGTGGAGATAAAAGGGAATCAGTATAAGGTAACAGCCATAAGAGAAACACTCAATAGAACCATTCTAGGAAAGTGGAAGGTCGGAACTATGGTAAATTTGGAGCGATGTATGAAGAACAACGGTCGTTTTGATGGACATGTTGTACAAGGACATGTGGATTGTACTGCAATTTGCGAAGATGTTCAATACCATGATGGTAGTTGGATGTTTTTCTTCAAATATCAATCAGATCACATTACGGTTGAAAAGGGATCAATTACGATAAATGGAACAAGTCTGACAGTTGTAGATTCCTCAGAAAATGGTTTTTCGGTTTGTATCATACCCTACACATATGAAAACACCTCTTTTAAGAATATTGAGAAAGGAAGTGTAGTTAATTTAGAGTTTGACATACTTGGTAAATATATTCTGAAGTATTTGAGGAATACAAAATCCTAGTTCTTTATTTCACTTGCCCTAACTACAAAGAGTACCCAACTTGCGATTAGAATGCTTCCTCCAATTGGAGTTATTGGCCATAAAAATCCTAGGTTTATTGCCATAAAAACATCAAGTGATAGAAGGTAAATTGAACCCGAGAAAAGAAGGGTTCCCAAAATAAATCCACAACAAATTATTGCGTTTTTTTTAATTTTATCTACGTTAAATCCTATGAGCATAAGGGCTAGTCCATGATAAATTTGATATTGTACCCCCGTTTTTATTGACTGTATTTCTTCAAAACTCATGTGATCTTTTAAAGAATGTGCTCCAAATGCACCTAAAAGAATTCCCAATAAAATAAAAACACCTCCGAACAAAACAAAATTAGATTTCATAGGTCAAAGATTAAAAAAAAGAATCAATGAAAAGTGTATCTTTGACTATTCATTCTATGAGAGCATTTTTTATGTTTTTTTTTATGCCTGTCATCATCATTTCTTGTGCTGATGAGTCAATAACATCTAAGAAACCTGTTGAGGTAATCGATTATTATCAGTTTGATGAGCTTAACCTTGATCTTTATGAAATAGATGCATCAATTATGATTCCTAATGAAACTGCTGGTATCGGTGCTTCATTTGGAACAGAGATTTTGCATGATGATGGTGATTTTCAATGGCAAATAAGTGCAGGTCGTAATTTTAATCTATTTATTGAGGATTATGGAGATTATCAGTATCGAATGCCTGAATTTTTAAGAAAATTAGAATCTCAAGATGTTTTTATAATTGAAATTATAGAACAAAAAGACGATTATGTCATATACAAACGAGAATTGAATTTGACATCAAAAAAATCATCAACTTATCATCTATATGGAGTAAAGTTCATAAATGGTGTTTACTATGAAATTAAGAATAAAGAGGAGGGAGATTCAAAAAAGGTTATTGATTTTATTTTAAAATCATTTCTGTCGTTTAAATCTATTAATTTGGCGCTATGATAAAGAGAGAAGAGGTATTAGAGGTATTGGCAAACATTCAAGAACCTGAATCGAGTAAGGATATCGTTTCTTCCAATTTAATCGAGGATTTAGTTATTGAGGAAAACAAAGTGAGCCTTACTGTTTATGTAAATAACCCCGCGATGCATGCGAAAAACAGAATGAAGGAGGCGATCGAGTTTAATTTGAAATCTCGATTAAAAAAAGGTATTGAGATTCAATGCAAGGTGAAGCAGAAAGCTGCAGATGAAAAAGCGCCAAGAAAAATTCTTCCGAGGGTAAAAAATATTGTAGCAATTGCATCGGGAAAAGGAGGAGTCGGAAAGTCAACAATAACCTCCAATTTGGCTGCCGGTTTGGCAAAAAAGGGATATAAAGTTGGGCTTATTGATGCTGACATATACGGTCCATCAATGCCAACAATGTTTGATCTCGTAAATGAACGTCCTAAAATGACTGAAATAGAGGGGCAGTCATTGATAGATCCAATACCCTCTAATGGAGTTAAGATATTATCTATTGGCTTCTTTACCGATAAAGAAAATGCAGTTGTTTGGAGGGGACCAATGGCATCTAAAGCCTTATTACAAATGTTTAATGATGCCCATTGGGGAGAGTTGGATTTTCTTTTAATCGATCTTCCTCCTGGAACCGGTGATATTCATTTAAGTTTAATACAGAGTATTCCTTTAGATGGTGTTGTTATTGTAAGTACGCCTCAAGAAGTTGCTCTCGCAGATGCACGAAGGGGGGTCAACATGTTTAAAATGGATAATGTGAACGTTCCAATTATTGGATTGGTTGAGAACATGTCTTGGTTTACTCCTGAAGAACTTCCTGACAATAAATATTATATATTTGGAAGGGACGGTGCTAAAAATCTTTCTGAAGGGTTGGGGGTGCCGTTTTTAGGTCAAATACCTCTAATTCAAAGTTTGAGAGAGTCTGGTGATATTGGTAAACCTGCGGTATTACAAGAAAATAGTATAATATCGGATGTTTTTGATGAGCTGGTGCAGAATTTTACCAAGCAAATAGAGATTAAACATAAAGCTTAAGAAATGGAAAATAAAGAGGACACAGTAAATAAGATTAATCAGGCCATTGAGCAACTACGTCCTTTCCTTCATGCTGATGGTGGAGACATGGAGTTTGTTGAATTAACAGAAGATGCAGTGGTTAAAGTAAAGCTATTGGGTGCATGCAGTGACTGCTCAATGAGTCACATGACAATGCGGGCTGGGCTAGAGGAAGCATTGAAAATAGCAGCGCCTGAGGTTCTTTCTGTTGAAGCCGTTGAATAATGAATGTTCGCTTGATCAATATTGGAAAAACAACTATCCCTTATTTAAGGGAAGGTGAATTGGTATATGAAAAGAGGTTAAAGCATTATTTGAATTTTGAACGAATTGATCTAAAAGAGATTAAAACGTGTAAAAATCAGTCCAATGAGTTACTAAAAAAAAGAGAAGCTGAATTACTATTGAAGATGATTAAACCAAATGATATAGTGATCCTTCTGGATGAGAAAGGGGATCATTATTCATCGGAAAATTTTTCAAAATGGCTCAATAATAAAGAAATTAGAGGACTTAAGCAATTGATATTTATCATTGGTGGGGCGTATGGATTTGACAAGTCCATTTACGATCGCGCAAACGAAAAGTTATCAATTTCGAAAATGACATTTTCTCATCAAATGATACGTATGTTGTTTTTGGAGCAATTGTATAGGGCAAAAACGATACTGAACGGTGAAAAATACCATCATTCTTAAAATTGACTTGAGTGGAAAGTAATTATGTTTCGTTTTATGATATTTCAATTGCCACTTTATGGTTGGTTACCTTTCTTGTCATTGCCAATTCGAGAGCAAAGAAAGTAGACGCCAATATTCGAAAATACTACATGAGAAATGTGTTTTTCAAGTTCTTTTTTGCCATTTCTTTTGCTATAGTTTATCTGGTGTATTATGGGGGCGGTGATACCACTGCCTACTGGGACGGAGCGGTTACCTTGAACAATCTATTTGTAAATTCCCCCTCCCTTTATTTTGAAAATTTAATTAGTGAACCATCATCCGAAATATTTTCTAAGCACTTTAATGTAGATACAGGTTATCCTCCAAGCTGGTTATTTAAAGAGCCTGAAGCCTGGTTTATTTGTAAAATTGCTTCAGTTGTTTCGTTTATCACCTTCAAATCTTACTTTGCTGGCACGATGTTTTTTGCTTTTTTAACCGCAATGGCTTCATGGCGTGTATTTGAGATGATCGTTAAATTAGGTGCGCACAAAACGAATATCGCGGCTCTATGTATTTTATTTGTTCCAAGCGTAAGTTTTTGGTGTACGGGTATTTCTAAAGATTCGGTGGTTTTTATTTCTATATTGAACTTGCTTTATTTTGTTTTTAATATTATGGTCCTTCGGAACACCATAAAATTGAAACACGTGTTGATTATTCTTCTTTCTATATTTTTGATTTATCATGTTCGTTCATTTATTTTAGCAGCAATTGCTGCTCCAATTTTCATGTCTTTTGGAGCGCGATTAACAAAACGCTATGAGAAACAGTTTTTGACGAAGTTATTATTTCGTTCATTTATATTTATAGGAGGAATTGTTCTTTTTCTTCAATTTTTCAGCTCAAGCTTTTCAGCCGAAATGGTTGCAGAGGCAGAATTGGTGCAGTCTGACTTTACAGAAAATGAAACATATACAGGAAAGCGCTATGA
>CALKHF010000072.1 GCA_938092255.1 uncultured Flavobacteriales bacterium | reverse complement strand
AGCCTGCTTGCGCTGATGGTACTGTCCTTTTGAGGATGGGAGAGTAAGTCGACGCCGATCTTAAGACCCCTGACTACATTGTAGTTGGGGGTTTTTTTATGCCCGAAAATCTAGAATCATACCCATTAATTTGTGTATTTTAAACGCAACGAATAAACGTTTTACGATGAGCGTAGCGTTGTGTGTGAAATTTTGCTATTTGCCCGAATCGTTTTCTATTATGTTTAAGAATGGGTTTCAGTAATTTATTTAATTTTAAATCACAATGCTGAAATTATTACTCATTTTCATCCTTATACCATTTATTGGTTTTTCTCAATCAGAACATAAGGGTACGGATTTTATAATTTTCAATAATGGAGAGAAACTTTATGGCAATCAGGTTTTAAAAAAGGGGCGTGTATTATTTTTAGATGAAAAGTCCTATGAATTGAATACGGTGATGTTTTATCAGAACTACAAGGGGAATTTTGCTAAAACTTCATTTGGATTTCAAAATCGTATTATTGAGGGAAAGGTTTCTTTTTATTCATCTTCATTCGTAATAAACCCTAATAAAGCGTTAAACCCTTTTACTAGCTGGTATACTATGGATTATTCTTTTGTGAAGCGCACGAGTTATTCAAACTTAAGGGTGGATTTAAAGGATAATGTTTCGAGTATGAAATATTTATACACGTATCGGAATTTAAATATTCTCGGTTGGGGATTAACGGGTGCAGGCGTAGGTATTACTATGTATTCTCTGCGTCAGGCATTCGACCAATCTTTTTATATACCAAATACTTTTTATGCGGGAGTCGCTGCAATTTTATCAGGAGGAATTATTCTGCAGATAGCACCGCGAAAAATGTTCAAAGCAATTCAAGCATACAATAATTCAAGAAAATCTAAGTTGTAGAGCATAACTTGTTATCCAGTAAATTTACCCAATCAAAAACACACACGGAGATTTGCTCAAGTCGTAGGCATTTTCTCTCCAGTCTTCTACACTCATCGTTCGAATACGTTGATTGTGTAGTGTGATGTTTGAAGCAATACAAATCTGTGTGTGGTCAGCAAGCTCATTTAATAAATCCTCGAGAACATTCATGTTTCTGTATGGTGTATCCATGAATATTTGTGTGTAGCCCTTTTTTCTTGACTCGAATTCATAGATCTTCAATGTTTTAATTCGGTCTTTTCTGTCTTTTGGTAGATAACCGTGAAAGGTGAATTGCTGTCCCGAAAAGCCACTACCCATCAAGGAAAGTAAAATCGAAGATGGCCCCACCATCGGAAAAATAGGTATTTTTTGAGAGTGCGCCAAAGAAACAATATCAGCTCCAGGATCTGCAACACAGGCGCAACCTGCATCAGAAATTACACCCACGTCTTTTCCCTCAATCAGCCAGTGCAAGCCCCTCATGGTGTCCTGTTCTGTACTCCGCTTGTTCATTTCAATAAACATGGACTCATCAATTGGAAATTGCCTATCCATTTTCCGGAGTAATCTTCTCGATGACTTGAGGTTTTCAACGATAAAGTGTCTAATTCCAGAAGCTTTTAGGATTACTTCTTGAGGTATAATGTCTTGTATGGACTCACCACCAAGCGTATTAGGAATGATATATAAACTTCCTGCTTTAGTCATTTTTTAGTTTTTCAATGATTATATCTGTTGACCTATCCAATAAATCAAATACATGATCAAAACCTGCTTGTCCGCCATAATAGGGATCAGGAACTTCCTGGATGTTATTGGAATGCCCTAGCTCGTCTAAAATTAGTTTGACTTTATCAATGTCTTTGTCGTTTCTGGCTAATCGGGTGACATTATGGTAATTCGATTTGTCCATCACATAAATGAGATCGAAATTGTCGTAATCTGAAACCTCAAATTGGCGTGCTCTTAGGGAGGAGATGTCGATGCCATTGTTCATGGCTGTTTCAGTCATTCTTTCATCAGGAGGCCCTCCAACATGGTAATTAGCGGTGCCCGCTGAATCTACAATAGCAGCAAGGCCATCACGTTTCACTTTACTCCTGAGTAAACCATCTGCTAATGGTGATCTGCAAATGTTCCCCAAACAAACCATTAAAATATTCATGTTGCGAATATAATTAGAATCTCTTGAATGATTATTGATAAAGCTTTCGCCCTTTCCATTTCTGCTTTTTAAAATAGAAGGAAAACAATATAAATAAGTTATAAAACGGAAAAATCAATCCATAGAACGGAATGAGGAAGGTTAAGATATTTTTCTTAATTGAAAAGAAATATAGGGACAGAAATGACAGGTCAAGCACGCATTTGATTAAGAATAATAGGCCAAAAGTTTTTGGATCTTCAATTGCCCAGTAAATAAAAAAGCTGAAAAAAGAAACGGTAAAAATGAATTGAACGACCGCCCAAAAATTCAGCAACCCATCTTTGATTAATAAGGATTTTCCAAACCATCGAGTCCTTTGACTAATGTATCCTAAAAAAGATGGTGGGCTTTGAGTTGTTATTCGACACAGCTGATTCGAAGCACAATACACTTTCTTGTTTTGTTTTATCATATGACGCAACAGAAACATATCATCACCACTCAAAATATGTGCATGTGCATTCAGGTTTATAGATTCCAAGTAGGCATTTTTTTCGAAAAGTAAATTTGCACCATTACACATGATAGGTCTTTGCCAATAAGCACTCGCTTGATTTACGAAATTTGCAAGATAAAAATCAATTTCACCGAGGGACTGTACTATGTTTTTCGATTCAAAGTGCACAGGCAATACGATCAGGTCTGCTACTTCAAGTTTTTGAACGTCAGTAAAATAATTATCTTCAAATTGAATATCTGCATCCCAGCATAATATATATTTCGTTGTGGCTCTCTTTACGCCTTCTTGTATTGCTGATTTTTTACCAAAAGCTGCCTCATTTAATGAGTGAGTAGCGATTAAATTAGAATTCATTTTTTCAAACAATTCTGACCAATCATCCTGCGAATGGTCGTTAACAAAGATGAATTTAGACGGGAGTATTTTTAAACGGTTAATCTTCTTGAGAAGAACAGAAAGGTTATGATATTCATTTCTAAAAGCAACAACGACAGTCAATTCCGAGCATTTTATTGTTGAATGAGCCTTTTTTGTGTTCATCTTTTGTGTATTTCTCCATCCGATGAGGAGTATGAAATAAAAGATGAGATATAAAATGATTAGAATACTAAACCCAAGCATGCTGAGTACGTTTTTTTACAAGTAATGTAGCGATTAGAGCAGGTAATATTTGATTTAAAAGCCACGTGCTAACTGCCGCTAAAATAATTGATGGTAAAGCAATGCCAATAAGCGTGAGAATTGTTATGGCTACAGTTTCTCGGACAATTAATTTCCCCATGAACAGAGAGGGGGAAATGGTTATGGCCCCAAACATGAGCATTACCCAGATGATGAAATCAGGATTAAATGGTACATCAAAGACCATAAGGGCCAATATGAATTGCGCTACAAAAACGGCATATCTGAACATTGAAAGGCATAGCAGGACAAGTCTTAGATCTCTTGATACTACAATGCCACTAATTTGCTTAAAGATTCGAAAAGGAAGTTTTTCAATTATCGAATCTCCATAAAAATAGAGGAGATATAGACTTAAATTGGCAATAATTAAAAGTAAATGATAGAATAAATGAATAGAACTAGAATAAATATTTTGAAATGCAACGAGCCCCATTGAAATACTCATGATAAATTGGGCTCCATTTGAAGTAAAAGTATTTACGATGATTTTCTTTCGACTTGATTTTGGAAAATAGAGCATACGACCAATAAAATTTCCAGCATAGGCAGGAGTAATTATTCCCGATACAATGCCTGATAGAAAAGAATGTACCTTTTGTTTTTGATCAACAGTTTCATCTCGAAGGATGACATTCCATTTTTGCCATTCAATAAAAAGATTTAAAGGCATTAAGAAAATTAAAAACACGAGTGCATCATAGTGAATTGTAGATGTAAAAGAGATGCCGTTGGGCAAATCGGAAAGTCGACTACTGAGGTAATAAATAAGCAAGCCTAAAACACCTAATTTCAACATTAGGAATGAAATCGAATGAAATTGTTTAGATTTAATCACTAAAACCAAATTGAGTGTCTGAAGATAAGATAATTCTTGGAATTGACCCAGGTACCACCGTAATGGGATATGGGCTAATTCACATAAAAAAGAAAGAAATTTCTATGTTAAATTTTGGAATTATTCAGCTTAAAAAAATTGAAACACATCCAGATAAACTAAAGCGTATTTTGGAACGGTTGAATGGATTGATACTAGAATTTAAACCAGATGAAATGGCGATTGAAGCGCCTTTTTTTGGTAAAAATGTACAATCTATGCTTAAACTGGGAAGAGCTCAAGGAGTTGCTATTGCAGCAAGTCTGAATCACAATGTTCCCTATGAGGAATATTCTCCAAGACGAATAAAGCAAGCCATAACAGGTTCGGGGCGTGCATCAAAAGAGCAGGTAGCGGCCATGCTTCAAAGCATTTTGAAATTTGAAGAAATGCCAAAATATCTTGATGCTACGGATGGATTGGCGGTGGCTTTGTGTCATCATTATTCAAAGGGAAGAGGAGAAAATAATAAGAATAAATCGGGATCATGGAAGGGGTTTCTGAATTCAAATCCAGATAGACTAAAATAGCAAGATTGATAGAAGTATATACAGATGGTAGTTCAAGAGGTAATCCAGGACCTGGGGGATATGGAATAGTGCTTTCGTACAACACCAAAGAAAAAGAAATCGCTGAAGGGTTTAGAAAAACCACCAATAATCGAATGGAGCTCATGGCCGTGATTGTTGCGTTAGAATCTTTAAAGACAAATAAGATTCCAGTAAAGGTTTATTCTGATTCAAAATATGTTATTGATTCAATTACCAAAGGATGGCTAAAATCATGGATCAAAAAAGGGTTTAAGGGGAAAAAAAACAAGGATTTATGGATGCGATACGATAAAATCTCCACGAATTTTGAGATTACATTTCAATGGGTTAAGGGTCATGCGGGCAATATAAAAAATGAAAGGTGTGACGTATTGGCCGTCGAGGCTTCTAAAGAATCTACTTTAAGTATTGATGAAAACTATGAAGCAATGAATAATGAAGGGAATGATTTATTCTGATTCGATTACAGTTACAAAACCGTGTTCATTGACAATCGTTCCTCCCAACATCTCGCCTGAAAGCTTATAGAAATAAACACCATCTTTACATTTTTCAGCCCCGTTATCTGTTCCATCCCAAAGTAATACACCAGTTTGATCTACTTTGTCCCACATGACATTGCCCCATCGATTTAAAATAAGAATATTATACGATTTGAAACCGTCAAACGGTAATGTAAACAAGTCATTTACTCCATCATCATTCGGTGTAAATACATTTGGCACCCATATGAGAGGGTCGCTGATGTCGATAATTACCGAATATTCATCGGTGCAACCGATTGCATCAGTGATAGTAAGAATAACAGGATATTGTCCACTTGTTGGATAGCTTTCTACTTGAGACTCATTTGTTCCGCTATAAACCAAATTACTATTCCCGAAATCCCACGCCCAGCTTATTATCGGGGTGCTATCAAAATTGGAACCATCTATAAATGTAATTTCCTCATCTTGATCAGCGGGATTTGGAGTCGCTGTGAAAAAGGCATTTAAACCATCGTCTGCAACCGATATTTCATTTAAAGGATAAATCACTTCACAACCCAATTCATCCATAATCGTAACTTCAGGGAAATAGGTATCTGCTTCAGGGAAATTATAGAAGAAACTAAGTGTATCTTGCATGGTATTTCCATCTCCTAAATTCCATGTAATGGATGCAACATCAACAGGATCGTTCATTACAAAGTTTGCGCCTTGAGCACATTCTCCAGGTATTTGAAACCAGCTTGGATTTCCACTTGGGCCACCGACAGTGAGGTAGTCTACAAGAACTGTATCATCTGTACAACCATAGGAATCAGTGATTAAAAGTGTAAGGGAGTAGGTGCCTGGAAGGGCATAGGTGTTACTTGGGTCTTCTAGAACAGATTGATTCCCGTTTCCGAAATTCCATATCCATGATTGAATTGATCCATATGAAAAAGAGGAATCCTCGTACGTTCCAAATATTGGAGGACATGTATACTCGCCTTCAGAATTAATTGCAGCTCCAGTGAAGCTAAAGTTGGGATATGCTGTGGGTATTGAAACCGTGATTAAATTGCTAGCGGTATCAGTGCACCCATTAGCATCTGTTACAACCAAGTCAAGGTCATGCGTTAAACTCGTTTCACCGAAAGGGACAGATGATTCATTAAAAATAGTATTTAGATTGGTTTCGTCAGAAAAAGTATCTCCATCGATAAGCCATTCATATGTTAGAGGTTCGAGGCCATCTGAAGCA
>CALKHF010000071.1 GCA_938092255.1 uncultured Flavobacteriales bacterium | reverse complement strand
AGCTTATTTTTCATTGATTTGATATCCGTTGTTCTTGTCTTTTTCAAGAGCAGGAATGCCTTTTTCCATCCATTCCGGTTGAGGTGAACCCTTTAAATAATGATCAAAAAACTGATTCATTCTTTTGCTCAAATCAAATTTGTTTGCCAGCTTTTTCAAGTTATGATCATCGTTATTATACACCAACATCCAACAGGGTTTTTGAAGTCTTCTCATACCCGTATACAGTTCAATTCCTTGGTACCAAGGAACAGCACCATCCTTGTCATTATGCATTATAAGAAGTGGGGTGTTCACTTTTGGCAAATGAAACAAAGGTGAATTCTCGTAGTACAGTTCGGGGGCCTCCCAAATGGTCTTTCCAATTCGACTTTGAGTCGCCTCATACTGAAACTGTCGATTTAATCCTGATCCCCAGCGAATACCACCATATGCTGAAAACATATTGCTTACTGGTGCTCCCGCCATAGCTGCCGCATACCTGTTTGTCATTGTAATAAGCTGGGCCGTTTGATAACCTCCCCAACTTTGTCCTTGAAGGCCCATTTTCAATGAGTCAACTGCATAATTTTTAATTATAAAATCTGTTCCGCTCATAATAGAATTATAAGCAGATTTGGCAGGGTAACCAGGCACATATCGAATATCGGGAACAAAGACCAAATAGTCATTTGAAGCATATTCAATTGGGTTTATAATACTCGCCGATGGCTTGGGAGATCGATAATTGTGCAAATTATCAGAATTTAATTCATAATAATAAACCATTAACGGATACCGTTTAGTCGTATCATAATTTTCTGGAATATAGATAAGCCCCTCAAGAGGTATCGAATCATAGCTATACCAATTCACCAATTCAACAGAAGGCCATATTACATCTTTTTGCTGTGGGTTTGCATTAGAAATCTTCTTTATGATTTGAAAATTCTTGTCAACCAATTCTATATTTGGATACTCAAGAACTGAAGATTTCCTTAATAATGCCTTTTCACCATCGGTAGACCAAATAAGGGATTGAAACCTATGTGGAGAAATCATGTTTTCGATTAAATCATGGTGGTCTTCATGCTTGAGCCAATTAAACAAGTGCATTGATTTATTTATTTTATTAAAGCCATATACATAGCTAGAAGAAAAATCAATGCAGACACTGTCTCTATTTTTTTTATAGATTGACATTTCAATTTTCCTTTGCTCACCTTGTCTTTCTGTAATACAGATCAATGTATCATTTAAAGGATCGTAAGACCACACATCCCATTTAGACTGAAAAACATAATGGTCGTCTCTTGTAAATCCTAGTGTACGAACTGGTCCGGCTAGAATAGGCATCCCATTAATATCTCGGGTCCATATCGTGCTATCCATAGAGCAGGTGATACAGGTCTCTTTATTGTTCTTTAAGTTAATGATTAGATGCTCTCCTTGTTCCTCATTGAAATAGGTGAAGTAGTTGGAAGTTGAAGACATTTTTCCAGGGTACTTAAGGCTCTTTTTTATGTTTTTGACATTACCATTATCAAGAGAAACCAAATAATAATCCTTCTTCCATGGGTACGACCATTGGGATTCAATAGCATAAGACTCGTTTGAGTATGCCAATGCATAAGCAGACTCATGCTTGTCTGTTACGATTACATTCAAAGTGTCGTTAGAAAGCTTATTTAATTTTACCTGGTTTATATTATAAACGTATAAATCATTCTTCTTTTTATCCCTGCTTAGTCTCTTTTTTTGTTGTGGTTGAATTTGATGGTCCATGTAATGCCAAACGTCTAAGTGATATTTTTCTTCATCAAGTAACGAATCTTCCGCTTCCTTTAAAGCCCTAGCATGAATACCAAAAAACAATCGGTTTTCATCCCTAGAAAAGAAAGGAGTTCTCCATTGAGAAGGCACCAAGTCAGCTTCTAATTTTGTATCTAAAGTGTCTCCAAACGAAAGAGAGGCACTCAAGTCAAAATCGTACAAGGTCATTTGATAATTGTTTAAGATGGTATCATTGGAAAAGAAAAAAGCCATTTTATTAGATGACTCACTCCATACTGGAAGTTTATATTTTTGCTGCGACGCAAAAGAACAAACAAGATCACCATCTTTCGTATTGCGAATCACTAATTTCTCTGAGGCTTTATCATCATCTCCCAAAACAGGCTCAATATAAGCAATACGCTCTCCATCAGGAGAAAGAACAAATGACTTCACATTGCTTTCGTCAAAAGATGGTAAAGGATATGAATAATAGACCTTTAATGATCTTTCTTTTTTCTTTTTTTTATTCTTTTTGGAAACATACCATGAGGCAAATATACTCGGCCTAGCTTCAGGCACAATCTCCTGAATGTATGCAAGGGTATTTCCCTTTTTCGCAATAGAAAATGCTTGAACTCCTGGCACCTTAATTAGCTTGTTGTTGGTAAAATCATAAATTCCCAAAGTATCTTTGGGCCATTTTGCTTTTTTAATCTTTTTTAGTTTCACCTTTCTCAAGGTGTCGTAACCAGGAGATATTTTAAAAACTGCAAAATTGTTATTTCTGGAAGTTTCAAAATCACTTGCACGCTCGAATGAATCAACTTTGAAAGGCGACGTTTGTTGAATATACAAATAGGAATCACCCTTAAGCTGATCTATTGAATAAGATAATATCTCCCCTTTTTCGCTTATCTTCTGATTGGAAATTCGTTTCCAATCAAGATAATCATTTTCATTAATCGCATGCTTTTGTGCATAAACTAAATGAAGACATTGAATAAAGAAGATTGTTACTAAAAAATTTTTCATGGTGTTTTTTTTGATGATGATTTTGACGTCAGGTAAACACCTAAAAAGATCAATATCATGTATGCAATTTTTTCAAAAGTAATCGTATTGGTATAATCCGCTGACCAATTTAAATATGAAAAGACAAAAGCAAACAGAACCACCAATAAAGGTTGGAAATAAATATACGAACTTGAAACGGTTGGACTTAAAAACTGTAAGCCGTAAATCGTGAGTAAATAAGTAAAAAAAGTAACGCCAACAATTATATAAACGATCTTTAAATAAATCTCACTCGGAATTTCTGCAAAATTAGTTTGACCCAAGTCTGGTATTGTAGATGGGAATATGCAAACAAAAAACAAACCAAAAGTAAATACCCAGGTGATTACTGTTATGGGTGCATAACGACTCATTAATGGCTTAGCCAAAACCAAGTATAATGCATAACTCATTGCATTTACAATTAAAAATACATCTCCAATGATTGAATCCCCGTTGCCCACTGTTCCTTTGAGGGTGAGTAAGACTGCACCTAAAGCTCCAAGAAGCACACCCGCTATTTTGATCACAGTTGGTTTTTCTTTTAGTATAAAATAGGACAAAACACCAACCATTATTGGATTCATTGACATAATAATACCTGAATTAAAGGACGATGATAAATTTAATCCATGAAAAAAGAAAAGCTGATTCACGGCAACACCAAATATGCCACAAAGAATAAATAAAGGAATGTCATTTACCTTGATTTTAAACTTATTATACAGGAGTGCCAAGATCCAAAAAAACAGTACTGCACCGCTCACTCTTAAAAAAATAAAAACAGACGGAGTTAAAAATTCAGGCATTACACCTTTGGCAATAATGTGTCCCGCACCATAAAGTACATTGACAAAAAATAACGCCAAATGGGCTTTATAATAAGGTGGCTTCATCTTTTAAAAAGTCTTGCAATTCTTGATTTAATTACAGATTCTCTATAACCATCCATCTTCTCTGTGATCCGGTATTGCCGCAGTTTTTCCTCCATTTTAAATGTCCCTCGGGCTTCTTTAAAGCTAAATTCATTTTTATAAAGAGGAATTAGCGCTAAAAAACGAACCGTTTTTTCTTCCAAAAGAATTGGTTTTAAAAGTCGTTCTAGCTCAATGGGATCTGAAATCATAAAATGAGAAAGATTAGATTTTTTAAAAAACGGCACGGTCATTTCCTTAATTGAAAAAGTATGACCATTACCAATCCATGTATTTTTATTCTTAACGTGTTGTTTAATTTTCAATAAACATGAAAACACCCATTCATTGTCTTTTTCAAACAACTCTTTTTCACTCCAATAGACAGGTAGAAGGAAAAATAATTCTGCATACTCTTCACCAAGATGTTTTTCATGGACGTTCATTTTAAAATCACTTAATCCAGACGTCATTAACACTCGTGTGTCCGGTATTAAATCACATTCAAAATAGAAAAATGAACTCTCGTTAATATTTATCTCTTTGAAATTATTAAAGTTGTTTTTTAGAAAGTCAGATATAACCATTGGCAACAAATATAAAATTATTGAAAAGAAGTTTTTTATTAATCTAAATCACATCGATGAATTGTCTTTATAACACCTGTTGAAGCAGAGAGTTCGGCAATAGAAAAGCCCGGAAATTCCAAACGAATAAAACCACTCGTTTTCATGACTATAAGAGAACCTGATAGGTAAGATGCTAATTCAGAAAGCCCGAAATTATGACCAATAATTAAGATTTCTTGAGATGATTCTTGATTGCAGATAAATTCAAACATCGTTTCTTTGCTACTTAAATATAACTCTTCGCGGTAGCTTACGGATTTATGATTTTCAAATATTAGAGCAGCAGTTTGACGGGTACGCATAGCTGCAGAGCAATATATTTTTGTTTCATCACCCAGAATACCATCTAGGAACTTTTTTATTTCTTCACATTGATCATATCCCTTAGGACTTAGATTTCGATCATAATCTCTACCACTAGATGAAACCAATTCAGTTTTGGCGTGTCTGAGAAAATTAACAATCAAAGTACCATATTCTTTACCAAGTACTTTCCGATTTTATGTAGGTAGGGTGAAGACAAATGGTCTTCTAAAAACATGAGGTGTTCAATTCGATGACAATCAGTTCCTACAAAATCGAATTGACCTGCATCAATAAGTTTTTCAGCTTGCTTTTTAATATCTGGTCCATACTGTCCAAATAACGAATTTAAGTTGATCTGAATATTAATTCCATTGCTGCGCCATTTTTCAGCTTTTTCAATTTTTCCTAGATAATAAATATATCGCTCAAAATGGGCAATTACAGGCCGATAGCCATGAGTTTTAAGTTCAAAAAAAAGCTGATCAAGATATTGAGGAGGAGAATGAAATGCAAATTCAACCAAAACATAATTGTCACCAAAAGTGAGGAGCTCTTTGTTTTTTATTTTAGGCATCAATGTCTCGTCGAAGTAATATTCTGCGGCAGCTTCAATTTCAATTTGAAGGCCTACTTTTTTAATTTCCTTTTGGACCTCCTTAAGACCTGTTTGAATTGTATCTTTATTATTAGGAAAAGAATCTGACATAATGTGAGGAGTGGTCACGATCTTTTTATATCCCAAGCTCTCAAATTTCGCAAGCATTGCGATGGTTTCATCCATACTCTGTGATCCATCATCAATTCCTGGTATTAAATGAGAGTGCATGTCTGCTTTGAATCTCCCCAAATCAAATGGAGGAAGGACTTCTTTCTTTTTAAATAAGCTCCCAAATATCCCCATTTATCTTTCCAAATACATCTGTTTATAATAGTCTTGGTATGATCCACTGATGATTTTATCGACCCATTCCGCATTTTCAAGATACCAATCCACTGTTTTATTCAATCCTTCTTCAAATTTGATGGAAGGAGTCCACCCCAATTCTTTTTCGAGTTTTGAAGCATCAATGGCATATCTTTTATCGTGGCCCGCTCGATCTTTAACGTAAGTAATGAGTTCTTCAGACTCTCCGGACCTCCGGCCTAGCTTTTGATCAAGAACACTACATAAATATTTAACCAACTCAATATTTGTCCATTCATTTAAGCCGCCAACATTGTAAGATTCACCGATTCGTCCTTCAGAAAATATTTTGTCTATAGCACTGACATGATCTTCCACCCATAACCAATCCCGAATATTATCGCCCTTTCCATAAACCGGTAAAGGTTTGTTATTTACAATATTGTGAATCATTAGAGGGATTAACTTTTCGGGAAAATGATGACTTCCATAATTATTGGAACAGTTTGACATTTTTATCGGAAGTCCATAGGTATGGTAATAAGCTCTGACAAAATGGTCTGAAGATGCTTTGGATGCTGAGTATGGACTTCTTGGGTCATATGATGTTTCTTCTGTAAAAAGTCCTGAATCTCCTAAGGAACCATAAACCTCATCCGTAGAAACATGATGAAAAACATGTTGACCAGATTGCCACATTTCTTTAGCGGCATTGAGGAGATTGACCGTTCCAACTACATTTGTCATAACAAACTCCATCGGGCCTTCAATTGAACGGTCTACATGGGATTCTGCGGCTAAATGAATGACATCTGTGATTTGATGCGTTTTAAAAACTGAAAGAACAGCTTCAGCATCTACAATATCAACTTTTTCGAAAATATAATTCGAACTATTCTCAACATCTCGCAAGTTTTCTAAATTACCGGCATATGTCAACTTATCAAGATTAATAATGATATCATTAGGATACTTTTTGACAAATCTCCTTACTAGATGTGAGCCAATAAAACCGGCTCCCCCTGTTATTAATATTCTTCTGTTTTCCATTTTATAAACTCCAATAATCGAGTTCTTTCATTTTGTTTTTATAGATTCCTTTTACGTCTACAAATACGCCATTTGAATCTTTCAATATGCTTTGAAAATACTTTTCATCGAGATTCAGGTACGCTTCATGGTTAACAGCCACTATAACTGCATCATAATCATTATTAGGGTCGGCAGCCAGTGAGATACTATATTCATGCTCCATTTCTGAAGAATCGGCATGGGGATCAATTAAATCTACTTTTACCTGAAATGATTTCAACTCACTAACGATGTCGACTATTTTTGAATTACGAATATCTGAAACATCTTCCTTAAATGTAGCACCCATAACTAAGACTTTGGCATCTTGAATGTGTTTTCCCTGAGCTAAAATCTTCTTAACTGTTTGTTTCGCAATATAAAACCCCATAGAATCATTTACATAACGACCACTGGTAATGACCTTGGCGTGATAACCTGCCTGCTGGGCTTTGTGTGTTAGATAGTATGGATCTACTCCTATGCAATGTCCTCCTACAAGACCTGGAGAAAACTTTAGAAAGTTCCACTTTGTTCCTGCGGCATCAAGTACATCAAAAGTATTGATGCTTAGCTTATTAAAAATAATTGACAACTCATTAATCAATGCAATATTTACATCTCTTTGAGTATTCTCTATAATCTTTGCTGCTTCTGCCACTTTTATACTTGGCGCTCTATGAACTCCAGCTCCAACAACAAGTTCATATGTCTTGGCAATTTGTTCAGAGGAAACCTCACAGCAACCAGAAGAAACTTTTACTACATTCTGTAAAGTGTGAACCTTATCTCCTGGATTAATTCTCTCTGGTGAATACCCGACCTTAAAATCTTCTTTAAATATTAAACCAGAAATTTTTTCAAGTACAGGAATACAATCTTCTTCTGTACATCCAGGATAAACAGTAGATTCATAAACAACATAATCCCCTTTCTTCAAAACCTGAGCTACCGTTTTACTTGCGCCTAATAAAGGAGTCAGATCCGGTAAATTGGCGTCATCAATTGGTGTGGGTACAGCAACAATAAAAAATTGAACATCATTAAGGTCATCAATATTGGCTGTAAATTCTATATCACATCCATCAAAATCTTTCGCCTCTAACTCGTTACTTGGATCGACTGATTTTTTCATCATATCCACTCTTTCTTGGTTGATATCAAAACCTACAACTTTGATTTTACGCGCAAAATCTAAGGCTATTGGCAGCCCGACATAACCAAGTCCTATGACAGCAAGTTTAGCTTCTCCTTTTAGCATTCTATCATAAATCAAATCACTCATCTCTGTTTTTGTTTTTCGTTTCTAACTTTATAAATTCTTTCAATAATTTCAACCACCTTTAATCCTTCAAGTGCGTTTGTAGTTGGGGAAGTTCTCCCTTTTATCCCATCAATTACATTTTTGATCACGTAATTGTGATTGGCCGCAGACCCCTTATATGGACCATAGTCATTGGCAGGATTTGATTCCTTTAACTTAGGCATTTCGTATCCCTTAATATTACAGACCTCAACTTCATTCATATATTGCCCCCCGATTTTTACACTTCCATTTTGACCTATAATTGTCATGGAAGACTCTAGATTTTGATTGGCAACGGCGGTTGAATAATTTATGCAACCCATCCCTCCATTTACAAAATCAAAATTCACAAAGCCTGAATCCTCAAAGTCTGTTGTGTCCTTATGGTTAAAATCAGAAAACTTACCCTCTATGTTATCAATGTCACCAAATAACCAATACATAATATCAACGAAATGAGAGAACTGAGTGAATAATGTTCCCCCGTCAAGGTCCGATGTTCCTTTCCACCCGCCTTTTTTGTAATAACGATCATCACGATTCCAATAACAATTCAACTGAACCATGTAAATGTCTCCTAAAATCCCATCAGTGACTACTGATTTTATCCATTCTGAAGGAGGAGAATAACGATTTTGCATTACACAGAATACTTGTTTTGAAACCTGTAATGCTTTAAAGATGATTTTTTCACAAGCATCTTTTTTGAGCCCCATAGGTTTTTCACAAACCACGTGCATTTTCTTTTGGAGAGCCATCAATGCTTGTTCTGAATGAAGACCGTTAGGCGTACAGATATTTACTACATCTATTTCCAAGTTACTGTTTAATAATTCTTCAATAGAATTGAAAAAAGGAACATCAAAAGACTCAGCATCACAATCCTTTTGTGAACGTATATCTGCCAAGGCTACCAATTCGGCTTCTTGTTCTCTACGTATCATTTCAGCGTGTCTTTTTCCTATATGACCAGTTCCAACAACTGCAAATTTTATTTTTTTTGAAATAGACATATTACAGCTTTTTTACTTTATTATTCATTAATTGATATTTTTTTTTACTTTCAGGACACTGGGCTATACCAGAGGCATCAAATTCCAAGCGATGTCCGTATTCACTCATCCAACCGATTTGTCTTGCAGGATTACCCACCAATAAAGCATATGACGCAACGTCTTTAGTTACTACGGCTCCGGCTCCAATAAAAGCATATTCTCCAATGTCATGACCACATATTATGGTTGCATTGGCCCCAATACTAGCTCCTTTTTTAACTGTGGTTTTGGAATATTGACCTCTTCTATTTACGCCACTTCTAGGGTTGGTAACATTTGTGAAAACCATAGATGGACCAAGAAAAACATCATCTTCACAAGTCACTCCAGAATATATAGAAACATTGTTTTGAACCTTAACATTATTACCAAGTATAACATCTTGAGAAACAACTACATTTTGACCAATATTGCATTGTAATCCGATTTTGCAGTTCGGCATGACATGAGAAAAGTGCCAAATTTTTGTCCCTTCACCTATCTCACACCCCTGATCGATTACTGCCGTTTCGTGTGCGTAAAAACTCATTATCTAATTATAAATTTATCAAAGTTACTGTGTTCTGTATGAAACAGCTCTTCTTTGGTTAAACTCTTAAAATATTCATAGGTCAATTTAAGTCCTTCTGACCTCTCGACTTTCGGTGTCCAATTCAATATCTCTTTTGCCTTAGTAATATCTGGCTTTCTTTGTTTTGGATCATCAACGGGTAGGTCCTTATAAATTACCTTTTGTTCTGTCCCTGTTAAAGAAATAATCTCTTCAGCAAATTGGGATATTGTAATTTCAGAGGGATTTCCAATATTTACGGGATTGGAATAATCGCTTTCAAGTAATTTAACAATCCCATTTATCAAATCATCGACATAACAGAATGAACGCGTCTGTGATCCATCTCCAAAAACAGTTAAATCCTCTCCCCTTAATGCTTGACCAATAAAAGCCGGCAATACCCGTCCATCATTTAATCTCATCCTTGGCCCATAAGTATTGAAAATCCGAACAATTCTGGTTTCAACACTATGAAAATTATGATACGCCATGGTAATGGCCTCTTGAAATCTTTTCGCTTCGTCATATACACCCCGAGGACCAACAGGGTTAACATTTCCCCAATATTCTTCGTGTTGCGGATGAACCTCAGGATCACCATAGACCTCAGAGGTAGATGCAATTAACATTTTAGCGTTTTTTGCCTTTGCCAATCCCAAACAATTATGCACGCCTAATGAGCCTACTTTCAACGTTTGAATTGGTATTTTCAAATAATCAATGGGGCTTGCTGGAGATGCAAAATGCAATATGTAATCTAAATTGCCAGGTACATGAATGAACTTTGAAACATCTTGATGATAAAATTCAAAGTTTTTGTTCTTGAATAAATGTTCTAGGTTTGTGATGCGTCCCGTAATCAGGTTATCCATACCAATAACATAACAACCGTCTTTAATAAAACGATCACATAAGTGAGAACCCAAGAAACCGGCTGCTCCTGTTATTAAAACTCTTTTCACGTTTGTTCAATTAATTTTCTACCAATACTTGAATAATAAAAGCCTTTACTATTCATTTCTTCAATGTCAAACAAATTTCGCCCGTCAAATATCACCAAATCATTCAATCCTTCTTTTACCTTTTCAAAATCAGGATTTCGAAAAATACTCCATTCGGTACATATTAAAAGGGCATCACAATTCTTAAGAACAGTATATTCATCATCAGCGTACTCGATGGTATCGCCCAAAACAGCTTTCACATTATCCGTAGCCTCAGGATCAAAAGCACAAATAGTAGCTCCGCTTTCTAATAGTTTTTCAATAAGATATAATGCCGGGGCTTCTCTAATATCATCCGTATCTGGTTTGAAAGCCAATCCCCAAACTGCAATGCGTTTGCCTTTTAAAGATCCTTTGAAATAATTTTTGATTTTGGGAAATAAAATGGTCTTCTGATTTTGGTTGATATTGATAACTGAATTTAAAATTTCAAAGGTGTATCCAGCATCATTTCCTGATTTAACCAGGGCCTGAACATCTTTTGGGAAACATGAGCCTCCGTAACCAATTCCTGGAAATAAAAATCGTTTGCCTATTCTTGTATCTGAACCTATGCCTGCCCTGACCATATCAATATCTGCATCTACCAATTCGCAAAAATTAGCAACCTCATTCATAAAAGTAATTTTCGTTGCCAAAAAAGAATTTGCAGCGTACTTTGTGAGCTCTGCAGATTTTTCATCCATAAAATAAATCGGATTTCCTTGCCTCACAAATGGTTTGTATAGCTTCTCCATTACCTTCTTTGCTCTTTTACTGCCTGTTCCTATAACCACACGGTCTGGTTTCATGAAATCTGAAACAGCAAATCCTTCTCTTAAGAATTCTGGGTTGGAAACTACGGCAAATTCAATATTGGTGTTTCTCTCGATAGCTGCCTGTACCTTTTCGGCCGTCCCAACGGGTACGGTGCTTTTATCTACAATTACTTTGAATTCTGTAATGATCTTCCCAAGTTCTTCAGCAACACCCAGTATGTATGACAGGTCGGCTGATCCATCCTCTCCAGGAGGGGTTGGCAAAGCGAGAAATATAATTGCAGCATCTTTAATTCCCTCCTCCAAAGAAGTTGTAAATTTTAAACGACCCGCTGCTATATTTCTCTCAAAATAAGTTTCGAGATTGGGTTCATAAATAGGAACTTTTCCATCCTTCATTTGATTCACTTTCGCCTCGTCAATATCAATACATGTGACATGATTTCCGGTTTCAGCAAAACAAGTCCCTGTCACGAGACCAACATATCCAGTTCCTACTACAGCTATTTTATTCATTCTGATTCTTTTTGTACAAACTCCAAAACAGAATTTGTTATGTGCTCTAATTGCTCCTTTTCTAATTCCGTGTGCATGGGCAAAGAAATAACCCTTTCAGTCAACCAGTCTGTAATTGGTAATTCGGAATCTCCAGAACCAAATGATGCAAACATTTTTTGTTTGTGTGCAGGAATGGGATAATAAATCATTGAAGGAATGTCTTTTTCTGCTAAAAATTGATGGAGCGCATCTCTATCAATTCCTTCTAATGTCAACGTATATTGGTGAAAAACATGTCTTGATTCATCTGATCGATAAGGCACTTTAATTTCAGAAATGGAGGCAAATGCTTCATCATAGTATGATGCTGCCTCTCTTCTTTTATTAAGGTAGGAATCCAATTCTCGAAGTTTGATTCGTAAAATGCCGGCTTGTAGATTGTCTAATCTTGAATTACAACCCACCAAATCATGATGGTATCTTTTGCTTTGACCATGATTGGCAATCATTCTCATTTTTCCAGCGAGCTCATCATTATTGGTGCAAATCGCTCCCCCATCGCCAAAACATCCTAAATTTTTCGAAGGGAAAAATGAGGTGCAACCTATATCACCAATCGTTCCTGTTTTTACTGATGATCCATTTGACAATTTGTATTCGGAACCAATCGCTTGTGCATTGTCCTCAACTACATATAAATTATTTTCTTTGGCGATAGACATGATTTCATTCATGTTACAAGCCTGTCCATATAGATGAACTGGGACAATTGCTTTAGTTTTATCAGTAATGGCATTCTTGATTCCATCAGGATCAATACAAAATGTATCTCGATCTACCTCCACAAACACGGGCTTTAAACCCAATAATGCGATCACCTCAGTCGTAGCGATGTAAGTAAATGATGGCGTAATAACCTCATCACCCGGCTTTAAATCTAGCGACATCAAGGCAATCTGCAAAGCATCAGTACCATTTGCGCAAGGTATCACATGCTTGACGCCTAAGTATTCTTGTAGTTCAGTTTGAAAAGCTTTAACCTCTGGACCGTTAATAAATTGAGCTGTTGTTATTACCTCATTTATTACTTTGTCTATAGACGGTTTGATTTTTTCTAGTTGAGTAATTAAATCAACCATTTGAATTTTTTTCATTCCTCTATTTAAGATGAGTGCAAATATAACAAATATCAAGCATAAAAAAGCAATAAACACAAAGCCATAAGCCAAAAAGTAAACTGTGATTTTAAGGATTATTAAAACGTTATCTCAAATTAAAAAATGCTCGTAAATTTGTTGACTATGAGAATAACTGTATTTCTTATTTTATTTTTCCCCTTTTTATCATTTTCACAGTGGAGCAAAAACGACTCTACAATATCAAGGACATGGATGGCCATCGAATATGGGGCGAATTGGACACAAGCAGATCTGGCAGATCGATATGGCTTCATGAATCATCTCGGAGTCATGACAGGTTTCAAAACATCGAAAAATTGGTTTTTTGGACTTCAGAGCTCTTTCTTATTTGGAAATAACGTTCGGATGACGGGCTTGTTTGATCATTTGATAGATTCATATGGTAATATTACAGATGTCAATGGAGACATTGCCGCAGTTGTCGTTTACCCAAGGGGCTTTAATACCAATGCGTGCATTGGCAAAATAATTCCCGTGCTTGGTTCAAATAAAAACTCGGGGGTTTTCGTTCATACAGGAGTAGGGTATCTTTTACACAGAATGAAAATTGAAACAAACGAGCAAGTCATTCCTCAAATTGAGTTGGATTATAAAAAAGGCTATGATCGATTAACTACAGGTGTCAATGTTCATCAATTTATAGGATATAGTTTTATGAGCAAAGACGGTGGTTATCATTTTTATGGAGGGTTTTATGCACAAGAGGGTTTTACAAAAAATAGAAGAACTATAAACTTTGATGAGCCTGACGTTCCTGTTTCAACTGAGCTTCGTCTCGATGTTCAGATAGGTTTTAAATTGGGTTGGGTGATTCCTATTTACAAAAGACAACCTAAGGACTTTTATTTTAATTGATGAATTTTCTATATCAAATAGGCATCCATTTATTTATTCTGATTCTAAGAATTGCCTCTCTTTTTAATGCAAAAATAAAGGAGGGTATAGATGGGCGAAAAAGCTGGACATCAGCAATAGATAAAATCCCTGAAAATAGTCATGTCATATGGTTTCATTGTGCTTCTTTGGGTGAATTTGATCAAGGACTTCCTGTAATGAATGAGCTAAAAAAACGCCATCCTGAAAGTTTTCTTCTTGTGACTTTTTTCTCACCCTCCGGCATGAATCATTACCAGAAAAGAGGCCATCCCATCGATCTTGCCATGTATCTTCCTTTCGATACGAAAGGAAATGTCAGGCAATTTTTGAATAAGGTAAAGCCTACATTAGCCGTATTCGTTAAATATGAATTTTGGCCAAACTTTATTTTGGGATGTAAGAAACAAGAGATAAAAACCATTTCGATATCGACATTACTTAGAGATAGCCAAATTTACTTTAAATGGTATGGAGGCTTTTTTGCAAATGTTCTCAAAAGTATGGACCATTTTTTTGTGCAAAATGAATCTACAAAAGAGCTACTTGAATCGATTGGAGTGAATCAAGTTGAGATTTCGGGAGACACGCGTTACGATAAGGTAATCCAGCACAAGAACAACTCGACTTCAAAAGATCATGTTCTTTCACAATTCTCGGCTGAGGGGCCGATACTCATCGCAGGAAGCTCCTGGGAATCGGAAGAAAAAATCATTAAAAAATACTTGGAATCGAATGCAGATACGAAAGTGATTATTGCTCC
>CALKHF010000070.1 GCA_938092255.1 uncultured Flavobacteriales bacterium | reverse complement strand
GAATGAAATTTGGTGTAGTTACTTTTCCTGGCTCAAATTGTGATCAGGATATGATGTATATACTTCAGGATGTTATGAATCAGGAAGTGGTTCATCTTTGGCATAAAGATTCTGATTTACAGGGTGCTGATATGGTTGTTTTACCGGGAGGGTTTTCTTTCGGTGATTATCTCCGTTCTGGTGCAATTTCACGATTTTCTCCTATCATGACAGAAGTTATTTCTCATGCTAAAAAAGGAGGTTATGTATTAGGGATTTGTAATGGATTTCAAATATTAACTGAATCAGGATTATTAGATGGTGCACTCTTACACAATAACAACCAAAAGTTCATTTGTAAAAATGTTCATCTTAAAGCAATTTCTTCGAGTGCAGCGATTTCGGCCGGTCTAAATAGAGATGAAGCATATAAGATTCCAATTGCTCACGGGGAAGGGCGTTATCATGCGTCTAGTGAAGTAATTGAATCTCTTGAGCAAAATGATCAGGTTCTTTTTAAATATTGCAATGAAAAAGGGGTGATTAATTCGGAATCTAATCCTAATGGATCTATTCATAATATTGCAGGAATTTCAAACAAGGAAAAAAATGTTTTCGGAATGATGCCACATCCAGAAAGGGCTTCAGATGATGTCTTATCGAATTCGGAAGGTAAAAATTTCTTTGAATCGATTTTAAAATACAGCTAATGAAAATTTTATTATTAGGGTCTGGAGGTAGAGAGCATGCATTGGCATGGAAAATGGCTCAGAGCTCCATATTAGATGAATTATTTATTGCACCAGGAAATTCTGGAACTCGAAAACATGGTAAAAACCTTCCCATTGATTCAAATGATTTTGAAGCTGTTAAAAAAGCTGTTATTGATAACAATATTGAAATAGTAATTGTAGGACCAGAGCAACCATTGGTTAATGGTATTGCCGATTTTTTCATGAATGATGAAATCTTATTTAAAATTCCAGTTATTGGTCCTGATGCAAAGGGAGCCCAATTAGAAGGGAGTAAAGACTTTGCCAAATCGTTCATGAAAAGGCACAATATACCAACAGCTAAGTATGGTACATTTACTAAAGAAACAGTAGAGAAAGGAGTTGCTTTTTTGAGAGGAATGAATGCACCGTATGTATTAAAAGCTGATGGTCTTGCAGCAGGTAAAGGGGTATTGATTTTACAAGATTTAAAGGAGGCTGAAAAGGAACTGAAAAATATGTTGATGGATTCTAAGTTCGGTGCGGCAAGTGAAAAAGTAGTAATTGAACAATTCCTTGATGGTAAAGAAGTTTCTGTTTTCATTATTACAGATGGGGAGTCCTTTAAATTGTTGCCAGAAGCAAAAGATTATAAAAGAATTGGCGGGCAGGATACTGGTTTAAACACTGGTGGCATGGGGGCAGTGAGTCCTGTTCCATTTGCAGATGCGGGGTTCATGGACAAAGTTCACAATCAAATTATAGTGCCAACCACAAAAGGGTTGAAGTCTGAAGGAATTAAATACAAAGGATTTATATTTTTTGGACTCATAAATGTGAAAGGCGACCCTTATGTAATAGAATATAATTGTAGATTAGGTGATCCTGAAACTGAAGTTGTTTTACCAAGATTAAAATCTGATATTCTCGATTTATTTGAGGGAATAGCGACTAATACTTTGTCTGAGAGGGACATCCAATTTTATGATAAGAGTGCAGCTACAGTAATGTTAGTCTCTGGTGGTTATCCCAATAAATATGAAAAAGGCAAACAGATTTTTGGATTGAATACCGTTGTTGATAGCATTTGCTTTCATGCGGGAACTAAATCTGATGGGCCTTCATCCGTCACGGCTGGCGGTCGTGTTGTAGCCATAACGTCTTATGGTAAAAATATCGAGTTTGCGATTAAAAAGTCGTATGAGACAATAGATAAAATAAGCTTTGACGGAATGAATTACCGTAAAGATATTGGTTTTGATTTAATCAAATAATGCTTACATTGTTGATGTAATATGTTCAATGCTTTTTGCTTAATTCTCATTTCTCTTTTATTTTCTGCTTTTTTTTCAGGTATGGAATTGGCTTTTTTGTCCTCAAATAGACTGAAAATAGAGGTTGATAAAAGTAAAGGAACGCTTCTAAGTAAACTCCATTCTGTTTTTTATAAAAATGAATCAAAAGTCATTGCTTTTATATTACTTGGGAATAATATTTCGCTCGTTATATATGGTATTTCATCAGCATTGATACTCGAACCAATAATACAATCATGGGGCATTAGCTCGGATTCTTTAACGCTGCTTTTACAAACCTTATTTTCAACTTTATTGGTACTTGTAGCTGCTGAATTCATCCCTAAGAGCATAGTTCAGTTTAATCCCAATAAATCACTCAAAATTGGCACATTTCCGTTATTCATTTTGTATATCATTCTATTTATTCCAACACATGTTATTTTATTTTTTAGTTGGATTATTTTAAAAACATTTGGATTGGACCAAAAAACCAATCAAAAAGTTTTTTCTAAGGTGGACCTAGAACATTTTGTAGATGATCTTTCTGAAAGAATAGAGAGTGAGGAAATATCTACTGATGATATGACTTTACTGAGAAATGCTCTTGACTTTTCGGAGGTAAAAGCTCGAGATTGCATGATACCTAGGACTGAAATTATTTCAGTAGACATCAATGACTCTTTGGATGCGGTAAAAAACCTTTTTATAGCCAAAGGTCTTTCCAAAATCATTATTTATCGGGATTCCATCGACAATATCATTGGATATGTTCATTCTTCTGATATGTTCAAGTCTCCAAAATCAATTAAGCAAATATTATTGCCCATTCATTTTGTTCCTTCTGTAATAACGGGTGAAGAATTATTGGAAAAATTCACAGAACAATCAGGGAATATTGCTATTGTAACTGATGAATATGGTGGGACTGCAGGAATGGTTACGCTAGAAGATGTTATTGAAGAAATTTTTGGAGAAATTGAAGATGAACATGACAAGGATGATCTTCTCGAAGAAAAGCTTTCGGATACCCATTTTCGTTTTTCTGCCCGAATTGAAATTGACCATATCAATGAACAGTATGATCTAAAAATTCCGGAATCTGAAGACTATGAAACTCTTGGAGGGCTTGTTCTTTATGAATTGGCAAATATTCCAGAGAAGAACTCAAAACTCAAAATAGATGGGTTTACCTTTGTTGTTGAAGAAGTTACAGATCGTCGAATCGAAACGATTATAGTGTTTATTAAGTGATGAATTTAATGTATTCAATTGTTGGGTTTAGTTTCATTTTGCTATCCTGTGGGATTCAAAAATTCGAATTACCATCTGAATTGAGAGAAATATCTGGAATTGAACAAATTTCTGGAGACCTTTTTGTTTCAATCAATGACAGCGGCGATGAACCTTATCTTTATTTTTTAAATTCGAAGGGCGTCATTAAGCATAAGATGTATGTTGCAGGGGCAGAAAATATAGACTGGGAAGATATTACTTATGATGGAAAGTACCTTTATGTTGGGGACTTTGGAAATAATTTAAACAATAGAAGAGATCTAGCCTTATATAAAATTGACATTGATACAACCATCAAAACAGGTTATGAAGGTGTGGATTATGGGGAAAGACTGAGGGATACCGCACGAGCTATTCGTTATAATTATAAGTACCCTGATCAAGAAAATTACCCACCATTGAAGAATCAAATGAATTTTGATTCGGAAGCATTGACTTATGCCAGGGGTTCTATTTTAATTCTCACAAAAAGTAGAACAAAGCCTTTTAAGCCGATCAGTAAAATTTACAATTGCAACTTTAAAGAGGATCAATTAGAGCTAACCTTACCTGTGGAAATGGAAATAAAAGGAAATTCCTGGATTGGAGGTTCAGTGACGGGATGTGACTTCAAAGAAGATAAACTTTATGTTCTAACATATAGACATATATACATTTTTAGGTGGAGTGATTTTAAATTTAATTTAGAACATAAGATGAGAATTGGAAGGCTTCAACAATGGGAAGCCATCTGTGTAGGAGAGGATAATCAAATTTATATTGCCACTGAAAAGAGTCAGCTGGGCAAACAAAAATTACGAATAATAAAAAAGTCTGATTAGTGTTACGAATACAAGATTTTGAGGCAGTTATTTTTGATATGGACGGAGTTCTAATTGACTCAGAGCCTTTATGGAAAGTAGCGATGGAAAAAGTATTTTCTGATTTAGGATGCAATTTGTCTAAAAATGATTTTCAAAAAACCGTGGGATTGCGAATTGATGAAGTGATAAGGTTTTGGAATAGAACGGAGCAGCTCGGAATCGCTAATGAAAAGAAAGTCGAAAATGAAATAATTCATCGAATGATTGAATTGGTTCAAGAAAACCCAATTCCTTTGACAGGTGTTATTGAAACCTTAGTTTATCTTAAAAAAAACAAAATAAAGATTGGTTTAGCTACGTCCTCTCCAAATAATTTACTAATTGCAGTTCTTAATGGATTAAAAATCGATCATTTATTTGATATTTCACATTCCGCTGAATTTGAATTATATGGCAAACCTCATCCTGCTGTTTATCTTAAAACGGCCAATAAGTTATCTGTGGACCCAGATAAATGCCTAGTTATTGAAGATTCTCTTAACGGTGTGATATCTGGAATGGCAGCTAAAATGAAGGTTGTTTGTATCCCAGAGAAAACACACGTAAAAGAACCTCGATTAGAAGTTGCTGACTTTATGTTTGAGAATATGTCATTGCTGCTTGAAGCATTTAAAAAAGGATGTTAATTTTTCCTTTTTTGAATTTAGGTTTGGTATCGTTTGCTTTTGTAAATTTGTTAAAAGTACTACTTGGTGGAAGATTCATTTGATTACAAGGACGAAGCAGAAAACAACTCTGAGAAAGAATTCGATAAAGTTTTAAGACCTCAAAAGCTAACTGATTTTGCTGGGCAACCAAGTATTGTAGAAAATCTAGAGGTTTTTGTTAAAGCCGCAAAATTGAGAAATGAGCCATTGGATCATGTTTTGCTTCATGGCCCTCCTGGTTTGGGAAAAACAACTCTAGCAAATATCATTGCCAATGAAATGGATGTTGGTTGTAAGATAACTAGCGGCCCAGTCCTAGATAAACCTGGCGATTTAGCTGGACTTTTGACAAATCTAGCAACTGGAGATGTTCTTTTTATTGATGAGATTCATCGTTTAAGCCCTGTCGTAGAGGAGTACCTTTATTCTGCAATGGAAGATTATGCGATTGACATTATGATTGATACTGGTCCCAATGCCAGAACCGTTCAAATTAATTTAAATCCGTTTACTCTTATTGGAGCAACAACACGTTCTGGACTTTTAACAAGTCCATTGAGGGCTCGGTTTGGAATTAATTCCAGACTGGAATATTACAATACAGAAACCTTAACAGCCATTATTGAAAGATCGGCGGGTTTACTAAAAATTCAAATTGATTTTAATGCCGCAGCAAAAATTGCAGGACGGAGTAGAGGTACGCCAAGAATATCAAATGCCCTATTAAGAAGAGTCAGAGATTTCGCTCAAATAAAGGGTACGGGTATTATCGATGAGGCGATTACGGAAATAGCTCTTAAGGCCTTAAATGTAGATGCCAATGGTTTGGACGAGATGGATATACGAATACTTAAATCTATTGTTGAAAAATTTAGCGGAGGTCCAGTAGGTTTATCAACTGTAGCTACTGCTATAGGTGAAAATGCAGGAACGATAGAAGAGGTGTACGAACCTTTTTTAATACAGGAAGGATTTCTTATGAGGACACCAAGAGGTAGAAAAGCAACCCAAAAAACATATGAGCATCTCGGAATAAGCAGAGGCTCCGTTCAAGGAGATTTATTTTAACAAGATGAATGGCACACCTTTTAAAGGGAAAATACAGAAAAAAGCCAGAGAATTGGGTTTTTTTTATTGCGGGTTTTCAAAAGCTGAATTTCTTGAAGAGGAGGCTCCAAATCTAGACAATTGGTTGAGTAAAAATTATCATGGTAAAATGTCTTACATGGCAAACCATTTTGATTTAAGACTTGATCCAAGAAAATTAGTGCCTGGAGCAAAATCTGTTGTTTCTCTATTGTTCAATTATTCCACAGAAAGTGTTCAGTTAGATGAAGAAGCACCAAAAATCTCAAAGTATGCTTATGGGGAAGATTACCATTTTATAATAAAAGAACGATTATTTGAGCTTTTCGACTTTGCTAAGGATCTTATAGGTGACATTGATGGAAGAGTATTTGTGGATTCTGCACCTGTTATGGATAAGGCATGGGCGAAAAAATCAGGATTGGGATGGATAGGGAAAAACACCAATTTGATTCACCCAAAAGAGGGTAGTTTTTTTTTTATTGCAGAAATGATTATTGATGTTGATTTTGAGCCGGATGGACCGATAAAAGATTATTGTGGGACATGCACAAAATGCATAGATGAATGTCCAACTGAAGCTATAGTGGAACCTTATAAGATTGATGGATCGAAGTGTATTTCTTATTTGACAATTGAACTTAAAGATGAAATCTTACCTTCTGAATTTAAGGGAAAAATGGACAATTGGGCTTTTGGATGTGATGTGTGTCAGGATGTATGTCCATGGAATAAATTTTCTAAACCCAATAATGAACCCCGTTTAATTAATCCGAAATTATTAGATCTTTCCAAAAAGGAATGGGAAGAGATGTCAAAGGAATTTTATGATGAGCTTTTTAAAAGAAGTGCTGTAAAAAGAACCAAATATTCAGGATTAAATAGAAACATTCAGTTTATTGATTCAAAAACCAAGTTTTAGATGTGAATAATTCCATTAAAAATAGAGATTTACCTGCAACAATCTAACTAACTTTGTGTTATTCACTTCAGTATGACAGAACAAGACATGATACAATTAAAGTATTCTGGAGAACTATCCACGATGACTGATTATATTAATATTTCAGTTCAAACGATTGGGATTTTAGTTGCTGGGATTATCATATGGAGACTGATCATACGTTATCAGAATAAAAAACTCAACACAAGATTTAAGAGCGACTATTTTGACTCCTCTTATTCGAAACATTGGAGAAAATAAACCGATTGGTATGGAAAAGAATGTAACAATCATAGGAGCTGGCTTAGTGGGTTCATTATGGGCCGTTTACTTATCACGAGCAGGTTATAAAGTAACGATTTACGAAAGAAGGTCAGACATAAGGAAAGCAGAAATTTCAGCTGGAAAATCTATTAATCTCGCATTGTCAGTAAGAGGTTGGAAGGCTCTAGACGCTGTTGGTGTAGGTGATGATGTTCGAGAAATAGCCATACCCATGCATGGTAGAGTAATGCACGATTTAGAAGGAGGGCTGACTTATCAACCATATGGAAAAGAGGGAGAAGCAATATATTCAGTTTCTAGGGGAAATATAAATGCGAAGATGATGGACATTGCTGAAAAAAAAGGCAATGCAACTATTCATTATAATCATGAGTGTCATAAAGTGGATTTTGATAAATCGATTTCTTTCATTCGTAATACGATTACGGATGAAGAAATTGAGGTGAAATCAGATTTGATTTTTGCTTCAGATGGTGCTTTTTCAGCCATTCGATATAATTCAATGCAAAAACTACCAAGATTCAATTATAGCCAACGATTTATCGAAGACGGCTACCGTGAAGTATTATTACCTGCCAATGATGATGGTTCATATAAGATGGATAAAAATGCACTTCATATTTGGCCTAGAGGAAGATTCATGATGATTGCACTTGCTAATGAGGATGGCTCATTTACATGTACCTTATTTATGCCGCATGAAAATCACAAATATGCCTTCGATAAATTGAATTCAAAAGAGGATGTTGATCATTTTTTTAAAGAGGTTTTTCCAGATTTTTATGATATGATGCCAAATGTTGGTGAGGCTTGGGAAGATCACCCTTTATCGTCACTCGCAATTATAAGATGTTTTCCTTGGACACATGGTAAAGTAGCTTTGATGGGAGATTCTGCTCATGCTACGGTTCCTTTTTATGGACAGGGCATGAATTCTGGATTTGAAGATTGTACAGTTCTAAATGATTTAATGATTAAGCATGAAGAGAATTGGGAAAATGTATTTAAAGAATACAATGAAACAAGAAAAAGAGACGGAGACGCGTTGCAGGATCTTTCTTTAGACAATTATTATGAAATGAGGGATCATGTGGCGGATGAAGGATTTTTGTTAAGGAAAAAAATTGAGGCAAAGTACACCAAGATGTACCCGAACAAGTGGCTGCCGTTATATTCTCAAGTTACGTTTAGTAATATTCCTTATCATGTTGCGTACAACCAAGGCAAAATTCAAGACTCAATAATGGAAGAGGTTATGAATACAGAAAACATTGAGAAAAATTGGGATTCGGAAGAGATTATGGCTATAATGTCGGAAAAGAGTAAATCTTTTAACTTTGAATTATGAGAATAGGACTATTTACTTTATTTGTTTTAAGCACTTTCGTTACAATTGCACAAGGAGCATTTAAAAAATCGACTAAGGATAATGATTATTTGGTTGTGGTCAATGATGGAATTCAATTTAATGTTGGAGCAAGCTATTTGATGCCATCCAAAGAGCTTTCAGGCGATTTAGCTTCAGGAACGGGTAGAGGTGAATATACAGTATTGCCAGAAGGGAAAATCGGTTATTTTGCCGAACTTGGATTTGCTCATTTCCCGAAATGGAAGGGTATACCAATAAAATTTCTAAAGAAAAGTAGAATTATAGATTACTTTGATTGGGGATTAGGATACAAGCTTGTAGCAGGTAAAGAGTCCACTTCCATTGACCGTTTTAATAGCTCAAATGAGCTGATATCAACTTCTAATGGGATTGGTGAATTCCAAAACAGTTCCTTTTTTAGCCGTGTTTCAGCCCATTCATTGATTTATTATGGCAAAAAGAAAATAGATAAAGCCAGAAAACATTTCATTGATAATGCTTTTGGTTTTAATTTTGATTATACACAATCACAAGGCAATCAAGTGTACAATGATGGATTTACTGATTACGCATTGGAACAGAAATTTCAGGGGCAATTTAATTTGCAGTTTCATTATAGTTTAGGTGTTGGCATTAGGTTTAATCGAGCTTGGATGATGATTCCTGCGGTAGAAATGCCTTTAATTGGAATACATCAATGGAATGGGTTCAATGCTAAGATGAATTGGTTTTCCTCTCAATATTGGCCTATTTTAATTCGAGTGAAGTTCATCAAATTGTTTGAACGCGTTCCCAAATGTGGGGCGTACGGCGACCCAAGTGATATGAAATTTGATAAAAAGTTTCGGTCGGGTAATTTTTAGTTTTTAGACCACTTTCTAGACATTCTTTTGGGTAGTTTTTTTTGAATTCTCTTAAGGACAGATTCTCTGTCTGAAATGTTCCCACATCTTAAGATGTCCCTAAAAACTACTTTATTTTCTCTGAAAAATGTAAATTCCAGGCTAACCGATGTTGCCTCCTCTCTATAGATATGATATATACTTGTTCGTCCTAAAATTTCCTGGAGTGAAACATCAATCTCACTTGGTTTAAAGCGTCGGTCATAACCTCTGACATTAACAACGAGATATGTTTTGATTTTCTTGTCGAGCAACAATTTTTGAAGTGTATCAGATGCAAGTATCAGTGGATCTGAACCTTGTTTCAAAATATTTAATGATGGCAATGCTTTTAGGCCTTGTTTTGAAAAAAGTTCAGTTAGGGTTACTTCTACAGCATATCTTTCGTCAGGGCGGTCAAATTGACCGATAACCAAAATACTACTCTCATTAAGAACTTGTGAATATGAATGAAATCCAAAGCTTGAGAATATGAAAAGAAGGATTAAAAATTGAGTTTTCATTTAAAATATTTTTGAGGCAATGGTTTTTACCATATCGGAATTTGACATGGTATAGTAATGAATGCAAGGGGCGCCACCTTTGACCAATTCTTTAGATTGCTCAATTCCCCATTCAATTCCAACTTGTTGTACATCGCTATTATTTTTACACTTTAAGAGCTCAGTCGATAATTCTTCAGGATAATCAATATGGAAAAATTTAGGTAAAAAAGAAATATGATTAAGAGATTTAATCGGCTTTAAACCGGGAATAATGGGCACATTTATGCCAATCGCCCTGCATGCATCAACAAACTCGAAATACTTTTTATTGTCGAAAAACATTTGGGTAACAATGTAAGTAGCTCCTGCATCAACCTTGTTTTTTAAATGCAGTAAATCCGTTTTTAAGTTCATTGCTTCAAAATGTTTTTCAGGATATCCTGCAGCTCCTATACAAAAATCGGTAGGTTCAAGTTTTACATCATCCATGATATAATTCCCCTGATTCATGCCAGATATCTGATCAATTAATTCTACCGCATAGGAGTGGCCATCGGGGTCAGGGCGAAAGGAAGTTTCCGTTTTAATGGAATCCCCTCGCAAAGCCAAAACGTTATCAATGCCTAAAAATTGCAAATCGATTAATGCGTTTTCCGTTTCCTCCTTGCTAAATCCACCACAAATTAAATGAGGGACTGCATCTACCTTGTATTTGTTCATAATCGCGGCACAAATACCAACAGTTCCTGGTCTTTTTCTAATAGACACTTTTTCTAGCAAGCCGTCTCCTTTCTCCTTATAAATATATTCCTCACGATGATAGGTGACATTTACAAATTTGGGATTGAATTCCATTAATGGATCAATTCCATCGTATATTGACTGTATGCTTTTTCCTTTTAATGGGGGAAGTATTTCAAAAGAGAATAAAGTACCCTTTGCAGCTTCAATGTATTCTGTTACTTTCATATAATCTTTGCAAAAATAAAGAATACTCTCAAGTGCTTTTCAAAAATCACGAAATACTTTCGTCTATTGCTTCATAAATGAGATTTCCTGCATGGATAATTTCATCTTCTGAGATTGTTAATGGTGGTGATAATCGAAAACTACTGGGGTGAGATAGAAACCAAAAAGTGATGAGTCCTTTTTGTAAACATTTATGAACAACTTTAGAAACCAATTCAGAGGATTCCATGTCGAAGGCAAACATCATTCCGATTCGCCTACAGCTTTTTATTTTTGGGTGATTGATTAGAGTTTTTTCTAAAATAGATCCCAAACGTTCCACTTCATCTAACTTTACTTCGTCTTTAAGCACAGAACAAAAAGCTGCTGCTGCAGCGCATGTCAAAGGATGACCACCAAAAGTAGTGATGTGCCCCAAAGAAGGACGATCACGAAAAGTATTTAATATTTTCTTACTCGAAACCAATGCTCCAATTGGCAATCCTCCTCCCAGAGATTTTCCTAAAGTCAGGATGTCCGGTTGAATCTCATAGTGTTCGAAAGCAAAATGTTTAGCTGTTCGTCCTAATCCACATTGAATTTCATCTAAAACAAGTAAAGCACCAACGTCTCTGCACCTTTCTCTTAGTCTATGCATAAATGACTTGGATGGAATCTGAACCCCAGCATCACCTTGAATAGTTTCCAAAAAAACACCAGCGGTATGAGTTGTGATTTCATTTAGCCGATCCAATGCATTTAACTCAATGAATTTCACATTGGGTAATAATGGTTTAAAATTCTTTTTTCTTTTCTCACCACAAGAGATGCTCAACGAACCATTTGTACTCCCATGATAGGCACCCTTAAATGCAATGATTTCGCTTCGTTCAGTATAAGCTTTACACAATTTTATGGCTGCTTCATTTGCTTCGGTCCCGGAGTTTACGGCGTAAACACAATCAAGCTCACTTGGCAATAGACGAACTAGATTCTTCGAAAAATCCAATTGTGTTTGTTGAATAAATTCACCGTAAACCATAACATGAAGGTGCTTTTCTAGTTGCGATTTAATTGAATTTAAAATTATGGGATGATTGTGCCCTACATTATTAACGCACAACCCAGCAATCATATCTATATATTTAGTGCCGTATTTGTCATAGATGTAAATGCCGTCCGCACGATCTACTTCAATCAAAAGTGGGTTTGGATTGGTTTGAGCAAGTCGATTTAGAAATTTATTTTTATTGTCCAATTTAAGCTTATTTATTAAGGACATCTATTATGGGTTTACCCGTCATGGCGCCAGTTCTTTGCAGATTTAAAAAATGTGTCAAAGTAGGAGCAATATCAGTGATACTTATTGGGTAAAAAAGATCTTGTTTTTTAATCCCTGAACCGTACCATAAAAGAGGGACATGAGTATCGTAAGAATATCCTGATCCATGTGAAGTTCCTTGATTTGGAGACAAATCCAATTTTTCTGGAAGATATCCTGGTTCTAGCATTATGATGAGGTCACCGCTTCTTTTTTTGTCAAAACCTTTGCGAATCAATTCAATCCATTTGTCCTCGTTGATTAAATTGTCTGTAAGATCTTGACCAAGTATTACATTTTTCACACTCATTTTTTTAAGAATAATTTTTTTAAAAAAACCAGTAACATCATTTAGGTTGAGTCCTTGAATGGAATCTATTCGATCATGGTTGAGATAAAGATTCAAATTAATGATGTTGTCAATAAGGTCGGTATTAAAAAAATTAAAAGATTCATTTTTAAGTTCGGCTAAAAGAGAATCGACATATAAATACCCACCAGGAAGTTTTTCATCAATAAGTTGCTGCGGGACAGGTACAACACCATGGTCTGCAGTCATAAAAAGGACATACCCATTTTTCCCATAGGTCTTGTTCAAGAATTTAAGCAGCCTGCTAATTTCTATGTCTAAACGTATATACATATCTTCAATTTCTCTTGAGTATGGTCCAAAAGCATGACCGGCAATATCTGTTGATGAATAGCTAATACAAATCATATCTGTATTATTGGTTTTCCCAATGTGCTCATTTTGCATGGCCTCAATAGCTAAATCTGTGAGTAAGGTATTGGCAAAGGGAGAAATCGTAAATGCTTGTAAATTAGTACCATTATTCATTAATTTTTTTATTTCATAGGGGAATTGAGCATTCATTTTCCCAGAGATAACTACCTCATAATTACTTTTATCCTTAGAAATATATTTGTCAATTTCAAGTATTGGACTCCATGTTTTTGCATAGGTAAAACAATTTTTATTCTTGTTGAATTCAATTAACCAAGGGGGCAAATCGTTTTTGAAGTAAGAACTAGTGATGAATTTACCAGTTTGGTAATCGAACCAATATGACCCATCACTTTTATGACCACCAGGTAATATTGCCCCACGATCTTTAATTGAAATTGAGACCACTTTTGATTGAGGATAAGTCATTTTTAATTGATCTGTAACGGTATAACTCTTTAGCCGATGAGGTGAGCAATTGCCATAAATAGAATTCGCTCCAATGGAATGAACGGAATTATCTCCTACACAATTGACTAACTTATTTTTTTCCCTTTCAAACCAGTTATTGGCAATAATGCCATGGTTACTTGGAGTGGTCCCAGCATAAATAGAAGCATGCCCAGGTCCGGTATATGTAGGAATATAATTGTATTCAACATTTCTACAATTTGTTCCATTTTTCATGATTTCTTTAAATCCTTTTTTAGAATAATTATTTTGAAATCTGTATAGGTATTCATAACACATTTGATCGATAACAATACCCACAACAACTTTTGGTTTATTTTTCTGTGAATGGCCACATAGGATTGAGCCAAGAATTAATAAAAAAGCAATTAAATATTTCATGCCTTAAAAGTAATAATATCTTATTTAGGTTTTTTCATTGTTATGCAACTATTAAAATTATAGAATCGTCTATGATGCGGGCTTAATAATAACGTTAATATTGAACCCTTATCAAACGATACGAAGCGCAGATAATTCTGCGCTTTTTTTATTGATGCAACTTTAACCAAAAGAATGGCGTCTATATATCAAACTACTATAACTCTAAAGATATTTTAACTCTTATCTGAACAAAAAGCACCAAGAACATGGTGCTTTTTTTTATTGATGCAACTTTAACAAAAAGAATGGCGTATATATCAAACTACTATAACTCTAAAGATATTTTAACTCTTATCTGAACAAAAAGCACCAAGAATATGGTGCTTTTTTTATGTGATAAATTTATATCCCACTCCCTTTACGGTTGCGATGTGATGTCCTCCAAGTTTTTCTCTTAATTTTCTAATATGTACATCAATGGTTCGATCCCCAACAACAATCTCAGTGCCCCAAACGTCATTGAGTATTTCTTCACGTCGAAACACGAAATTTGGTTTAGAAAAGAGAAGGGAAAGCAATTCAAACTCTTTTTTAGGAAGTTGGATTTCTTGTCCGTTCTTGACAACAACATATTTTTCTCGATTAATTTGAATTCCCGAGGGATCGGGGTTGGGTATATCCACCTCTCGTCTTCTCAAAATGGCATTTATGCGACTAATAAGTACTTTGGGTTTTATTGGCTTCGCAACATAATCGTCGGCGCCAGCTTCTAACCCTGCAATTTGACTATAATCCTCATTTCTGGCGGTTAAAAAACAAATAAATGTATTTTTATTGGAGGGGTCTGATTTGATTTTTTCACATACCTCAATACCATCTATATTAGGCATCATAACATCAAGTAATATCAAATCAGGCTTGTAGCTTTTTATAATTTCAAGACATTCAAGACCGTTTGAGGCAAGATTGGTGGTAAAACCTTCCTTGTCTAAATTGTATTTTAACAAATGACGTATATCCTCATCATCGTCTACAATTAATATTTTATATTTTGACATATTTCAAATATAGATACTAAAGGTCACTTTTCCTCAAATGCCACTCCAATAAATTGTGAATAAGATGTTTAAAACATAAAATCAGAAATGAACCTGAAAGGTGATATTATCCCTAAATTTAAAGTACGGTAGGTTAGGTTAATTTAGTAGAAGAGCTCATCTTTTTTGGGCTCTTTTTTTGTAATTTAGATTTATGAAAATCAAAGTTTTATTAGTTGAAGATGACATTAATCTAGGAATGGTTATTTCCGATCATCTTCAAACAAATGGTTATGACGTCACTGTTGCCGATAATGGTGCGGAGGGGCTTGTTATGTTTAATTCAGAGGTTTTTCATTTGTGTATATTGGATGTCATGCTTCCTAAACTAGATGGATTTTCAGTTGCAAAGGATATTCGAAAGACCAATACAGAAGTCCCTATTCTTTTTTTAACAGCCAAGTCCATGACAGAAGATAAAATCATGGGCTTTGAGTCAGGTGGAGATGATTATCTAACAAAACCCTTTAGTGTTGAAGAGCTTCAGCTTAGGGTTAAGTCATTATTGAAGAGAGTGAAATTAGATACTTATGAGGCGCCTCCCAAAAAGGTAATGATTGGCAGTTTTGAATATGACCTTGAGAACCAAAGTTTAACCCTGAACGCTTCAAAAAAAGTTCTTACCAAAAAGGAGGCTCAAATCTTGAACCTTTTATACAAGTATAAAAATCAGGTCATTACAAGAGAAATTATTTTGAAGGCAGTATGGGGTCAAGATGATTATTTTGTCGGTCGGAGCTTGGATGTTTTCATTACCAAGTTGCGAAAGTATTTTAAAGATGATTCTCGAATAATCATCTCAAATCTTCACGGTGTTGGTTTTAAATTTGAAATTCCTGAGTGAACTTATCTTACATATTGAAACGGCAACAAAAATATGCTCTGTAGCACTATCTGATTCTGGAGTTCTTTTAGGTTGTTTGGAAAAGCAACCATCTGAATATATTCATGGTGAATACCTAACTATATTTATCAATGAATTGCTTGAGGATTGCAATAAATCGCTCAAAGATTTAGATGCGATATCGGTCTCTATAGGTCCAGGATCCTACACTGGTTTAAGAATCGGCCTTGCCGTTGCAAAGGGCTTGTGTTTTGGATTGGAAATACCCTTGATTGGCGTTGAAACCTTAGACAGTCTATTGGCCTTAGGAAAGAATGCTGAACCGAATATAAACTTATGTGCAGTTCTTGATGCCAGAAGAATGGAGGTTTACTCTAAAATCATTTCGTCACGAGGAACCATTTTGTCCAATACAGAAGCAACGATTGTTGAGGAATCTACATTTTCAAATTGTGAGCCTTTTGTCTATTTTGGCGATGGAGCAGCTAAGTTAACAGATGTTTGGTCAGGGCGCGATGTTCATGTAAATAATGATATTAAGCTGAGTGCTACAGGACAATTACTCGTCTCTATCACGAAGTTTCGAAATAAAGATTTCGAAGATTTGGCTTATACAAAACCAATGTACATTAAAGAATTCAAAGTGGGTTGACTTCAGCTACTTACTCATTTGATCCTGCTAAAAAAAAAATAGTTTGAAATTTCTTTATTCTTTATCGGTACAATATTAACTTTGTACAAAGTTGGTTGTAATGAATCAAAAAATTCATCTTCATATAAATTCAATTACTGAAAAAGCGTCAAAGCTTATTCATCAATTGTCAGCACTTAAGAATGAAAATGAAAAGTTATTAGCAAGTAACAAAGAGTTACAAGTTAAGCTTGCTGAAAGTGATGAAAAACTAAATGAATTTAAAACGTTAAATGCAAAATTAGAAGAGTCACAGTCAACTTTATTAAGTACCAATGATGCTTCAAATTATTCCGTCAAAGAAAGGAATCATGAGATAGATCAAATAGTTAGAGAAATAGAAAACTGCATAGACCAATTAAAACGATAACATGGGAAAAGTTTCCTTAAAAGTGACCATAGCAGGAAGAACATATCCATTGAATATCAATGAGGAAGAACAGGATAGTGTTTTGGCTGCAGTCTCAGATATTAATCGTTCCATTGAGAAATTAAAAAAAAGTTATGCTGTCAAAGACCCCCAGGATTTGATTGCCATGACCGCTTTGCAATTGGTTATGAAAAGTGACTCAAATAAAGGAGGAAACGGCGATTCATCGAGAGATGAAATAAACAGTATTGAAAAAGCTCTTTCAGAATTATCTAACAAACTTGATATTTAGGTATCCATTTAATTGCATCAGAGGTACATTTATATAATTTATAATTAGTGAATGACCATGGAAATAATATTTATAATCGTAGGGATAATTTCTGGAATTACCGGTGCAGTTATCATACAGAAAATTACCTTAAAAGGGAAGTCTCAAAAAATCTTAAAAGACGCTGAAGTAAAGGCTGAAAACATTAAAAAAGAAAGAATACTTCAAGCTAAAGAGCGCTTTTTGAAGCTTAAAGAAGAACACGAATCTAAAATTAAGGATCGTGACCGTCGAATTCAATCCTCTGAAGATCGAGCCAAGGCTAAGGAAAATAAACTCGAAAATAAACTGGCTGATCTAGGACGAAAGGAGAGACAATTGGAAAAAACAAGTGCTGATTATGACGCCAAATATAAGGGTCTAGAAATTAGAATGAAAGAGTTAGATAAAACCCAGGAGAAAAGGGTAAACGAGTTGTCTAAAATAAGTGGTATGCCTGCTGAAGAGGCCAAAAAACTTTTAATGGAAGCTTTAAAAGATGAAGCGCGCACAGCAGCTATGGCAGAAATTAAAGAAATAACCGAAGAAGCCAAATTAAATGGAAATAAAGAAGCAAGAAAAATTGTAATACAGTGCATTCAAAGGGTGGCTACAGAACAGGCTATCGAAAATGCGGTTTCTGTATTTAATATTGATTCTGATGAGGTCAAGGGAAGAATAATTGGTAGAGAAGGTCGAAACATCCGTGCACTTGAGGCGGCAACGGGGGTTGAAATTATTGTAGATGATACTCCAGAAGCCATTATGCTATCTTGCTTTGATCCAGTTAGAAGAGAAATTGCGCGATTGTCACTTCACCAGCTTGTGACTGACGGAAGAATTCACCCAGCAAGAATAGAAGAAATTGTAGCCAAAACAAAAAAACAGCTCGATGAAGAGATTGCAGAAACAGGAAAGAGAACTTGTATTGACTTGCAGATTCATGGTTTACATCCCGAGCTAATGAAAATGGTTGGTCGAATGAAATACCGTTCTTCTTATGGTCAAAATCTTTTGCAGCATTCAAGAGAGGTTGCAAATTTGTGTGCTACTATGGCTTCCGAGATGGGTTTAAACCCAAAAATTGCTAAACGTGCAGGACTGTTGCATGATATTGGAAAAGTGCCCGATGAAGAGCCAGAATTACCTCATGCAATTTTAGGAATGAAAATGGCTGAAAAGTTTGGTGAGAAACCAGATGTTTTGAATGCAATTGGAGCCCATCATGATGAAATTGAAATGACGACGTTGATTTCACCAATTGTTCAGGTTTGTGACGCTGTTTCAGGAGCGAGACCAGGAGCGAGACGGGAAATAGTAGAAGCATATGTAAAGCGTATTAAAGATCTTGAAGGATTGGCAATGTCATTTGATGGAGTTGCTAGCTCATATGCAATTCAAGCGGGTAGAGAATTGAGAGTTATGGTTGAAGCGGATAAAGTTTCGGATAGTAAAGCTGAAGAATTGTCCTTTCAAATCTCAGAAAAAATACAAACGGAAATGACCTATCCTGGTCAGGTTAGAATTACGGTAATTAGGGAGAAAAGGGCAGTTAATTATGCGAAGTAATAAACCTAAACTTTAATCATGCTGTTTTGTTTCATAACCAATGGATGTAACTCCTAAAATAATAGCAGGCCCATGTAGTGCGGAATCTCGTGAACAGATACTTTTGACAGCTGAGCAATTGGCTTCGAATAAGATTAATTTTTTTCGAGCGGGTATTTGGAAGCCAAGGACCCGTCCGGGGGCTTTCGAAGGCATCGGTAATGTTGCTTTGGACTGGATGCTTGAAGCCCGTGAAAAATATGGTTTAAAAGTCTGCACGGAAGTGGCAAGTCCTGAGCATGTTGAAGCGGTTTTAAAAAAAGGTTTTGATATGGTATGGGTGGGAGCAAGGTCAACCGCCAACCCCTTTACAGTCCAAGAAATTTCAGAATCTCTTAAAGGCGTTGATATACCTGTAATGATAAAAAACCCAACAAATCCAGACTTGAAATTATGGATTGGGGCAGTCGAACGGTTTCAAAATAATGGAATACGAGATATTTCTGTGATCCATCGAGGGTTTTCTGTATACGAGAAGCAACGGTATCGAAACAATCCCAATTGGCAAATTGCACTTGATCTTAAAAAAGAACTTCCCAGTATGCCATTATTGTGTGACCCTTCTCATATTACGGGGCGTCGACATTTGATTTTTGATATTGCTCAAAAGGCGATGGACTTACATTATGATGGTCTAATGATTGAAACCCATTGCAATCCAGATATAGCACTTACTGATTCTAAGCAACAAATCAGTCCAAAAGAGATGTTCGAGTTGTTGAAAAAACTAAAATTAAGAAGTCGAAGTGAATTCATGGATGATCAGCTTAGAGAGTTTCGATTGGAATTAAATGAGATTGACCGAAATCTCATAGAGCTTTTAAAGAAAAGGATGGATATTTCTGAGGAAATAGGTTCTCATAAAAAAGATTTAAATATGGTTATTTTCCAAAAGTCAATTTGGGAAAAAGCATTTATGGACAATGTGAAAAATTCTCTTGAACTAAATTTATCTGAAGAATTTGCTTCTCAGCTTTTTAAACTAATCCACCAGGAGTCCATTGTGAAACAATCCAAAATATTCTCAAAGCCTGATGAAGAGGGTTAGTTCATATAAATATTATGGATGTCTGAAATCCTGCAGTTCTAAAAGTCATGCCCAACGGATATTGATTTTAGGAGCCTTATCAAAATCAGATTTATTTATTGATCATTTATTTGAATCCGAGGTCGGTTCAGATGTTAAGGACGTCATGAATATATTTAGAAAACTGGGTTATACATTTAACGAAACTCAGTCTGGAACGGCGATGAATGTACCGAATAAAATTGGTTTACCTAATGATACTACTTTTTCAATTGGTGAATCAGGATTCGCTCTTCGTACTTTGTCAACGGTGCTATCTGTTTTTTTAGATGAATATACAATTGATGGTCACAAAACCATTCTTTCAAGAAATCATGAAGACCTTATTGATTCATTAAGAAGTATTGGATTCAAGGTTGATTCTATTAAAAACAACTTACCCATTAGCGTTTCTCGCAGTCAAAACATGAATTCGATTATAAGTATTGATGGTTCAGGGGGATCACAATTTATTTCAGGACTACTTATGCTGAGTCCCTTTCTTAAGAGTCCGACTGAAATTCGAGTTTCAAACCCTACAAGCAGGCCTTATCTGGAAATGACCATTGATGTCTTGCAAGAATTTAACGGAGAAATTATTAAAAAGACAGATTCCATTTTCCAAATTCGAGGAAATCAAAAATTGGGCGTCAATAAAATAGCTTTGGAAGGCGATTGGAGCAATATGGCCTTTCATTTTGTTGGTGCAGCTTTGAGTGGGGAGGTTACTGTTTCGGAACTCCTTCTTAATTCGGCTCAAGCAGACAAGTTGATTCTTAAAGTTTTGAATATGTTCGGAGCAAAAGTAGAATTTGAATCTAATGGTGAAATTACAGTTTCGTGTGACTCTAAAAATCCATTTGAAATAGACCTTACTGATGCTCCAGATTTGTTTCCTGTATTGAGTGTACTGGCTTGTGGAGCCGAGGGAGTATCAACCTTGAATGGAACACATCGACTTATCAACAAAGAAAGTAATCGCCTGGTCAGTGTATGTGAAATGCTTGATGTTTTTGGAGTGCAATATGAATTAGAGGATGATTCTTTACACGTATTTGGGACGGCATCTATAAATGGAGGAGAAGTTAAAACTTACAATGACCACCGAATGGCAATGGCAGCAATATGCGCAGCAACCATTTCTAAAAATGATATCATCATCGATAACGAAGAATGTATTCAGAAATCTTACAGTAATTATTTCATTCATATGAACGAAATATTAAAAAACGAATCTTAATTTTAGAAAAGGAATTTAATATGAAACAACTCATTTTTTTTACTTTTTACTTTGTTGGTTTATATTCAATAGCTCAATCACCCTTAAATAGAGTAGAGGGCAGCCCATATCCTTCATCTTCTCAACCCGATACCCTTTATGTATTTAATGATGAATTGTTTTCTCATGAAGAGCTTCTGTTATTACAAAGTATTCAGGGGCTATGCGCCAAAACCAAACCGAAAATATATAGGGACAAGGGAAGTGGTAGTTCAATATGGATTCAGGATTTAGCTGATAATTACGCTGTTTATATATCAAATGAAATGAACGGAGACATCGAGTCAGTTTTATCGCTCATCCCCGATAATGTTGACGGATATATTCTATGTAATTTAAATGACAATTCCAGTAATGTAGCCAACTCATTGTGTGGGCCATTACATGCGATTGCGGTTACGCCGAGTCTTCAGCAGCTGGTTGAGGAAAATGGGTATACCCAACTTATGGATGTTCGTGAACGCGACGAGCAATGGGTTATAGACAATTATAGTTACCTTCTTAGTGATCTGATCGTCACCTATCAGCGGGAAGATAAATCACTGTTTTTAGGTGATTACTCTATAATGGCAAATGCCCTACATTTTTACGATGATATTCACAGTTCAACTACAGAAAATGCATTCTCAAGAATGGCTCCGAATTCAATTTTAAATGGGTGGGGAGATGATGAGTACCAAACGATTGCAAAAGCATCACAATATTCGATAGGAGTTCATCCTGCGGATTGGGGGTTTAATTTATCCACTTTAACCAATTTTAATGCGGAAACCAATCAGCATGTTTCATCTGATGAGCCTAATACGAAAGAAAATACCCATACCGTATGTTTTTTAATGTCGGATGGTGACAATGTTCAATGGATGCTTAATTTATTCGCAGAGGATAGCCGGTGGTTTGGCAGTGAGAATCGAGGATTAATGGATATTGGATGGACGGTACCTCCAGCGCTTTGTGAAATTGCACCAACGGTTATGTCTAAGATTTATGAAATGGCAGAATCGACATCAGAGGGTAAAGATTATTTCATTGCGGGGCCTTCTGGACATACGTATCATTTTCCAGAATTGTTTCCGGCGCTTGAGGAATCCTGCGAACTTATGGATGCATACATGGAAAAGTCGGACCTGAACATTGTAAATATTTTGGGCAACAGTTATCATGATTCTGTGTTTTATCCTTATTTAAAGCAGCCAAGTGTTAATGGTTTGTTCTATTATGATTATTCTGATTACAGCAAAATGAAAGGAAAAATGGATTGCTATGCCCTTAAGCCTGTAATTTCGGCAAAATATAATCTTTGGGGCGGTTTTGAGACCTGTGAAAGTCTTGCAGAAAAATTAAATGATGGAGTGAAAGATCCATATTCGGTCGATGGTTATACCTTGGTTGCTGTACATGCGTGGTCAAACTCTGTAGATAGTCTTTTGTTTGTACGTTCCCTATTAGATGATGGAATTAGGGTAGTGGCTCCAGATGATTTTGTAAGCTTAATTAGTAAAAATATATGTGAGAAAGAGCATGTTTCACAACCTGAAATCGAAGTTTCACCAAATCCTGTAATTGATGACATTAGATTGAGAATTCGAGGTGTAAGGTGCGATGATTATCAGATTCAGCTGAATGATTTAGGGGGCAAACTGATCAGCTTTGACTTGACTCCAACACAGACAATAGATGGTTGGATTTTTGAAGGGTCGATGGCCTCCTTAAAGGAAGGAACATACATCTTTAACTTTGAATGTAGCGAAGGAAAGGTGTCTACAGCACTGTTTAAATTCAATTGAGACGTACGGTTTATCGATGTTACCTTAGTCTAAAAAGGTAACGGCTCTCTCATTTTCAATATTCATCGTGGCAACGCCTTTATTGTCTGTTATTTTTCCACGAAAGCACACCTTTTTGTTTTTGAGTTCGATATGAGGTTGGTAGCTGAAATTATGAAGATTGCTATTCCAAATGGTCAATGAAAATATTTGGTTTGGAAAAGATTTATCCAGATTCAAAAAAGTGTGTTTGTTTTTTGAAAAATGCGTGCTGACTACGGTGCCACAAATCTCTTTTTTCTCGCCAGAATCAATAAACATGCTCGCTTGAACCGTATTGAATTTTCCTTTACCAAGGCTTCCTTCTTTAAAAGGAATTGCATCTGATTTTTGTTTTTCAGGAAGCCAAAAAGAAATGTCCTTTTGATTTTCGATTAATGCCTCTGTTTGATTGTCTATATGATGCAAAAAGTCGATGCCCGTTAGTTTTTCTATTTCGTCGATTGTGGTCGCATAGTATTCAACAGGATAGTCACTTTTTTCTTGGGGCATCAAATAAGCAATCGATTTTTGTGCTTTAAAGTCGACCACTACTTTGAAGAATTCTTCAGGTATTGAAACACCATTAATACTTCTTTCTTGTTTTTTTAAATTTTCGTTGAGTACTGGGCCTGTATATACAATTAGAGACCTTCTGTTTTCATAAACATAGCTTCGCACTAAACCTTCTAAATCAGCCCAAATTTCACGATTGAAAGTGGGTAACTGTGGCGACATATTTGAATAAAAGTAGGATTCCGAAAGTGCACGTTGTGACCATCTAAAATCAGCTGAAGGAGCCAAATGTCCGCGGTCATATCCAAAACCGTCATAGTCGTATTTCCCATTTTCTTTTTTTGTTTTCAGAAAATAATCTTTTTCTTCTGCTGAACCTGATTTTACCAAAGGATCTATTCTAAAATCATTGGTTCGGCTTACTTTTCCATCTAAAACATTTGTGGATATTTTATGGAGTACCCATTTGGCTTGCTCATGTTGCTCATCGTATACAAGAAGTAAAGCTCTATGTGAAATGAGGGTTTCCGAGGAATCGATTTTCGGAAGAAAAAAAGTTTGAAGCTCTTGATTTATTTCATCAAGCTGAAGGTCTTCAAGGACGTAATTCAAGCTATCAATATGGTGCTTGTATACATTGATTTGAGCTTGTATTTCTGAGGTTTTACTCGGTTTTTGGCCACAAAGAAACTGAACGGACAAACACAGAATAATCAACAAGCGGGTTTTCATAAATGGATATGCTTTAGTTACGGCGTTGGTTCTTGTTCCATCGGTTTAGGTTCAACAAAAACCTTGAATCTGAGCAATTCTTTTTCTCTTCTTGAATTACTTTTGATGTAGATGATACGATTTTGAAAAAAGTATTTTCCATTGGTATCAAATACAACATCAATGGTTGCAAATTCTCCTGGTAAAATCGGCTCCGAAGGCAATATCACATCTGTACAGGTACATTCTGCTTCCCATGAATAGAATTCAAGAGGGGCTTTTCCTTTGTTTTTAATTTCATAACTGAAACTCAGCTGCTCTCCTTCAGGCGTTTTGGGGAATTTTATGGTCTTGTACTTCGCAGAAAAAACCGCCACTTGTCCAAAGACAAAGGCGGTTTTTAGAACTATTAAAATAAGGACTAACCCTTTCAACCTTTATTGTTTAGCGGGTGCACCTGCATTATTTACAGGAGCACCACTTTTAGGAGCCTGACCAACTTCACCTTTAATTCTCAGAACTTTGGTAGGTGTATTGATTGCATTAGAGGTAATCGTTACACTTTTATTAATTGGACCTGGTCTTTTGGTATCGTATTTTACTTTAATCGATCCGCTAGCACCTGGTGCAATTGGCTCTTTTGGCCATGTAGGAACAGTACAACCGCAAGATCCTTTAGCATTTGAGATGATTAAAGGTTCGTTTCCAGTATTTTTAAATTCAAACGAGCAATATGGATCACCGGCGTGTTTAATTTTTCCGTAATCATGAACCTCTTTTGAGAATTCAATTCTTGAACCTGATTCTGTTGCTACTTCAGTTTGAGCATTAGCACTCATCGATATGGCTCCGATGAAAAGCAATGGTAGAATAAATAATTTTTTCATTTTGATTTGATTTGTTTGTACTAAAATACGTCAGATTTACTCGTGTTAAAAATAATTAACAGAACATTAACAAAGTTTTTAACGTTGCGGCTAAACTGCGTTTTAATGCCATTTGATGGCGGATAGCCATTTTTTTAAATGCTATACTAGCATTTTACACTAATCTTCTATTTCTGTAAATAATGATTTTTTTAAGAACCAGTATACGTATCCACAACTATCACAAATGTAATTCTGTACTGCTTTATTCGTCCAGTCCAAACCAAAGAAGGTCAAACCGGGTGTATTCATTAAAGTTTCTCTCGTCCAAAACTTATCGTGATGGTATATGCTACATTCTAATTTATTCCCATTTATAATTTGCTCTTTTGATTCAATTTACTGTTTTTTTTTATAGAATGTAGAATTAAACATACACCTTTATTTTTCCATTGTGAAGTGTGGTAAAATTGAGGTATACAGGAATCAGTATGTCGCTAACCTTACAGATAAAACTTTTTTTCACAGTTTGAATGAACCTTCTACTATTGCTCGGCATAGATTGTGACCTTGCCTCGTTTAGTTAAAAATATTATTACAACTGTGTTGCATTAATAATTTAATAGTTTATATTTACAACTGAGTTGCGTTAACATGTTGTTTAAACAATTGATTCGCAGCTTTTATAAATGCAAATAAATTATAACTAAAAAACAAAAACCATGGAAAAACTAAGTTTTTATGACGTAAAAAGTAAATCTAAATTTGATTCAGACAATTATGAAGTTCGAGAGAAAAATGGAAGGTACTATGCTGTTACAAAATCTGAAAATGGACCTCATGAGTGTTGGAGAATACTTTCGAAAGCGGATGGAGAACGACTTAAGTCTAAATAAAAATGACTGTGTTGGCTTTGTACCAATACAAAGAGACTCAATTGAATATTGGCAATCGGTTTTAGATCTTTGGGCCTGGAAGGTTATGTGTACTCCAATATCTGAGATGCAGGTTATAGATGATTTGTATGGTGATCTACCGGGCCATGAGTTTGTGGGTGTTGTCATTGATGATCGACTAAAAATTGCCAATATTTATCACACCAGACATCTTAGGAAGGATGATATAATACATGAACTTTTACATGTCCGATTTCAGACTTGGACTGAAGAAGAGGTAGTTGTTTGGACAAACAAACTTAACGATTCGGAAGACCCGATGTCTTTAATGTCTCAATTCGAATTTACCCCAGTTTAATAGGGATTCCTCTATTAAATTATTTAAAATCTTCTAATATTTATTTTACGCAAACTTGTTTTTTTTAGATTGTAAGCTTTGGTTCATTATTTTAAGCAATTAAAATATTAAGTTTATATTATGGGTATCATTAGAAAAACCAAATCAGTTGTGTTATTACTGGATGAATTTAAAAAGAATCCCAAAGCTATTTGTGCCATAGATTTAATTGATAGCCTTAATTCAAAACTAAATAAAACCACTATTTATAGAGTCTTAGATAAGCTCGAAGATGATGGCGTTTTACATTCTTTTTTAGGTAAAAATGGCATTAAATGGTATGCAAAATGTGAGGGTTGTTCTGAATCTCAACATATAGATCTACATCCACATTTTCAATGTCTTATTTGTGGTAAGGTAGATTGTGTAAAATTAGATATACGTATTCCTAAAATACCAAATCGTGAAGTGGTTGTATGCCAAACCTTAATTCAAGGGACATGTGAAGAGTGTATTGGATAACGGTTTGGCTAAACTGTGTTTTAATGCAGCTTAGGTATTGTTGGTAAACGCTTTTATTTTTTAATTACTTTCCGGTAATTCTCATCTAGTTGAAAAATATAAATGCCAGGGATAAACGCTGAAATATCTACGCGTTCACTCTTTGAATAAGAAGCAATTATTTCACCCATAATGTCATAAATTTTTAAGGATTCGTACCCCTCTGATATATTTATTAATCCGTTAGTTGGGTTGGGGTAAACCTGTATAATATCTCCTGCGTTTTGTGTTATATTGGGAATGGAAGTTTGTAAAAGGCACGTGGTACTCTGATACAATAGTGCTGCTTCTGACGCATTAATCGCACGATTATAAAATTTAATATCATCCATTGCTCCATCAAAGAATAAACTATTATCACCGCTCCCAAACAAGGTTACTTTTGTTGTGTCCTGTATCATTTCAGAGTAATCAGCTGTACTGTGTAAAATCCCATTTCGATAAATCCACATAGAATCACTGCTAACACTCGCAACAAATACATAATGTTCCCATTGTGTTATTAATTCTGGTAATGGAAAACTATATAATCGACCATTACCAGAAATGTCTCCATGATCCCAAAAAATTGCAGTATCACCAAGATGATTATAATTGATAGCTATAGATAAACGATCGTAAATATTGTCTGGACTAGATGAAATGATTATTTGAGATTTAAAGGAATTTGTTTTAGACCAAAAACTGATTGAATTTTCATTTTTCGAAATGATAGCGCCATCAACTTGAATAAAATCATCAATTCCATCAAATAAATAGGCACTATTGTTATTGCCAAATCGGTCACTTGTTAATGTAGCACCTTGAACAAACCCATTGTTGGCATTGTTCGTTGCATCTGTCGCATCACCATCAAAAGGGTAACATGCTATTAATCCATTAGTTAGATCTGTTTGTGCGAAAGAAAAGGCAGATGCAATGGTTAAAAAAAATGTATAAATGATCTTGTACATAGTATTTGTCTTTAGATTAATGTTTGCTAACG
>CALKHF010000069.1 GCA_938092255.1 uncultured Flavobacteriales bacterium | reverse complement strand
GTTTTCTTTAATAGAAAATGATAGTGCGGAAGTAGCTGATTGAGTAAAGCAATAAAACGCTCTAATTCTTCATCTAATTCTTTTCTATTTTCCTTAAAATTCTCCATGTTTAAAGGGATACATGAGTAAATATAGCATATTCTTAAAAGTGTTATCAATTCAAAAATGATTTTAACACCAATCAATTGTTGATATCTCTACTTATCCGATTATTTTTGTTGAACATTTTTATTCTTTAATCGTTTTAAACAAAAAAAATCATGTTCAAATATTTCAAGCCCACTATTCTATTTTTCATATCATTTTTCGCACTTGAATATACAATAACTGCTCAAGTGGAAACTCCTCCATTAAGTCCAATATCTGTAATTAAGCAGGATGTCGGTTTAAGTGAACTTGAAATTACTTATTCTCGTCCATCCAAAAGAGGACGACAGGTATTTGGGAACGTTGTAGCTTACAATCAAATGTGGAGATTAGGTGCAAATAAAAATTCGACGTTTACAACTTCTGATGATTTGTATTTTGGTAAAGACACCTTAAAGAAAGGTACGTATGCCATTTTTGCGAAGCCCCAAAAACAAAATTGGAATGTTGTGTTTTATGCTGAATATTCTAATTGGGGAACACCAGATGAGTGGGATGATTCCAAGGTTGTAATGTCGCTCAATCCAGAAATAGAATCGCTAAAAAATAGCATAGAAACCTTAAGTATCTCAATTGACAAGATTAAAACGGATGGCGCTGTTCTATCCATAAGTTGGGATCGAGTGAAAGTTGAAATGCCTTTCAGAATTGATACAAGGGCAAAAGTTGAGAAGAGCATTTCAAAAGTCATGGGAGGACCATCTGCCAACGATTACTATAGCTCTGCAAAGTACTATTTTACAAAAGAACTCGACAAAGAGAAAGCATTGGAATGGATAAATGCAGCGGTTGAAATGAGAGGTTCAACCGCCTATTGGTATACAAAACTTCAAGCCGAAATTTTAGCTTGGAATGGTGATTATGCCAAAGCGATTGAAACGGCTAAAATTTCTATCGAAATGGCAAAATCTAAGGGCAACGATGACTATGTGCGTATGAATGAGAAATCAATCGCGCAGTGGGAAAAAATGAAATAGCTGGTGTTTTCTAAGTATAAGTACCATTTTCTTTTACACTTTATTATTTTCCTTTGGGGTTTCACGGGTATTTTAGGAAAGCTGATTCACCTGGACGCCCTTTACATTGTTTGGTATAGGGTAGGAATCGCATCTTTTGTCATCTTTTTGTATCTCTTATTCGTAAAATCGAAATTATCCATTGATAAAAAACATTTTGGTAAAATAGCCTTAGTGGGCTTAGTTGTTGCAGCGCATTGGGTCACTTTCTACACCTCTATTCAATGGTCGACAGCATCCTTAGGAATTCTTTGCTTGTCTACGACAACATTGCATGTCGCTTGGCTTGAACCACTTATAATGAAAAAAAGGTTTTCATGGGTAGAGTTTTCTCTAGGGTTGATTGTAGTTGCAGGAATCTATTTTGTTTCAGGCGACTTTTCCAGCCAAGAATATTGGGCAGTTTTAATGGGTTTAATCTCTGCTTTTCTTGCAGGATTTTTCGCCGTAAGCAATGCGAAATTGGTTGAGGATGTGCCATCAACCCATATAAGTATGTATGAGTTGGCTATTGGTTTTTTCGGTTTAACGATTTATTTAGCCATGACCAACAACATCAATAAATCCATGTTTTCTATGACTATGTCAGATGTATATTGGTTATTGTTTTTAGCGGTAGTTTGTACTTCTTTTGCTTTTCTTGTCACTATTGATATTGTTAAAAAACTAGGAGCTTTTACGGTTTCACTGAGCATAAACCTTGAACCCGTTTATACCATTATACTCGCTATTTTCATTCTTAAGGAACACGAACAGCTTGGCTCTAATTTTTACATTGGTTCCCTCTTAATCATTTTAGTAGTGATTGCTAATGGCGTAATTAAAAACTATCAAAAAAGAAAAACCTTAAGAGTGATTCGATAAAATATTAAAAACACACAAATTATGGAATATAAAAATCTTGGAAAATCAGGTCTAAAAGTAAGCAGGTTGTCCCTAGGTTCTTGGTTGACTTTTGGAAAATTAATAGACGACAAGGTATCTGAAAAACTAATGCATTATGCCTATGAAAACGGGGTAAACTTCTTCGATAATGCTGAAATATATGCAAGAGGGAAGAGTGAAAAGGTGATGGGGAAAATCCTGAATAAAAGTGGCTGGTCAAGAGATAGTTTTATCGTAAGTAGTAAAGTTTTTTTTGGTACTGGAGGCCAATGGCCAACTCAAAAAGGATTGAATCGAAAACATGTTTTTGAGGCTTGTCACCAAGCGATAAAAAGACTTCAAGTCGAGTATTTGGACCTTTATTTCTGTCACCGTCCTGACAAATCCACTCCAATTGAGGAAACAGTTTGGGCGATGCACCAGTTGATCATGCAAGGAAAGATTCTCTACTGGGGGACTTCTGAATGGAGTGCTCAAGAAATAATGGAGGCACACCTTTTTGCCAAGCAAAATCACCTTATTGGACCAGTTGTCGAGCAGCCTGAGTACAATATGTTTGCACGTAAAAAAGTTGAAGTTGAATTTGCTCAAATTTATAAATCAGTCGGGCTTGGAACAACCATTTGGTCTCCATTAGCGAGTGGGGTTTTGACTGATAAATATTTAAAGAAATTCCCTAAGGGAACCCGGTTAGGTGTAGAGGGCTTGGAATGGCTCAAGGAGAAAAATTTGACAGAAGAAAAATTGTCGAAAGTCACTGCACTAAATGAACTTGCTAGAGAATTAGGCATGAGCTTACCCCTAATGAGTTTGGCATGGTGCTTAAAAAACGAGAACGTTTCTACAGTGATTTTAGGGGCCTCTAAAATGAGTCAACTTAAAGAAAACATGAAATCAATCGAAGTGATTGATCAAATGGATGCGGGTGTTATGGAAAGAATCGAAAATATCTTAGAAAATGAGCCAGAACATCCAACATTTTAAAATGCCATTGGTTTAATCAATAATTCTTCTCGGATTGATGATTAGAATTCATTAATTTTGCAGGACTTTTGAATAGATAAAATGATAAAAACAGATATTATTATAATCGGAGCAGGGCCAGTTGGCTTGTTTACCGTTTTTGAGGCGGGATTATTAAAGCTGAAGTGTCACTTAATTGATTCTTTGCCCATTCCTGGTGGTCAGTGTGCCGAAATTTATCCCAAAAAGCCCATATACGATATTCCGGGTTTCCCTTCTATTTTGGCAGGAGAATTGATAGATAATTTAATGGCACAAGCGGAACCATTTAAACCTGGTTTTACTCTAGGAGAAGCAGCTACAGAAATTGAAAAGCAAGAGGATGGTTCATTTGTTGTTACTACCATAAAAGGCACAAAACATGCTGCTCCAATTGTAGTTATAGCTGGTGGTTTGGGTGTTTTTGAGCCAAGAAAACCGCCTATTCAGAATATTACGGATTTCGAGGATTGTGGTGTTGAATACATCATCAAAGACCCAGAAATGTACAGAGGTAAAAAGTGCGTTATAGCGGGAGGGGGAGATTCTGCACTTGATTGGTCCATTTTCTTGGCTGAAAAGAAGATTGCCAAAGAGGTGGTCCTTGTACATCGAAGTAGTTCTTTCAGAGGTCATTTGGATTCTGTTCAGAAGGCAATTGATCTGGCAGAAAAGGGTGATATTAAACTTGTAACAGAGGCAGAAGTAACAGGTCTAGTTGGTGATAAGAAACTAGAGAAAATTCAAATCACACATCAGAAAACAGGGGAAATCTTGGAGGAAACGGATCATTTCATTCCTCTTTTTGGATTGAAACCATCGTTAGGTCCAATCGGAAACTGGGGATTGGAGATAGAAAAGAATGCGATTACCGTAGACCCAGAAGATTATTCAACAAATATTCCAGGGATATATGCCATAGGAGATGTGAATACCTACAAGAACAAATTGAAATTAATTCTTTGTGGTTTTCATGAGGGGACATTGGCGGTTCAATCCGCATTTGCCCGAATTCATCCCGAGAAAAAAAATGTTCTTAAGTATACAACTGTAAACGGAGTTCAAGGCTTCTAAACGACAATTTGATATCTTTACGGGATAAGATTTAATTGAATGAATCGTTATTCCTTAAATACATTAATATTACTTGGCGTTATTTCTATGGCGGGCATCATGATCATTCAAGGTGTTTGGGTCCGAAAGACAATGGAATTGCAGGTGAAGAATATTGCTATTCAGAAAAAGGAAGATAGCTTAAACCTCAAAGAATTTTCAGAACAAAGTCATGTGGCTTTACGAAATGTTTTGGAAAAGATAAACACCAATTTCTCTGACAGTTCAGATCTTTACGGTGCTGTGAAGCAGATCAGAACCAATCGATTTAAGGTCGATATTAATGAGGAGTTACAACCATATTATCTTGAAACTTTGCTTAAGAAATCGTTCTATGAACAGAACATAAATCAAGATTTTGTCTATGGCATTTATGATTGTTTTACAGATTCAATCGTTTACGGAAATTTAATCAAGTACACCAAAGAATCATCGTATGAACCCATATCACTTGATGATGCCGGTATTACTTCGGAAAATCTATTTATAAAAAATGATGGGCATTATTTCACCGTGTTCTTTCCGAATGTAGAGGCAAAATCCATCCAACCCGTTCAGTTTATTTCACCTTGGATATATATTGGTGTAATTATATTGCTTGTAATGGTTTTTTTCGCCTATAGTTTGGTGATTATCTTTCGTCAGAAGAAATTATCAGAAGTTAAAAATGACTTTATAAATAATATGACGCATGAGTTAAAGACACCTATTTCCACGATTTCTTTGTCAAGTGAAATGTTGATGCGTATGAGGAATGGTGATGATTTTAATAAAATAAAACGCTATGCTGGAATTATTTATGATGAAAACAAACGTCTTGAGCATCAGGTTGAACGTGTATTAAATGTTGCAAAACTTGATAAGGATAAATTGGTCCTGAATAGAGAAAAAATCAATATCGAAGAAATTTTAGTCCAACTTAGTGAGAATTTCAAACTTATAGAAAACAAAGAAGGATCTGAGATTCTACTTGAAATAGGGGAAGGGAGTCATGAAATTTTAGCTGACCCAGTGCATATAACGAATGTCATTCACAATTTAACTGACAATGCATTGAAGTATAGTGGAGAAAACACAAATGTTACAATTTCTACTCATAGGAGCGATAAGGAATTGATTATTAATTTTAAAGACCAGGGGATTGGCATAAAAAAGGAGCATGTAAAGTCAATTTTCGATAAGTTTTATCGCGTTCCAACAGGAAACATACACGATGTTAAGGGCTATGGATTAGGACTATATTATGTAAAGCTTATTGTTGAGTCTCATCAGGGCAACATCCTTGTTCAAAGCACTCTTAATAAAGGAAGTACATTTACCATAAAGCTGCCTTTTTCTTAAGTTTAATCAGGTGAGCATCAGGCTGAGGAAAAATCCCTTTTCTTTTCATGAATTTATCTTTTCCGAAAAGAATGATTTCCTCTGTTATATCAGAGTAATCTGTTTTTACTTTTAATACGTAGTTTCGTTTTTCCCTTTTTTCTACTTCGTAAGAACCTTTGTACTCAACAGTATCAATTTTTATCGCAAAATTGGACTTTTCAAGCTTAATAAAGATCTCGCTTGAATCTACTTCAATAAGCTTTTGACCCGTATTGATTTCATAGCTAGAGATAATGCCTTTATAAACACCCTGGTCCCTTTTCTTGACTTGTGCCGATGCGCAAACACCGAAAGCAATAAAAAACGTGATAATGATCAGTTTCATGAAATTAAAATTAACATATTTATTTGTCTTTAAATGGTTATTAACTTGTTAAAAAATCCTTTATTATTATTGTCATGTAAAGACGATTTAATTCTATTTTTGAAGTATGAAACAGTACCATGAATTAATCGAGCATATTCTTGAAAACGGAACCAAAAAAGAAGATCGAACCGGAACCGGAACCTTATCTGTTTTCGGTTACCAGATGAGGTATGATTTAAATGAGGGTTTTCCTTGCGTAACCACTAAAAAGCTTCATCTGAGATCGATTATTCACGAATTGTTGTGGTTCTTAAAAGGAGACACCAATATAAAGTATCTCAAAGAGAATAAGGTTTCTATTTGGGATGAATGGGCCGATCCAGATGGAAATTTAGGGCCTGTTTACGGTTCTCAGTGGAGAAGTTGGCCAACCAGGAATGGGGATACAATCGATCAAATAAAACAGATTATTCAACAAATAAAAGAAACGCCTGATTCGAGAAGAATTATTGTTTCGGCATGGAATGTTGGAGAAATTAAAAACATGGCGCTGCCACCTTGTCACGCATTCTTTCAGTTTTACGTAGCAGACAATAAGCTGAGCTGCCAATTGTACCAAAGAAGTGCAGATACCTTTTTGGGCGTTCCATTTAATATTGCTTCTTATGCGCTTTTAACGATGATGGTTGCTCAGGTATGTAACCTCAAACTTGGTGATTTTGTACATACATTGGGTGATGCTCATTTGTATTTAAATCATTTAGAGCAGGCAGAATTGCAGATAAGTAGAGATCCCAGGAAATTACCAATCATGAAAATCAATCCAGAGGTGAAAGATCTTTTAGAATTTAAATACGAGGACTTTGAGCTTCTTAATTATGATCCTCATCCACATATTAAGGGAGCAGTTGCGATATGATTGGATTTTCATTGATAGTTGCCATGGACAATAATCATGGAATTGGAAAAAACAACGATTTAATGTGGCATCTCCCAAGAGACATGAGGTTTTTTAAGTCGACAACAGAAAATCAAGTAGTCATAATGGGACGAAAAAATTACGATTCTATTCCAGAAAAATATCGTCCACTTTCCAATAGACAAAATGTAATTATTACGCGAAACAAATTGTTTAATGCTCCAAATTGTCTGGTTTTTCATACACTTGATGAAGCCTTAAATCATTTTGTAAATGATGATAGGGAAATCTTTATTATTGGGGGAGGGGAAATCTATAAAATTGCCATGAATATAGAGGGCTTAGATAAAATGTATATTACCAATGTTAATGGTGTATTTAACGCAGACACATTTTTCCCGAGTTTTGACAAATCATCTTGGAATCAAGAAGAAATAATGAGTCAAGAACTCGATGATAAACACAACTACACATTTAAGACTTATATCTACACAAAAATATCAGACAAATAGAAAACCGCACTTAAAGCGGCTGTTTCTGTTCTTAATCTATTTTTGCTTAAGTCAACTGCAATGTAACCCGAAGCTTTTGCTCTTTGAATTTCTTTATTTGAAAAATCTCCTTCAGGACCAATAAGAAACGGAATCAGCTGGTTCATTTCTTTACCTAATATTTTGTTGTCAAGATTACAATGACCAATATAGCCTTTGGGATATTTATTAATGAAATCATTGAAATTAATGGGTTTTTCTATAATGGGTAGGTGAAATCTTTTCGACTGTTTAAGTGCAGAAACAGTGATTTTGGTTAGTCGCGAATGATTTAAATTTCTACGTTCACTGTGTTCGCAATTTATTAAAGACAATCTGTTTATTCCTATTTCAGTAGCTTTCTCCATAAACCATTCAAGACGGTCGCTGCTCTTTGGAATCGCCATTGCAATGTGAGTTTCATGTTGCTTCAATGAATGTTGAGTCTTGTTAATTATTTTGACTTCACATTTTTTGTGATGATCATTTGTGATTTCACACAGAAATTGTCCTCCATGACCATTAATAATTTCAATTTGACTACCGATTTTGTTTCTTAGGACCCTTATACAGTGTTTTGATTCTACCTCTGAAAGTATGAAGGTATTATGATCAAAGGTACATTCCGGAGCGTAAAAAATCATGGATTTACCAATTTAAATACGAGTTCTTTCATTAAATCAGATGGTGTTGAGCTCGTGTTTCCATATCCTTTTGATTTCAAATCGAATTCTTGAAGGATTTCCATATTTTTTGCAATTTTCTTAGGACTATACCTGTTTTTAGCTTTCATAAGCTCACCTGCAGCAAAAGGATGTACCCGCAGTGTTTTTGCGATGGCCTCTCTCGATCCTTGTTTCAGAAAATGTATTTTAAGGATTTGAGTATAAAAAGTAAATAAAGAAGAAACAACCTGTACCAATGATGCGGCTTTTGGATTTGATTCAAAATAATTAATAATCTTGTAGGCCTTATTTAGTTCCAATGCGGAAACAGCATTTGTTAATTCATATACATTATAGTCTTTAGAAACACCAATATTTTCCTCGATATGCTCCTCTGTAATCTGTGTTCCTTTATCAATGACAATACCGAGCTTTTCAATTTCATTAACAATTCGTCCAAGATCATTTCCGATAGACTCATTAATCAGCATTGTGCCCTTAGAAGAAATGGAATAGCCTGCACTTCGTATATGATTTTGAATCCATTCATTTAGTTGATATTCTTTAACCTTTTGAGAATGGAAGGCAAGGCCATTTTTGGTACTGAGTTTCAGTGATTTCTTCCTAAGATCATATTTTTTGTATTTGTAACACAATACGAATACTGTTGATGGATTTGGGTTGTCAAGATAAGTACAGAGGTCTTCTATTTTATTAAAATATTGGGCCTCCTTTAAAACCACTAATCTTTTTTCACTTCCCATGGGAAATGATTTTAGCTCATTAATGAGCATTTTGGGGTCTGCGCTTTTGCCGTATAAAATACTTTGGTTGAAACTCTTTTCATGTTCTTCAAGACAATTGGCTATAATCGCATCACTTATCGCATCAATAAAATAGGGTTCCTCACCATGTAAAAAATATATGGGTTGAAAGTTTTTGTTTTTTATTTCTTTAATAATCAGCTTATGACTCATGTCTTTTTTCCCAGATTTGAATCAGTTCTATTATCGTTTTAACTGACTTTTGCATGTCTTGAACAACAACGTACTCGTGCTTAGAGTGAATTGCCATTTCTCCTGTGAATAAATTTGGACAAGGCATACCCATGAATGAGAGTCTGGATCCATCTGTACCCCCTCTAATTAAATCACAATAAGGTTCAATGCCCACATTTTTCATTGCTTCTTCCGCATAAGCCGTAACTTGAGGAAAGTCATTTAAGATTTCTTTCATATTTCGGTATTGCTCAGTTACTTCTATATGATAAGTGACGCCCGGATTTGCCTCGGAAATTGATTTTATTGTTTCTTCAATGAGGATTTCGTATTCTGCAAGTTTTGATGTCTTATGGTCTCTTATAATGAAATCTACTTCTGCTTGCTCTAAACCTCCTGTAATCGACATTGGGTGAATAAAACCCTCTCTTTTCTCCGTCGTTTCGGGAGTCATGCAGTCTTTGGGAAGAGAGTTGATTAGCTGTGAAGCTATTTTAATGGCATTAATCATTTTGTTTTTTGCATAGCCTGGATGCGCACTTACACCATTAATGATGAGCTTAAGCCCATCTGCTGAAAATGATTCATCTTCAATTGATCCTACTGGGCCTCCATCTAGAGTGTACCCGAAATCGGCATTTAATTTGTCCATATCTAGAAAGTCTACACCCTTTCCGATTTCTTCGTCTGGAGTAAACAATATTTTGACGGGCCCGTGAATGATGTCTTCATTTTCTTTTAAATGCTGAACGAAGTCCATAATAATGGCAATACCTGCTTTATCATCTGCACCCAATAGTGTTTCTCCGCTGGCTGTAATAATGTCATCTCCAATTTTCTTAAGCAGATAAGGATGTTTATTGGTTTCAATCACCTGAGTCTTGTCATCTGGAAGAACAATTGGCTCTCCTTGATAATTATGATGCACAATTGGTTTTACATTGGTTCCACTGCAATCAGGAGCAGTATCCATATGCGAGCAAAAACAAATTGTTGGAATGTTTTCTTTGTCTGAATTTGAGGGAATGGTACCAAATACATAGCCGTATTTATCCATTTCAACATCCTGAACTCCAAGCTCATTAAGCTCGTTTACTAATATTTTTCCTAAGTTTTTTTGTTTGGCAGAAGAGGGGAAAGTATCCGATTCAGGGTCAGCGGTTGTGTCAATTTTGGCGTATCGTATAAAACGCTCTTGCGATGTGAAATTATAATTCATAAAGCAAAGATAAGAATCCAATAAAATTGAGCTTAAATACCGACGATGATGTTTCGCAATATTTTTAATTCGTCCACTTTTTCTTCATTTCCAACCTTTTGAAAAGAAGAGATTAAATTGGTAAGCATTCTTTTGATGATTGCGGAATTTGAGCAGGGCTCAAAAAACTCTCGACGGTGATCAAATTTAAGCTCATCTAAAAATTGTTTGATTTCATTGGTGTTGAATATAACACCATTGGAGAAGGCATTGATGTAAAATAGAACGCCGTATTCATTTTGCTCATTAATCATAGCTCCAGAACCTTTTTCATCTATATAGGCCAATACAAAATGATTAGGAAGATTCACTCCGTAAATTGGAAGATCTAGTGATTGTGCAATTATACTGTAGATTAAACAAATACTTAATGGATTTCCCTTTTTACTTTCGATTACTGTATTGATATAGGAATTGATGGGAGAATGATAGTTCTTGCTATCGCCATGCAGTTTGTGTTCTTTAAAAAAGATTCGATTAAAAACGTTCACTTGCTCATAAGCAGTAAGGTGATCATTTAATTCAAGCCAAATGTCTCTTCTCAAGCTTTGAATGTAATCTCTTATTTCAGTTTCATTAAGTCCAGGGTATTGATACCTTGCAACGATTATTGCTCCCTCGAGAAGATCTTTTTCTGCACATTCGTTCCACTTTTCAAGTGCAATTTTTATGTCTTCAAATTGAATATCATGAATGACGTTTTCAATTCTGCTCTGAAATACAAGGCCATAATAATCATCTTCCCAAGATTTCTCTAAGTAAGGAATTGCCCTACTCCCGCATTTGATTAGCTCATCGCGAACATGGAGAAAAATATCCTCATCGGGATCGTCAATTAATTTGACTAAAGCTTTTATAGATGGACTGTGATTACCCATAAAACAAATATATCTATGTGTTCACTTACTTACAATCAATGCTAAATTGTTTTTCAATGAACAATTGTTAATTCAAATTGAAACCCTTTGGGGTTAGTTGCGTTTAAGGAGGTGAATCTAAATTAACTTTGCTACAGGTTAATGATTAAAAGGAGACTTCGGTCTCCTTTTTTATTTTTGGTTTCAAGGCCGACTCAAGCCGGTCTAGCGCCATTTGATTTTCAGTACTTCCAAAGGCCAAACTTATTTTTTGTTTTTCTCGTTTGGTTAGGTGCCAAGATAACGAGATGCGATCATTGTAGTCCTCTCGCAGATTGAATGTTATTTTTTCAAATGGAAACGTGAAGCTTTCGCTACACATCTTCATAAGTTGTTCTTGATCAAGATCCTGTGTTCTCGTGAAGTTATTGTATACATTTCCAAAGGGCAATAATATTTTGTCTAATAAAGAAACCTGTTTGTAATGTTCGTTTTGCATGATTCTTTTGGTATCTCTGACTTCTATTATGACAACGCCTGAGGTGTTGTTCTTTATCCATTCACTAAGAGCAAAAAGATAGTCGACAGTTACTTTGCCTCCATAGTTATCTCGAATTCCAGAATCCATTAATTGAATCTCTGGAACAGTTGGCATCCCCATCATAGGCATAATAATAGGGAATGTAGCATTCGCTCTCAAGACACTTGAGAATCGCATTTCTTGCGGGTTATTCGTACTAAAGAACGTTTGAAAGTCGATGTTCTCATAAGATGTGCTCTTATTGTCGTGAATTAGAAAACTCAAGTT
>CALKHF010000068.1 GCA_938092255.1 uncultured Flavobacteriales bacterium | reverse complement strand
AATTCTTGGTTGGTGAGAGATCTTAGAACTCCATTTGGTGGAGTAAAAGCTTCCGGCGTGGGAAGAGAGGGGGGGTGGGAAGCCCTCAAGTTTTTTACAGAACCCAAAAACATCTTTATCAAGCAATAATGAGAGCAACGGTCTTTTTTATCTTTTTGTATTCAATGACATTCGGACAAGTTCAACCTGTTTTATGGCAGGTGGAAAGTGATACCATTAAGCAATGGAATTATTTTTTTGGTGATGAATTCAATGGAAGTGAAATCAACAAAGACTTATGGCATCAAAATTACCCCTGGGGAGGTCTTTCTCTTGATGTAGGCATATATGCCGCAAAAGAGATGGTCGAGCCGTCAAATGGATTTGTGAAGCTCAAAATAGATACTACAAGCGAATGGAGAAAATTCCCCAAATGGATGTTGGATGAAAAGGCCATCGAGAAATACAATGTGGAGGTTAGGAACGGCAACGAAGTTCAATTGAAACATTTGATTTCTGCACTTTGGAGCAAGAAACAGTTCAAATATGGATATTTTGAGTGTCGTGCTTTGGCACCTTCGGGGAAAGGGTTGTGGCCGGGCTTTTGGTTGTATGGAGGCAACCCGAATGATGAAATAGATTTCATGGAAATGAAAGGTGAAAAAACAAAACATCTTCATGTTGATATTCATTGTCCTGATGATTGCGACAAAGTGAAAAACTGGATCGGAATCAAGAAGAATTGGGGTGGGTGGATTAAGGCCTCAGAAAAAATCACTGATAAATATGTGGTATATTCTGGTTTGTGGACTCCTGGTAAGCTCATTATTTATTTGAATGGTCAAGCCATCGCGGAATACAATGGTGATTTTGGAACAAGCATGAATCTAATTGCAAATATATCTGTAGCCCAAGATAAAGGACCATTCTCTCCAGGGCCGGACAAAAACACTGTTTTTCCGAATGAATTTATAATTGATTACATGCGGGTATGGAAACCCGAAGGGGATCAGCTTCTCAGAACAGAGCAAAAGGAAATTGTTCGTCCAGAGCACATCGAAAATGCCATAATCGATAAAAATTCTCAGGAGTTCTCGAATGCAAAGCTGAAAAGACCGGTGGGTTTAATCTTCAACAAAAAGAAATTTAAAAAACATTTGGGTTATGTTTCACTTTTACAAGAATCTAAGGGTCAATTATTGATTGAAAAAAACGGAGTTTTCAAATCACCAGTAACTGTTATTTTATGCAATTTGAATAACGAAAAATTAAAGGAAATAGAATTGTCAGAAACCCAAAACCTGTTTGATGTCTCGGAATTTAAAAAGGGAAAGTATTTCATTAAGCTTTTAAATGAAGGTCTCAGTTCAACTGTGAAGATTGAGCTTTAAGCACTTTTGGGCTTGCCAAACCTAACTCCTGCACTTAATCGAATACTGTAAAAGTATTGTCTGTATTTGAGCTCATTGAATCCAACAGATTTGTTGTCAAATTCAGTTTCAAGAAATACAAAATATTTATCATCTGTGTATCCACCAATAAAGCGAAGATCGTACCTTGGTGCAAGCCCAAGAAAACCTCTTGATGTGCTATTTTGTCTGTAAAATTTAGATTGTATTACCGCTCCCAATCCCAGCCAACCTGAAATTTGCCAGTTTTTATATGTGGTAACATATGCGTATCCTGGGATAATACCGAAATCAACGGCTGAATATATCGATGCTTCAGTTTTGGTTGAAGTATTGTCGATTAGAAAAGGTGGAATTAAACTTTTACCATCATTCTCAACACCAAAGCCATTCAACGTACTTTTTAAATACCAAGTTTGGACCGCTTCATTGTAATGGGCTTGTTTTCCCCGAAGAGCAGACATTTTGAATGCCTCGTTGTGAAAGTACCAAGCGTTAAAACTTAAATTTGTAACGCCGAGGGACTCTGTAATGCGATGATTTGTGATTGAATTATTGAAGGATGTATCGATGTCTCCATAATTTTGCAATGCGTATCCGCGAACGGTCTTAAGATCAACATCAAAAAAGAGTTTTTTTAACGAAAAGTTCAATCCGACTTGGAATTGCTGCGATTCCCCCCAACGATCAATAGGTTTAACAAATCCAAACATTGGAAAAGCAATTCTCAAATGAAACCATTTGTAGGCAAAACCAACGCCCATTGTGGTTTTGAAATTATTCTTGAATTTGAGCACGTTTGTTTCCTCTGTATATGGGTATTTAATCCTGAATGGAGAAGCATTGAAACCAAGGTCAGTATAAATTACTTTTTTGTCTTTAAAGTTTTCTATAGCAGAGTGGTTATCCTGTGCGGATAGATTTGAAGCCGATACTAGAAAAAGACTACTTAATGCTATTTTCCAATCCCAAAATAAATGCATACACCTTTGCTCTTTCTTTTCTTTCTGAAGTTCTTCCGGATCCGCCTCCATGCCCTGCATTCATATTACAGTCGAAAATAAATGGATTCTTATCTGTTTTATATTCCCTCATTTTTGCTACATATTTTAAGGGTTCCCAATATTGAACCTGAGAATCATGATAGGCCGTTGTGATATACATGGCTGGATACGAAATGTTTTTAATATTGTCATATGGGGAGTATTTCAATAAATAGTAATAATACTCTTCTTCTGCGGGATTTCCCCATTCTTCAAATTCCGAGGTCGTTAATGGAATACTCTCGTCGAGCATGGTCGTGAGGACATCAACAAATGGGACCTGAGATACTATGCCCCTCCAAAGATATGGGGCCATATTAGAAACGGCACCCATTAAAAGCCCCCCGGCACTACCTCCATTTGCATAAATTTTATTTGGGTCACAGTACCCCATATGCCCCATGTATTCTGCGGCATTTATAAAATCAGTAAACGTATTGATTTTCTTTAAAAATTTTCCGTTTTGGTACCATTCTTCACCCATGTATTTTCCACCTCGAATGTGTGCCGTAGCGAAGACAAAGCCTCTGTCCAAAAGACTCAAACGGGTAGCGCTAAAATAATCAGGAATGGTGTACCCATATGATCCATAGCCGTACAAAAGGCAAGGAGCTTCACTCAGTTTAGTTCCTTTTTTATACACAATAGAAATTGGGATTTGAGTACCGTCATTTGCTCTTGCCCAAATTCTTTTAGATTCGTAATTATCACTGGAAAAAGAAGGGTCAAGAACTTTTTTCTGATGCCAAAGAGCTTGTTCACCAGACATCATATCGTATTCGAATATACTAGAGGGTGTTGTCAGCGAGTTGTATGAATAGAATAATGTATTGGTATTGTAATCATCATTAACACCTAAGCCAAGATAATAAGTCTCCTCGTTAAATTCGATATACTTTTCTTCCCTTGATTCAAAAGGGTAAAGCTTCATCTTTTTTAGGCCGTTAATTCTTTCTGTAATGACCAGGAATTCTTTAAATATTTCAAGCCCTTCAATCAGTATGTTATCATTGGTTTCTTGAAACACCTCGCATTGAAAAATGCTTTTTGGAAAGCTTCTTGTAAAAAGAATTTTATTATTAGGGGCATTCATATTACTTATAATATAAAACCCATTCTCGTGATGATCAACTTCATAAATGTGGTTGAATTTTCTGGGAATAAAAACATTAGCTTTAGCTCGAGAATCCGCGGCGTCCAACCATAGAACTTCTGAAGTCATTGAACTGTAGCTTGCAATAAATATGTATTTCCCTGTTTTACTTTTGTAGAAAGATACGCTAAACTTCTCATCATCTTCTTGATAAATAAGATCGTCTTCACTCGACTTTTCCCCAATAATGTGTCGGTAAACTTGAAATTCACGAAGCGTTTGTTCGTCTTTTTTAATGTAATAAATTGCTTTATTGTCATTGGACCAGAGAATATCGCCATTTGAATCTTCAATTCGGTCCTTTAGATAGTTCCCGTTTTTGTTTTTACGAATGGAGATGGTGTTTTTTCGCCGACCCACATTGTCTTCTGAAACGGCCAGTAATTTATTATCAGGAGAGGGCTCCCAATCGGCTAGATCGTAATATTCTTTCCCCTTCGCTCTTTCATTTTGATCAAAGTAAAGAATTTCTTTTTCTCCTTCTTTCAGAAATATTTTTTGATATTCCAGTCCCTTTTCACTTTTGACCTGATATAATTTTTTGTTAAAGTAAAACGGAGACCCTTGCTCATTTGGGTCTATTCTTTGATCAAATTCTTCCATCAATTCCTTAACCATCGGATTTAAGGTTTTGAAGTAGTTTTCACAATATTCGTTTTCCTGCTTGATGTATTCTAGAACATCAGCAGAATCCCTTTGATTCATCCAATAGTAATTGTCAATTCTTTTGTGCTTGTTCGAAATGAGTTCTTTCGGAATTTTATTGGCAATTGGTTTTTGAGCCATAATGAGAGGGCTTATGAAGAGGGTTAGACAAAATAAGAAAAGTGATTTCATATCAGATGGTTTAAACAAAAATACACAATTACTTTTCCTTTTGTTGTAACTTTGATATTGTGAAAAGAATCTATAAGTTTTTATTGAACAAACTGCCCCGCCCTCTATTAATTCGGCTAAGCTATGTTTTTAAGTTTTTCGCACCTGTTTTATATCGAGGAAATAAGGTAGAATGTCCAGTTTGTGAAAAATCTTTTTCAAAGTTTTTATCCTATGGGTCGAATGTAGCTCACCGCGAAAATGTGCTTTGCCCTTATGACCTAACGCTTGAGCGACACCGCTTAATGTGGCTTTATTTGACGAGGAAAACAGATTTTTTTTCGGCGAATTCTCTTAAGGTCTTACATATTGCTCCTGAGCAGTGTTTTTTACCTCATTTTAAAAAACAAAACAACTTGGATTATACTACTGCGGATTTGGTTTCTCCAATTGCAGACATTCATTTTGATTTGCACGATATACCCTTGGAAGACAATCAGTATGATGTGGTTTTTTGCAATCATGTCATGGAGCACGTAGATGACCCTATTCGTTGTATGTCCGAGCTTAATCGTGTTATGAAATCAGGAGGTTGGGCCATTATGCAGGTTCCACAAGACATGAGTCGAACAGAAACCTATGAAGACAAGTCGATTACAAATCCTGAAGAACGAGAAAAACATTTCTGGCAGAAAGATCATGTGCGTTTGTTCGGTAAAGATTACCCTTCTTACCTTGAAAAAGCAGGTTTCAAGGTCGATGAATTTGATTTAAATACTGAATTTGATGCAACTGA
>CALKHF010000067.1 GCA_938092255.1 uncultured Flavobacteriales bacterium | reverse complement strand
AAGTGCTTTCTGCAATTCCAATCCAAGCATTTACAAAACTATCTGCTCCTTTAGATTCTAAAAATCCTTGATTATAACTAAAGTTAATATAGGTGAAAATTGATTTTAATTTTGGTGTCCATTTTTTTCGTAGTTCTGCATTAATTTCAGAGTACAACTTATTGTCAAAATTCAATAATTCTGTTTCGTAAGTTAAATCATCTCCAACAAAATAAGGAGTTCCAGAAGGGTCGGTGTAGTTTGATTTTAAATTTGCCCAATACGACCAATTTAAACTCAGTTTTGTACCATATTTTCCCCCCAAAAGAGTTCCTTTTTTAATGTTATAAAATAGATCTAAAGACTCTCCAATTTCACCAGATTTGACTAATGGAAATTCATAATTTTCGATTACTAAGCCTGGTTGCGATTGATATAAATAAATATTAGCGAGTGTATAGTCGTGTTGTTTTGTAAGTGCAGGTATGTAGTTTAGACTCATCTGATTTGTTGGATTGTTGTTAAGGTTTAAAGCACTTTTTTCTGAGAAAAAACGCATATTTTCAAGTCTTCTAAATGTGGATCCAATTCCAAATCCTTTTTGAGAATACCCAATATTCCATGTGATGGCATTTCCATTAAATAATGCTTTTTCTGAAAATGACACTATATTTGGGATGAAGTTATTGAGTCGTGCATTTTCAGTCTTATATATGAATTCAAAATTTGTGTATATGTTTTTATATTCTAAATCAAGCTGTGCTCCAAAAGCATTCACCATTTCAGGAATTTTAACTGTAGCATTAGGATTGGGAGTTTCGTTAGAGTAATCTTCTTGTTTTCCTACATAACTTAATCCAAGTTGCAAGGTATTCAGACGCTCTATTTGAAGTGCATCCGCAATGTCAAATTGAGTTTCAAACCCAAAAATATTGGAATCTGATACCTCAAACCCTTTGCGTTGCTTGCCATAAAGTGCTGTCAATCTTAAATAACTTGTTGGGTCGTAAACAATTTTACCACCTCTAAGAGCATTGTTTGCTCCAAGAGCCCGGTCCTCCCAAGCACGTAAAATAAGCCCACTTCCAAACTGAGCATAGTAATACCCAAGGGTAAGGTCTAATTTTTTAGTCCTATAGTTAAGATAGAATGTTCCTAAGCCAATCTCTTTATCAAACAATCTACTGTAATTCAATAAGGGTTCTGGCATATAACTTTCTAATTGAAAACCGCTAGAAAAACGTTCTGAAATTTGATAATCGATTCTTAAATAACTATTTGCTCTTAATTTTTCATCTTCATCAAAGTCGCCAGTTTTGTCATCATTCAAATACCATTGTGAATTAGATTCAAAACCAACATTGAGGCGTTCTTTTATTTTGTCAAAACTGATTTTTTCATCTGTTTTTTGTGAATGTACTGCTACTGAGGTAAAAAAAACAAGGACTGCGAGGATTAGTTTATTCATTATTAATGTGCTTTAATTTTTTTGAGTAAAATAGTAATTGAGAAGTACTATTGCACCTCTCTCGGTTTTGATTGTATGATGTAAAACTACAAAAGGTCTAGCCTTTTAACGCTACGATCATATCGTAGAGTTCGTCTTCATATCCTGGTGTATATCCAGTGTGTTTGTAAACAATTTCACCCGATTTAATAATAATAGTGAAGGGAACCGTACTCACACCAAACGCCCGTTTTAAGTCACTGTTTTCGTCTAATAAAATTTCAAACTCCCAACCTTTGCCATTGATCATTGGTTTCACCCTTTTGGCAGTTCTGGAATCATCAATAGAAACCGCATAATACTTCACACCGGTTTCCGAAACCCAATCGTCATAAACTTCAGCTACAGCATCCAATTCGTTTTTACAAGGGACACACCATGTAGCCCACAGAGAAACAACGATGAGATCATCGACTGCAGCAATTTCTTTGAGAGTTGTATTTGACCCTGAAAGTGTTTTTAGAGTGGTGCTCGGTAATTGTTCTTGAGCAAAAAGAGCGAAGTTGAAGCTAAGTACTAAAATACAGATAAATTTTTTCATAATATTTGTTTTTATGCTCAACAAACTTATCATTAATTTGTTAAAATCCACTAGTTTAATCGTTTTTTTTCTTAATATTGCGTTAACAAAACACATATTTTTAATATTAATTTAACATAAAATTATTAAAACTCCTTTTCTTTTAAAACTTATCCTATTTGGATTTTTGGTTTCAAGTTGCTCTAGTAACGATGATTCCCCAGCTCCTAATCCTGTAGATCCAGACCCTACAGTTACAGCCATCACTTTATCAACGGCTGTTACCGAAGTCAACACTGATTCTCAAGTTGTATTTTCGGTTATAAGTAATTTAGATACAGATTTATCCAGTCAATCTACCTTTAAATTAGACGGAGTTACTACTACAAATCCAATCTCATTTAACTCAGGCAGGGTCTTCTCAAGGTGCTAATTATGTACATAGAGATGTTTTACGAGAAGTTTACACGGATCAGTTAGGAGACGTCATTCCGAGTTCCAATACAATTGCTGGAGGTGTTTTTACACGAACCATTACAGGTCTTGATTTACCTGATAATATTGATGACACCAATGAACTGAAAGTTATTATGTATGTAAGAAATTCTTATCTTAAAACCTTTGTTGATTACTTTGGTGATACTCATACCGATTCTCCGCACTACGATATTTACAACGTACAGGAAGTACACGTTGGAGGAACTCAAGCATTTGATTAACTAGTTTGATAACACTCATGCATTAACACAAAAAAGCCACTCTTTGAGTGGCTTTTTTAATTTAAATCGATTATTTATTCTCCTAAAAATGGATAGCGATAGTCAGTTGGAGTTACAAAGGTTTCTTTAACCATTCTTGGTGATACCCAACGCAATAAATTCTGTGCAGATCCTGCCTTGTCATTCGTTCCAGACGCACGAGCCCCACCAAAAGGTTGTTGTCCAACAACAGCCCCCGAAGGTTTGTCATTAACATAAAAGTTTCCAGCGGCATTTTCTAGCAGCTTAGTAGCTAAAGTAGCAGCGTATCGATCTGTTGAAAAAATCGCACCTGTGAGGGCATATTCGCTGGTTTCATCCACGAGTTTTAAAGTGGCTTCAAAAGCATCGTCTTCATAGACATAAACTGTTAGTACAGGACCAAATAATTCGGTACTCATTGTGGCATATTTTGGGTTGGTAGTTTCAATAAGTGTGGGTTCAATAAAGTAACCCTTGCTCTTGTCGTAGTTTCCTCCAGCAAGAATAGTGGCGTCCGCATCTGCTTTTGCACGATCAATAAATCCTGCAAGTTTGTCAAAGGAAGCCTCGTGAATTACTGCTGTTATAAAATTTGTGAGGTCTTCAGGCGATCCCATTTTAAATGTTTTCATTTCAGAAATTAAAAAGGCTTTAATTTCTGGCCATAAACTCTGAGGGATGTAAGCTCTTGAAGCTGCACTGCATTTTTGCCCTTGAAATTCAAAAGCCCCCCGCAACATTCCGGTCGCAACTTGCTTGGGATCTGCTGAAGAATGGGCAACGATAAAATCCTTACCACCTGTTTCGCCAACAATACGTGGATAGTTTTTGTAGTTGTGAATATTTGTTCCAATTTGTTTCCACAATTCTTTAAATATATGGGTTGACCCTGTAAAGTGAAGCCCAGAAAAATCGGGACTAGCCAAAATGGTATCTGTAATCATAACGGGATCTCCAAAAACCACATTGATTACACCTGGAGGGACACCGGCTTCTTCAAAAATATCCATAATAACTTTTGCAGAATAGGCTTGGCTGTCACTCGGTTTCCATACTACTACATTCCCCATTAATGCCATACATGCTGGAAGATTTCCAGCAATGGATGTAAAGTTAAATGGGGATACCGCATAGGTAAAGCCTTCCAAAGGGCGGTATTCGATACGGTTCCAAGCTGCACTAGTGCTTTGTGGTTGATCCTTATAAATATCGATCATGAACTGAACGTTGAATCTCAAGAAATCTACAAATTCGCAAGCCGCATCAATCTCAGCTTGAAAAACGTTTTTTGATTGTCCAATCATTGTGGAGGCATTTATTTTTGCACGATAAGGTCCTGCGATTAATTCGGCTGCACGAAGAAAAATTCCTGCTCGTTGTTCCCATGGTAATTGAGACCAAGATTTTCGTGCCTCTAAAGCGGTTGAAATGGCGGATTCTACATGTGTTTTTTCAGCCGTATGATATGAGCCTAAAATATGTTGATGATCGTGTGGAGGACGCATTGTCTGGGTGTTTCCAGAAGCTATAAATTGTCCATTTATATACATTGGCACTTCTAGAGTTTCTTTTAGCATTTCCTTGTAAGTAGCGAGTACTTCTTTACGTTCTGGAGAACCTGGTTTGTATGATTTAACAGGTTCGTTAATTGCAACTGGAACTTTAAAAAATCCTTTTCCCATGATATTTTTTTTAAGTAATTTATTTGTAATGATAGTGTGTAAAATTACACTTTATAGTTGAGGTTTAAATTTAAATGCAGTTTAATTTTGTGCAAATGAAGCACTTAATTTAAAAGTTGGAATTGTTACCTTGAATTGTTTTGAGTTAGAAAGGTTCACCATTAAGTAACTACCTTTCATAGTTCCAAATGGGGATTTTAAAACACATCCAGAAGTGTAGGTATGACGTTCACCAGGAATAAGAACTGGTTTTTCGCCCACAACACCTTCTCCAATGACAATTTCATTTTCATTTAGCGCTTCCATAATATTCCATTTTCTTGCAATCAGTTGAGCGACTTCAGGACTTTGATTTTCAATAACGACTTCATAACTGAATGCATAATGAATACAATCATCTTTGTAAAAAGTTCCTTCAAATTCAGTTTCAATTGAAATTTTTATGCCTTTGGTAATTTGTTCTATCATAGTGTATAAAAATAGTAAATTTAGTCAAACTAAAAAATTATTTTATCAAAAGCTGTATGTTCTTTCAGTTTGATAAAAACAGGAATAAGATTAATAGTAAAAACGAATTAATTCCCTATTTGTATGGAATTGCCTTCTCCAAAGCCTACAATACGATCATAGCGTGCACCTAGATCTCTATAGTAAACGAGTACTTTATAATTATTTTCAGTTTCATAAAAATCACCACTAATCACTCCTTCTTCCAAGGCTCCTTCAGAATTTACAAGTACATATTTATAATTATAAAACCCTTGTTTGAGTTTTATGTCTTTTTCGTAAAATCCACTGTCTGGGTTAAAAACCATTTCATTGGAAGTGTTTAAAGCATAATTATTAAAGGCTCCATAGACATAAATAGATTCATTTGCTAATTCTGGGTTTTGTAATGAAAAATGGACCACCGTATAATCGGCTTCGATTGAAGGATTGTCTCGATCCAAAATTGTAATTTGAAAATTTCCATTGATATCAGGATTATAAGTGTAGCCTCTATTGTAGCGATTGATGTCTGCGTATAAATAACTATGATATAAGTCTTCCAAATCGGTAAACTGCACGCCTAGGTTAGTCCCCCTTACATCTTTAGTCTCGAAATATAAATATTCATTTCCACCCCAAAAAGAAGATTCAGTAGTGTAGCGGTAAATTAATTCATTTCCCAAAATATATTGAGGCTTCAACCCTGAAATAGCTGTTTTTAAGTTGTTGTTTTGAAGTATAACGGTGTTGACGGTTTGTTTTGGGTTGTTAAAATTAAAGTTAGTCGTATTAATTGTAAAATCTACCGATTGTTTTGTGTTAACGTGTTTTACATCTCGTGAGCGTTTAAGTTGTACACCAACATTCACTAGATTTTCATAAACCATAAACTTGCGACTAAAGACAATTTCATCATAGTCATCTAAGATTTTAATTATATAATTCCCAGTGACTTTGAGTCGTGTTTGTTGGTTGGGGATTTGGAGTCGGTAATTAGAATAAATTTGATAGGTATTGAAAGAGTTTTCGTAGTTAACAATCCTTACATTATCGAGTCCTTTGAGATATTCAGCTTTCATTAAATTGGATTTGGTCCAATCATAGTTATAATGTTCAATGACATAATAATAGTCGTCTTCATCTGGGCTAAGGACATCAAATTCTAGATACAAGCGTTCGTTTAGAGTTAAAATGGGCAACTCAGATTGATTGGTATTACTTCTAAAGTTAATTGTTTTGATGAGGTCGTTGGGTTCAATTTCTTCAATTTGAGAAAAACCAACAGTTGATATCAGTAAAATAAATGAAATATAGAGATGTTTGAGCATTTGAATCTTAATAAAAGAGTAGGTAAATATAAGCAAATTTTATGCCTAAAATAAATTGCAGACTTTTATTAAAAAAATGTCGATAAATATTGTGGAAACTGTACATTAAATTTGTAATTTTGCAGCGTTTTTTAGATAATAATTCAACAAAAAATACCTATGTCAAACGACATCCGAATTAAAAAAGGGTTAGATATTAAGTTAGTTGGGGAGGCAGCTTTAACAAAAAGTGATGCCATCAAAAGTAACTTCTACAGCATCCAACCTGCAGATTTTCACGGACTCACACCTAAATTATTAGTAAAAGCGGGCGCTAAAGTCCAAGCAGGTGAGCCAATTTTTTATGACAAATCCAACGAATCTATTCAATTTGTTTCTCCTGTTTCTGGTGAAGTTGTTGAAATAACACGTGGAGAGAAACGTCGTATATTAGAAGTCAAAATACAAGCTGATAAAACTCAAACATTTTTGGATCACCAAAAACTTGAAGTTGAAAGTGCAAAGGCGGAAGAAATTAAAGCCAAATTACTCGCTTCAGGATGCTGGCCATTTATTATGCAACGTCCCTATGACGTCATTGCAAATCCACAGAGTACTCCAAAAGGAATTTTTGTTTCTGCCTATGCTTCTGCACCACTTGCAGCAGACTATGATTTTGTGCTCACCAACAAAAAAGCGGAATTACAAGCTGCTGTATCAGCACTTTCTAAATTAACTACTGGAGCAGTCAATGTGAGTGTTTCTAAAGATTCACATTCTCTTTTTTCTAATTTAGAAGATGTAGTGACTCACAAAGTTTCAGGCCCTCATCCCTCTGGAAATGTTGGGACACTGATCAATAAAATTGATCCTATTAACAAAGGAGAAGTTGTTTGGACAGTGACCCCTCAAGATTTAGTTATTATTGGAGAATTACTTTTAACTGGCAAATTCAATGCTGAACGTATTGTAGCACTCGCTGGATCGGGAATTAAAGAGCCACGCTATTTAGTTACTAAGATTGGAAGTGAAATAGCGACAATGGTTTACGATCGTGGGATCGAAAAAGATGCACATGTTCGAATTATTTCTGGAAATGTTTTGAGTGGAAAAGAAATTA
>CALKHF010000066.1 GCA_938092255.1 uncultured Flavobacteriales bacterium | reverse complement strand
ATCTGTGTGTTTTATCGTCTTAAATGTTGGGAAGTATCGATTCTTGGATGTCATGATGAAAGTCATCATTATCACCTTAACACTTACAACTTTGAGTGCAACCGCAATGGCAATTTACAATTCAAGCGAAGCCGTTTCATTTATACAATTATTGCCAGAAGGCAGTATCGAGATTACATTTTTAATCGCTTTTATGGGATGGATGCCCGCTCCATTGGATATTTCGGTATGGCATTCCTTATGGACCGCCGAAAAACAAAAAAACAGCAGTGAAAAACGCAATCCAAAAACAGCCTTACTGGATTTTAATATTGGATACTTGGGAACAATTTTTTTAGGGATTAGTTTTGTAACGCTTGGAGCACTTGTCATGCATCCAACAGGTGTAAGTTTCAGTACGAGCGCAAGTAAATTTCCTATTCAACTTATTGAAATGTACACACAAAGCCTGGGAGACTGGACTTCTATTATTATTGGAATTGCAGCGTTTACAACTATGTTTAGTACGACCTTAACAACTCTTGATGCCTCCCCCCGATCGATGCATAAAACGATTGAATTGGTTTTTGAAAAACCGTTCAAATATGGTTATTTGATATGGAGTACCGTATTGATTTTAGGAACACTGAGCATTTATTTTTTCTTTCTATCGGAAATGGGAAGTCTTATAAAAGTGGCTACAGTATTGTCATTCTTAACAGCTCCTTTTTACGCAATTACCAACTATATTTTAATTGCTAGTAAACATACTCCAAAAGAGTGGCGACCTTCCAAAACCCTTCACATTATGAGCTGTCTAGGGATTCTTTTTTTAATCGGTTTTAGCGTGTGGTATCTCTCAATTTTATGATTAATTTATAAGAATACTTTGTATCTTTGCCATTCAAATTGAACGCATGGCTGTAGAAACACTTTCAGATCCAATTGTAAGACAACCGAAACCGAAATGGCTTCGTGTCAAACTGCCAACAGGTAAAAAATACACTGAGCTTAGAGGTCTCGTTGACAAATACAACCTCAACACAATCTGTGCTTCGGGAAGTTGCCCTAATATGGGAGAATGCTGGGGTGAAGGCACAGCGACTTTTATGATTTTAGGGAATATTTGCACGCGTTCTTGTGGGTTTTGTGGTGTTAAAACTGGACGCCCAGAAACTGTAGATTGGGACGAACCTGAAAAAGTAGCACGTTCCATCAAAATTATGAATATCAAACACGCTGTACTAACAAGTGTAGATAGAGATGACTTAAAAGACATGGGAAGCATCATGTGGGCAGAAACCGTGAAAGCGGTGAGACGCATGAATCCAAACATCACTATGGAAACTTTAATCCCAGACTTTCAAGGAATTGAAAAACATATCGACCGTATTATTGAGGTCGCACCCGAAGTTGTATCTCACAATATGGAAACGGTAAGACGTTTGACACGTGAAGTACGAATTCAAGCAAAATACGATAAAAGCTTGGGTGTTTTAAAATATCTAAAAGATCAAGGACAACGCCGCACAAAAACAGGCCTGATGCTTGGTCTCGGAGAAACTCGAGATGAAGTGATTGAAACCCTTCACGACATAAAGAATGCAGATGTGGACGTGGTTACAATTGGTCAATACTTGCAACCAAGTAAAAAACATTTACCAGTCAAGCAATTCATCACTCCAGATCAATTCAAAGAATACGAAACCATTGGATTGGATTTAGGCTTTCGTCATGTTGAAAGTAGTGCTCTGGTAAGATCTTCTTATAAAGCTCAAAAACACATCAACTAATCATGGTACGGGTTGCCATTAACGGCTTTGGGCGTATCGGTCGGCGGGTGTTTAGACTCCTGCAATCCCATCCTACGATTGAAGTAGTTGCTATTAACGATATGGCGGATACTAAAACCTTAGCGCATCTACTCAAGTACGACAGTATTCACGGCACTTTAAACAGTCCTGTTTCTAGCAATTTTTCAAACATCATCTTTGATGGAAAAACCATTCCTGTCTTAAACAAAACCCATCCTAAAAACCTCAACTGGATGCCCTACGATGTGGATATTGTCATTGAAGCCACTGGAAAATTTAAAACCCAAAAAGAGTTAACTCACCATATTACCAACGGAGCTACCAAAGTTATTTTGAGTGTTCCTCCATTAGATGACGATCTTAAAACAGTTGTATTAGGAGTTAATGATGATTTATTAAACACAAAAGACAGCATCATTTCAAATGCTTCATGTACCACCAATAATGCCGCGCCAATGGTGTCCATTATCAATGAACTTTGCGGTATTAATCAAGCGTACATCACAACGGTTCATTCCTATACAACCGATCAGAGTTTACACGACCAACCCCACAAAGATTTAAGACGGGCTCGCGCTGCAGGACAGTCTATTGTCCCTACAACAACAGGAGCAGCAAAAGCATTGACAAAAGTTTTTCCAGAATTAGCCAACTGTATTGGAGGTTGTGGAATTCGAGTGCCGGTTATTAACGGATCGCTCACGGATATTACATTTAATGTTAAAAAAGAAACCTCAGTAGAAGCGATTAATAGTGCATTTAAAAAGGCTTCAGAAACGACTTTCAAAGGAGTTTTAGAATATACCGAAGATCCCATTGTTTCGGTTGATATTGTAGGAAACACGCATTCCTGTGTTTTTGATGCACAAATGACCTCTGTCATTGGAACGATGGTAAAAATTATTGGATGGTACGATAATGAAACAGGCTACTCCAGCCGTATCATAGATTTGATTTATAGGATAACTGTTTAGCTATTTTTTTTACACATTAGCCTAATTTATCACCCCTAAAACTCCTCAACATAAGTCTCCACCAAACGTTCAAACTCCGCTGCTTCATCTATTTTTAATTGAATAGGCAAATAGTAAATCTGATCTTTGGATTCTGATTGTAAACGTGAAAAATCTTTTTCGGTAGTTACTACCAGCGATTTTGAATGAATCAAATCTAATTCAGATTTAGAAAACTCATGATGATCTTTGAAATTCAAATGCTCAAAATCAAGTCCTAAATTAATTAAATACTCAACCAAAGGAGTTGGGTTTGCAATCCCTGTTACCAATGTGAAATGAATTCCTATTAAATCTTTCAAATCTCGACTTGAAGTAGATGACCTCAACCTATCACTATACTGAATACTACTAAAAAATACGGCTTGATTGGATTCTGGATTTAACCGTTTTTTGATTTGTGTTTTCTCTAAACCACTCATCTGTTCTGGACACTTGCTTACTACAATCACCTGTGCACGTTTGGCACCCGATTTAGGCTCTCTTAGGTTTCCCGTAGGCAAAACAAAATCATCACAATATAATTGATCGTATGCGGTTAACAGAATATTAAATCCGGCCGTGACTTTTCGGTGTTGAAACGCATCGTCTAACAAAACAACTTCCAAAGAAGGATCATTTTGAATGAGACGCTTTAATCCATTCTGACGATCAGCATCAACAGAAACCGTAATGTTTTTAAATTTATTATAAATCTGTAAAGGCTC
>CALKHF010000065.1 GCA_938092255.1 uncultured Flavobacteriales bacterium | reverse complement strand
CTCAGGTAAGAAAATAGGCTGGAAGGATGGGGTTCGTGCTCTTTATTGTATTCTGAAGTATTAAGGATTTTTCTTCAATATCATAAGATTTCTTTTTTTGAGTCCAAACCAACTTGAATAGGGGTATTCCTTATAAACCGTAAAACCTTTTACCTCTTTATCAATACTGATCAGGTATTTGTCTTCATAAACGCACCACCACTCTTTACCAACATTACTTTTAAAGAAATCGCCCTCGTAACTGTTCCACGCATTAAACTCAATACCGCCATCAATGTGTTTTGGTAAAATATGTTGCTTTACAGTAAGATCATTCAAGGCTTTTGTTTTTATTCTATTGTATTCAAAGTAATCACGTGTTCCTATTACTGTTAAAGCACTAAATATTAGTAAAATAGCCAATCCAAAGAAGCTTTTTTTCACTTTTACACGAGACGTGTTAACAACCAAAATAAGTAAGGGGATTATCATTATGATATGAAATAAAAGGTATCTATCGAAAACAAAGACAAATCCAAAACAGGGATAATAAATAATAATGGATAAAGTTAAGAATTGAATCAATCTTGAGTTTTTATAGGTGTCACGAGCAGTTTTAAGTTGTGCCAAAATTAAATATGAAAAAACACTTAAACTTAGACTAATAACTATTGTGTTCAACCAATCTGGTAAATCAAATGACAATTGATCAATTCTGTATTGGGGAGTTGAGAAAAAATAGCCTCCGACCCCATAGTCATTTATAATTTGGCCGTTAAATGGGAAGGTCGTATCTCTGAAAACACCTATGATTCCAATAATCAAAAGAAATGATAAAAATATGAGCAAGATGTTTATTGAATTCACCTTTATTTGGCCTAATAAATAGAGTCCAACGGGAAGAAGCAATATCGAAAGGCTCACTATGGATGTATAAAAGTAAAACAGCCATCGGAAGATGATTTGTTTATTCATTCCTGACAGTTGATGAATCAATTCATTTGAATGTAGTGTATAATGGCTCGGCAAGGAATTATTCGCATTTAGAAGCAAATAATAAAACAGCAAGCAGCACAAGGTGCCAAGAGTACCTATGGATGTATATATTCGATGTTTTAAAGGAATGTTTTTCCCAAAAGAAACCAGTAAAAAGGACAGGGGAATGACCATTCCTACCTGTCTTGATAAGGTCGCGATAATCGCAAAGAAAAAGGCCCAAAAAAGGAGCTTTAGCCTTTCACCTTTTAGGTAGGCAGTGAAAAAATATAAAGAAATACAAGCATTCATCAGAAAGAATATGTCCGTCATAAAGGTTGTACTCAGCACATAAAAAAGTGGATTAAAAGCGAGTAAAGCAGAACAAAACAGCTGCAATTTTTGGTTTTCAGTGATGAGACCTATCCATCGGTAAAAGGTGTAAATGAGAACCCCTCCAGCAACCACGGTAGACATTCTCAATACAAAGAAGGAAAAGCCGAAAATTTTGGTAAACAGACTGCCCCAAAGTAGATTTGAAACAAAAGTAATGGCTATTCGATCATAAATCTTGAATATGCCATATTCACTAAAATTTCTCACGGATTTGGCGTAAGCCCAATCATCTATTAATGCAAATTCACCGGTAATATTAACGAGTAATAGGCTTATTATCCAAAGCGAAAGGATATAAAATATTCCCTTTTGATGTTGAATCCATATTTTGAGATTTTGAATCATTATTTATCGAATGTACTAAAAAGACTTACATTGTTTTTTTCTGTCTACTAAAATTCACAACATAAAAATAAATCCATATCTTTTTTATAGGTCTACTGATAAAATTGTTTTAATTTTCAAATATGATGATAGATAATTTTCGGAAAAAGACACACGAAATTATTTTTGAGGCGGATACCTTCCTGGGAAAGCTCTTTGATTTAATTTTAATGGTATTAATTCTGGTCAGTGTTGGGGCGGTAATGTTAGAAAGTGTGGCCTATTACCATGATAAATATCACCATGTTTTGGTGCCTTTTGAATGGACGATCACTGTGTTTTTCTCCATTGAATACCTGCTTAGAATTATTAGTGTCAAGAAACCCCTAAAGTATATTTTTAGCTTTTATGGATTGATTGACTTAGTATCTCTTTTGCCTTCTTATTTTGGACTATTCTTGTCCTCGGAAAGTATAGGTTCCATTAAAACCATTCGAACCATTCGACTTCTCAGGATTTTCAGAATTCTAAAATTGATTCGCTATGTTAAAGAAGCGAATAACTTAAGAAGAGCCCTTAAAGCAAGTCGGCAACGTATTGTTGTTTTTCTTGTTGCCGTATTATCAATTGCCACAATTATGGGTACAATTATCTATTTGATTGAAGATCCGAAAGATGGATTCACGAGTATTCCGAGAAGTATTTATTGGGCAATTGTCACGCTTACCACAGTTGGTTATGGAGACATCTCTCCCCAAACAGGAATAGGGCAATTTTTTGCCTCGATAATTATGATTTTGGGTTATGCAATTATTGCAGTACCTACAGGGATGATTTCTGTAGAATTGGCCTTGGCTGAAAAGATGAACACTCAAAGTTGCCCAGCATGTTCAAAAGAAGGACATGAAAACAATGCGAAATTCTGTAAGCATTGTGGGGAAGAGCTTAATCCTGATTAAAACAATTGAATATCTTCAGTTCCGTAGAGAACATATCCAAAAAGTACGAGTACTGTAACTAAACTAATCATGGTGTCTTTTTTTTAATTGAGCACCAAAGATGTAACGCTATTTTCTTTGAATGAAACAAATAGAAAAGCAAATTTTGAAAATAGAAGTCTCCACCTAAAAAAATCTAAGTAATTGTACTTATAAGATTATAAATTCACTGATTTTTCAAAAGATAATAGGGGGCATGAAGCATACTTCTTTAATTATCATTTATAAGAATTTAACCAAAATGATTTAGTGGTTTTAAAGAATAATATGACGCGTATCGCCAATTATTTCACCTCTACATTTAATTCGAACAGTGTATATTCCAGGAGCCAAGTTTTTTCGAATGGCAAAAATATTTATACCTTCTTCCAATGTAATGTTTTCATTGAAAGCGACTTCTCCTTTATTGTCGATAACCTCTAAAATGGCACCTCCTATTTGGTTGTGTTCTTTAATGTAAACATAGAAATCGTCTGAGCTAGGTGTTGGATATGTTTTGATTTCAGTAGTTAAGTTGGCTTGACAGTTAATGTAAATGGGGCCGAATAGTTCAGCCTTCCCATCAATATCGTACTGATATAATCTATAGTAATGATCTTCTGTTGAACCATTTTCATGGCTATAGGAGTATTCAACCAGTTCATTACTAAATTCTGCTGCATCCGTTTGATATAAGCTTTGCCATAATAAGCCATCTCTTGAGTATTCAAGATCAAAGTAAGAGCTGTTATACTCTGAGGCAGTCTGCCAACTTATGATGTTTTGTTCTCCCGAGCAATTTGCTGAAAATGCAATCAGCTCAACAGGTAATGCAGATCCTCCTCCGGCTCCGCCAAATACACTAAATGTACTTAGTCCATTCCACGTAAGTTTTTTTTCATTGGTGATGTGACTACATGAGCCTTGAGCAGTTCCTTCTGAAATTACGGAGTTTGTTGGCTTGTACCACACCCCATTACTAATCTTGATGGGTACCAAATCAAAGAATTGGTCTCCAACCCATTCCCCGGAACTATATGTATAGTTGATGTTATAATTGGGATTGGTTACCCCGGTTGGCTCTATCGACCAAGAACGGTTGATGTGGGTTTCAATATTATCAGAGAGACCGTCAATCTTTCTTCCCATTGTGTAGCATTCTAGCTCTGCATTTGAATATGTCCCACTTACAAATTCCAAATCCACAGGAGCGTAATTACTGGCGTCTCCAACGGGAAAATTATAGGTTGAATTTGAATTAACGTAATGTACAACCTTCCCTATTGTGCCATTATTGTCGTAGGCAATTACGTAACTTGATGGACTTCCTCCGCTTATCGTTGCATTGTTTGAGTTTGATCCTAGGTAAAGGGTATTTCCTACAGTTTCTACGACTCCATCAGTAAGCGTCAAAGTGCCTAATACATTTAAATCTGAATTTAGATACGTTTCGTGACCCCCGAGGTTTATTGTTAGATTACCTAGACTTTTCCCATTTAAATCAAGGTAGATGTCTTCATCGTTTGACGAGCTGTTGTTCGATTCAATAACCGTTGTATGGCTTGTGTTGGCCGTTAAACTCACTCCTGAAGCTATAGACATCGCTGTTTTCGTCGATGAACTTACTTGACCTAGTAAATTTAATGTTCCTCCCGTGAAATTGATTGTGCCTGCGGTTATATCAAACTTGTTTTCTGCAGAACTTCCGTTAGAGCTTCCTACATAACTTTTGACGTTTAATATGCCTCCAGATTGATTTAATGTTCCTCCACTCATATCAAATTGATCAACAACATTGAGTGTTCCACCCGAAATATCGATTACGCCTGAATCAAAATTCAAATCGGCAAGTGTCGTACTTCCGACCGTTAAAACTCCTCCATCAATATCAAGTGTTCCTCCCTCGATAAGACAAGAAGATCCTGAATTGCTATTGATGTTTACAATTCCTCCCGTAATGTTAAGGGTGCCAGCAGTTACAATAATGTCATCTTCAACATTTATGGTTTCACCATCCAAAGTAAAAGTCTTTGTTCCTGAACTCATGTCAATAGAGCCACAAGTAATGTCTCCTGTGGAAGTTACAGAACCACCCGTCGTAAGTGTCTTGATAGTAATGTTTTCACTGTTTACTCCACTTAAAGCATGCGACCCACTATTGTTATATGTTATGTTTGAACCAGACGAAGCAATGATTTGTCCGCTTGTTGTAAGTATGTCATTTTTAGCATAAATCGTCTTTCCATTTAAGTCAAAACTTCCTGAAGTTAGTATCAAATCACCATAGATATCTGATGAGCCCGCAAGAGTTTTGGTTCCTGTTCCCGCAATCTCAAGATTTTCATAGCTCCCTGAAGTACCATTACCATTTAATGTCAATACGGTTTGATCGCCTCCGTCATAGGTGATTTTCCCTGATCCTTGAGTAATCGTGCCAAAAGAAGTTACAGAGCTACTCAATTTAAGGTTTCCGGCCCCTACAAATGTTGTGTTTCCATTGCTGACATCATATGTTCCGTCGCAGTCAAGCGTCCCTTCACCGATTTCCACTATTCCAGTAGATGTTAGATTTCCTGTAATGTTCACTACATTATTTCCAATACTAAACTTTGATCCCTGAGCATTTATTGGACCACTAATAGTTAAATCATCTTGAATAGAAAGAGTTCCGTTGCCGCTGTAAATAAGGTTTTCGGCTGTAATGTATGCACCTGTTGAAGAGGTGACATTGATGCCGCCATCTCCGACGACAAAATAGGACTGACTCAAAACTGAATCAGCAAGGAATAAACTTAGAAATAAAACAAGTGTTTTCATTTTTGGTTTATTTGTTTTTCACTACGTTTAAGGTATTCTTTAGCATTTCAATATCTGCCTTGTTACTATCGACGCTTGCTTTGAGCGTTTCATTTGCTTTCAATAAGTTATCAATCTGATCTTTTTGCATTTCAATTATTCTATATAATTCTTGGGTTGCAGATACATTTAGCATTGAAATGGCATCGTAATCAACAATTCTAAAGTCATCTACTTTTTTACCATAAATAAAGGCCTCTCCTGAGTAATCTGTAGCAAACTGAATGGTGTTGCCATCTTTAGCCATTACTTCTACATTAATTTGTGCGTCATTCATAAAAAGTTTAACCTCATCACCAACAGCTAAATCATTTTCGATGTGCATTCGTCCATTTGTTAAAGTTGTTTTCTTATAAACGTTCGGGATGAAATTTGATGTTCGGCCTACGGCTAATGGGAAAACTTCTTCCACCTGCTGAGCGATTACTTTTTTATATTTTTTATTTCCTTCAGAAATAACATCTTTCATGGTGTAATCCGTAATTTGAATATTATTTAATGTTTCCAAATCTTGGGCGTTGTTTGATAGCTGGGTGATGTTTTTTACCCGCTTGTCAGATTCAGCTAAAAATTGTCCAGCAGTTAAAATGTTATGCTCTGCATATATACTTGTAAGGCCATCATATGCTCCGTAATCACTTGTTCCTTGACCATTACCGAAACCGGCATCAAAATAATTACCTCCCGAGGAGCTGTAGATATTATTGCCAGCAACATGAAGTATACCATTGGTGGGTGTATTCGTATTTACACCGAGCCTCCCATCTCTCATTACTACCTCTAAGTTCCCGGTTTGTAATGCTAGAGTTGCGTTTCCATAAAGCTTTGCACCATCAAAACCGCCACCACCTTGATAACCAAGCCAATGATTTCCATCTGAACCGTTACGCAATCGCAATTGATTGTCATTTAGACAAGCGTTACCATTGACATCTAGCCTTGCTTGTGGATCTGTATTACCTAAGCCAATACCTACATCTCCACTTGTAGTGAGTCTAAACAATGTATTCGCTACAGGAATATTGGTATTGTCTGGAGTGCCATGTGAAAAATCCAAATGATCCGTATCGCGTTGGCTAATTTGCCATTTATCTGTATCCCAATTGGCACCGTCTGTAGGAACGGTATTGTCATTGTCGATGTGAATTCCTCCATATCGAGTTATACCTACATTTCCTTCTGCGGATTGAAATCGTGCTGCATAGGCATCGTCGCCTAAAGTTGCGGTATTTACCACATGAAGTGGATTAGCAGGGGAAGACGTTCCTATTCCAAGAAGTCCCGAATTATCCAGCGTCATTCTGACTTGAGATGGAGACCCATCGCTTGTTGAATTTGTACAAAATTGAATGTCTTTCCCAAAATTTCCATTTACAAATATTAAGTCATTCTTTTCAGACCCCCCGGAAACAATAGTGGCTGTTTGATCTAAAGCAATGAAAGCCGATTGATTGACTGAAAAACTACCACCATTTGCAGTAATGTCTCGCAGGAAGAAACCAGGCAGTTTAATATCGGTATCGGCTGAACAAATTATTCTTGGATTATCTCCAGCGGACGAAACTTCAAATAAGTGATCGTTATCATCATCTGCGGGATCGGTAATCGAGACACCTCCGGAGTATGAAATAGTACTGCCGTTTTCTGTCCAAATATTCCCATCACCTCCAGCGTCTAATTTTACCCATGACGAACCATTATAATGATAAAATCCTGCAGTATTATCTGTTTGATATACCATAAGACCTGTTGCTGGAGAGCCTATTGCATCTCGTTGTACCAAAGTCATTCTTGGTATTAAAATTCCTTTTGTTCCCTTAACGTCTAGTAAAGCTGAGGCATCAGGAGACGAACCATCCGTATTAATCCCAACATTTTGAGCTTGAGTGGAGATTGAAGTTAGAGTGAAAATTAGAGTGAAAATTTGATATAGTTTCATGTGTGCTATGTTTTGTAAATAAAGTCTTTGCAAATTACAATTTAAAAAACAAAAAAAAAAAATAAACACGTTATGCGATGGTTGTTTTTTATCAAAAACTCCACTCACAAAACGGTTTATATCATGAAGTGAATGAAGCCTGAAATCGACACGGTTTTTGTTTATTCCGTCAAAGCTTGTTGAACTAAAAATAAAGCATTATGAACATAGTTATTTGAGGGACTGTCATACTGATTACTGGTCCTCTCAGCTAATGATCTAACAAATGGTTGCCCCTGAAATTTTTCATCACTGTTGATGGGAGATGTACGTAAAGAACCTGAATAGCTTCTTTCACGAGAAAACAAAACCTTATGGGCTCCAAGCTTTTTACCGGTTTGAACTAAAATGCCATGACTCATTTTCCCTTCATGATGAAACAATGAATACCCAATAAGTACATAACCTTCTGATTTTAATCTATTATATTTATCTAGGCACGCATTACTATTCTTCATCTCTAAGACTGATGGATAGAATTTGTCTCCATGGTCAATTTTATTTTCAATAGCATCTAGGTCATTAACTTCTTTGTAGTGCATCAGATATTTGTTGGTCGTGAGCAGAGCACAACTATTGAGCATTACAGGAACAAAAAACATCAAAAGAAATTTCACTCTTTAAAGATACAAAACGTGTGTGTTTTTATGAAAAGTAGGCTCTTCGAATATTACTTATTGAATCTATAATTCTGAGTTGCGCTTCATTTCCTCATCTTGATCTTTATTGGCTTTGCTGATCATCGCCAAATAACTGAACATGTAAGCACAAAATATGATTAAACCCACAATAAACATGACTGAATTATTCATGGCTATTTGGTTTTTGTTGGTTCGTATCTCGTCTGATTTGCCTGATGGCAACTGAAAACCCTAAAATTGAAGGCACCCAAATACCTACAAAAATTCCTTCAAGCTTGTTTCCTGCAAACCATAGTGAAACAGAATATAAAAAGGAAAGAAAGGCCAAGATTACCGGATAATACAATGACCATATTTTTGATAAATTCATACTTCGTGTTTTTTATGTTAATCATTCGATACAAACACCTTCGCCTTATTTGAGCTACTGTTTTGTATCAGTTCTTATTTGGAACATTAAAAAAGGGAGAATTGTTTAAAAGGGAGAATCGCAAGTAAGGTTTTAAATGGATTTAGGGCCAGGCAAAGTACGGGAAACATAAACCCATTTTTTGCAGATTTATAGGAAACTTCTTATGCCATCGAGCAATAAAAAACCCTCAGCAGAAGCCAAGGGTTATTTTTTTGTGAGCCCGAAAGGATTCGAACCTTTGACCGCCTCCTTAGAAGGGAGGTGCTCTATCCAGCTGAGCTACAGGCCCTCACTTTACCCTTTTAAGGTGAGTAATTCCTTTTGGTAAAAAAACCATCAACGATAAGAAGATGGTTTTTTAGTCGGGGTGGCAGGATTCGAACCTGCGACCTCCTGCTCCCAAAGCAGGCGCGATGACCGGGCTACGCTACACCCCGATTAATAGGTCATCATTTTTTCCATAAATAATGGAAAGTGCGTGCAAAAGTAATCATTTTTCTTGCTCCTGCAACAAATTGCGGAGAGACGGGGATTCGAACCCCGGGTACCCGGTTAGGGTACGCTTGTTTAGCAAACAAGTCCTTTCGGCCTCTCAGGCACCTCTCCAATGTTCAATGAACGGAGGGCAAAAATAAGTATTCTAATGCTTAGAATAAAAAAAAAATGAAAATTTTCTATTGGTAGATGTATTTCCCCTTCTCTCCATCAATTGTTACTTGTGATTTTGAGGCGGATTCTACACGTCCAACAACCTGTGCCTCTACACCAAAACTTTTTGAGATATTGATAATTTCTTGTGCATATTGTTCAGGCAAATAGAGCTCCATTCGATGCCCCATATTAAAAACCTTATACATTTCTTCCCAATCGGTTTTAGATTCTTTTTGAATCATGTCAAATAGCGGAGGTATTGGAAATAAATTGTCTTTTATGATGTGGAGATTTTTTACAAAGTGCAGAATTTTAGTTTGAGCACCACCAGAGCAATGGACCATTCCATTTACTTTTCCTTTGCATTTCTCCAAAATGGCTTTGATTATTGGGGCGTAGGTTCTTGTTGGTGAAAGTACAAGCTTGCCAGCATCAATTGGGCAGTTTTCAATAATATCTGTAAGCGTTTTTGACCCACTGTACACCAAATTTTCCGGAACCTTTGGGTCAAAACTTTCTGGAAATTCTTTGGCTAAATTTTTGCTAAAGACATCGTGACGTGCACTCGTTAAACCATTGCTTCCCATACCACCGTTATATTCTTTTTCATAATTGGCTTGTCCGTATGAAGACAATCCTACGATAACGTCTCCTGGCTTGATGTTTTCATTGGAAATAACATCACTTCTTTTCATTCGTGCAATCACGGTAGAGTCAACAATTATGGTTCGGACCAAATCTCCAACATCTGCAGTCTCTCCACCTGTTGAATGAATTTCTATGCCATGGCCTCTAAGATCCTCGAGCAATTCTTCCGTACCATTTATGATTTGAGAAAGGACCTCTCCAGTGATGAGGTTTTTATTTCTACCAATGGTAGATGAAAGCAGGATGGGACCTGTTGCTCCTACACAAAGTAAGTCGTCCAAGTTCATGATCAGCGCATCTTGGGCAATTCCTTTCCAAACACTTACATCACCAGTTTTTTTCCAATACATGTACGCAAGTGAAGATTTTGTACCAGCTCCATCCGCGTGCATGATACAGCAATAGTCATCATCTCCTGTTAAATGGTCCGGAACAATTTTACAAAATGCTTGGGGAAATAGACCTTTATCCACTTTTTTTATGGCGTTGTGAACGTCTTCTTTTCCTGCGGAAACTCCTCTTGATTGGTATCGATTATCTGACATATTTCGGCTTCTGAAGACAAAGTTAGAAAATTGAATGGTCTTACTGCTTTGGAAGACTACAAAAGTTACTTTACACTCTCATAAAGTAGCTGAACATCAGGATCTATCTCAATACTCTCAATAAAGGAATTATACTTCATTTTAAACCTTGTCTGGTGATTATTGATATACAATGATTCTGATTTATTCGTCCCATCAATAAAATGAACTTTGATTGGGAGCTTAACTTTGAAAAGGTCATCAATTTGGCTGACACTTATAGCCAATACCTTCTCATGAATTTCTGTTTCAATATTTAATTTTGGATGTCCTCTTTTGTAGAGCCATTGCTTAAAAAACCAATCTAGGTCTGTTTCCGAAACTTCTTCTGCGACCCGTTGAAAGTCTTTTGTATCTGCATTGGAAAGTCGATACTCTTGGTAATATGAACGTATTGCTTTTTGAAATAAATCGTCTCCAATCTCATTTCGAAGCATGTGTAAAAACCACCCTCCTTTTTGATAGCTATTTGGGTTTAATAAATCCATTAGACTGTTGTAGTTAGTATCAACAACAGGAGCTTTGTATCGTTTTTCGAATGCAATGATTTTGTTCCGGTCTTCTATAAGCTGTTCGTTAAAAGTCTCCTTGCCTTTGGTCTGTTCAATATAAATATTGGTCAGATAGGTAGCAAAACCTTCACTTAGCCAAAGGTGACACCAATCTTTTTCCGTAGCAGAATTTCCAAACCATTGATGAACAATTTCATGGGCTATTAGATTCTCAGATGACTGTTTTCCATAGAGGGCATCTTCGTCATAGAAAATACAGCCCGCATTTTCCATGCCGCCAAAACGAGTAGTGGACTGAACATTATCTAGTTTTTCATATTCGTAAGGGGCAATATAATTGATGTAAAATTGTAATATAGAAGGAGCAAGTGATAGGTCATAAAACGCATCTTTGTGATTTTTCGGATAAGCACAGCTTCTTATTGGAACACCTTCAACCGTTTCCAATTCTTCAAATAATAAATCAGCAACACCAACAACCATGATCTTAGTTGGAAGGACTACACTTGATTTGTAATGGTGGGTTCTTATGTTTTTTTTCTTTTTTATGGAGAGGAGTTTTCCATTAGCGACTACCTCATAATGTTTGGGAGCATGGACAAAATACTCTACTTCTGCTTTATCTGATAGATGGTCATTACATGCAAACCAATTTTGTGCTCTATTGGGCCAATTATCTCCGAAAAAGGTCCGCGATTTGTACTTGTTTTGTCCAATGACTAGCCCATCTTTTGGAACCCCTGAAAAAGACAATTTTAGGTTTTGGATTTTTGGCTTTTGCGTTTGGTTTTCGATGTAAACACTGTCGTTTTTATGAATAAAAGTCGGGATTTTACCATTTAACTTTAATTCATCAATATGCATTCCTTTTCCAGAAATTTCTTGACATACCAAATTGAAAACAATTGGTTTTTTAGTATCGAGATGAATGAATTTGATTTCTTCTTCAACCTTAATTAGATCAGAATCATCCGATAGATGAATTTCAATTTTATAATGAGTTACATCAATTTGTGGGATTTGAGAAAAGCTTAAAAAGGCAGATAGAACAAACCCTAAAGAGAAAAAAAGATGAGATTTCATACCCCTAAAGTTACTTGAATCCTCGTTTCTTTTTAATGTTTTCGTAGGCTTCTTGACTTTTCATGAATTTTTCCTGGGCTCCTTTTTGGTATTCTTCACCCATTGATGCCACCTTGTCAGGATGATGAGCAATGGCCATTTTTCGATATGCTTTTTTGATTTGGTCATCACTTGCAGAAGATTCAACACCCAATATTTTGTAATCGGAATTTACATCCCGATAAAACATATTCTTTAAGCTTTCAAAATCAGTCTGTGAAACACCAAGCTTTTGAGCAATGTTTTTAATTACATTCATCTCACTTTCTGCCACATCACCATCTGCTTTGGCAATACCAAACATATAATGTACGAGCTGAACCCGAACTTCAGCGGGCATTCTGTTGCGAATATCATTGCAAATTTGATCTATTGGAATTTGCTTTGCATCCAAAAACTGTTTTAAGACCTTTAGATGCTCAGTAGTAAATTGATTTCCAAATTGTTGTGAGAAAAAGTTTTTTACATAATCTAGCTCAGCTTTCAATACTTTGCCATCAGCTTTCATTACTGCTGCAGAAAGAGCCATGAGCATGGTTGCCACATCTGACATTGAAGATCGCTGTCTATAAAACTCAAAGGGATCTTGTCCACTTCTTTTTCGCCCTCGATTTGCGTTACCTTCAAATAATGAAGCCACAAGAAAAGCCAATATGGCGAATCCAATTCTTTTGGTAGCCAGATAAACAAAAAACGCAATAACCCACTTATACACTTCGGATTTTTTTAAATTAAACAGGGGCCGAAGCCCCTGTCACAAATTTAAGCGATTTGCTCCATATTTCGTTCGATAAAGCTATTTAATGCTTCACCTTTAAGTAATCCTTGACCCAATAGAGCTAGGTCTGTAAGCTGCTTTACCATTACCTTTTGATCATCGCCTTTCTTTTCAAGTAAGGCACCAACCTTTGGATGATTAGCATTAACCACAACATGATGCATTTCTGGGAATGCACCATACATTCCACCACCACCCATTCGCTGCTGTTCCATCATTCTTCTCATGAATTCAGGTTGTGTAACTATTATAGGTGCTTCATCTTCAGACATGGATTCAAATTGAACCATGAATTTTTCTTTGTTCAATGTTTCTTCGAAAACAGGCTTTAGTTTCTCTTCATCTTCTTTCGAAAGTTTTGAAGGGATATCTTCTGATTTTTTAATAAGCTTATCCAATGAATCTGAATCTACTCTTGTAAATGTTACATTTTCAAAAGTGGACTCTAATTTTTGAAGCCAATGAGACATTAAAGGTCCCGCCAGGTGAAGTACGTCATATCCTCTGTCTTTTGCTTTTTTAATAAACGAATATTGCTCCTCTTCATTACTTGTGTACAGGCAAACGACTTTTTCGTCTTTGTCTGTTTGAAGCGCCTTGATTTTTTCTTTGTACTCTTCTATTGTAAAATAATCTCCATCAGTATTTTTCAGTAAAGAAAAATCTTTTGATTTTCCGGCAAATTTCTCATCTGAAAGCATTCCGTACTGAACAAAAATTTGAAGATCATTCCATTTTTGTTCGAAATCTTTTCGGTCTTTTTTGAACATGCCTGCCAATTTATCCGCTACTTTTTTGGTGATGTGTGAAGAGATTTTCTTTACGTTACCATCACTTTGAAGGTAGGAACGAGATACATTTAACGGAATATCTGGTGAGTCAATAACTCCATGAAGCAGTGTTAAAAATTCTGGAACAATCTCCTCTACATTGTCAGTAATAAATACTTGATTTGAGTATAAATTGATTTTGTTCTTCTGTATTTCTACATTCTCTTTAATCTTAGGAAAGTACAATATACCTGTAAGATTAAAAGGAAAATCCACATTCAAATGAATGTGAAATAATGGCTGGTCAAAAGTCATTGGGTACAATTCTTTGTAGAAGGAGCTGTAATCCTCGTCTTTTAAATCTTTAGGTTTTTTGGTCCAAGCTGGAGACGTATTATTAATGTAATTTGGGACATCAATTGAAACTCTTTTTACTTTTCCATCTTCATCTTTTTCTCCTTCAGGAGAATCAATGTATTCTGCTTTGGTTCCAAATAATATCGACACGGGTAAGAATTTGCAATACTTGCTCAATATGCCTTCAATGCGTTCTTTTTCTAAAAACTCTTTAGATTCTTTTGTGATGTGAAGAACGATTTCTGTTCCTCTGTCTGATTTATCTATATCTGTTAGGGTGTATTCAGGATCTCCATTGGATTCCCATTGAACAGCTTTTGCGCCCTTCGTATGCGATAAGGTTCTGATTTGAACTTTGTCAGCTACCATAAAGGCAGAATAAAATCCCAGTCCGAAATGGCCAATGATTTGCTCAGCACCTTCTTTCCCTTCATATTTTTTGACAAACTCTTCTGCACCTGAAAATGCAATTTGATTGATGTATTTATCAATTTCATCTGCCGTCATTCCGATACCATTGTCTTTAATGGTAATGGTTTTTTTCTTTTTATCAAGAATTACTTCAACCTGAAGGTCTCCAGTTTCTCCTTTGAATTCACCATTTGATGAAAAAAACTTCAGCTTTTGAGAGGCGTCGACTGCATTCGAAACTAGTTCACGAAGAAATATTTCGTGATCTGAGTATAGAAACTTTTTGATAATCGGAAAGATGTTTTCCGTTTGAACATTTATATTTCCAGTTTTCATAAATTATTTTTTTCAGATTATGTCAAGAGTAGTGCCAATCCAAAAAATATGACACATTGTCGCAATTAGAGGGAATATTTTGTCAATTCAAGGAAATTCTGACGCCAAAAGCCTTACTTTTACTTCCATGTCAATAATGGAATTCATCCTTCCGGTAGTTTGGTTCATTGGATTGTTTTGGTCGATTTCTAAACTTGATTTTTTTACAAGAGGTCCGTTTTCCTCCCAAAGTCTTCAATTGGCTTTTGGAGTTAGAGTGGCGATGGGGTTCCTACTTTTCTTGATTTATTCTTTGTATTATCCGGTAAGACAAGACGCGGATACCTTTAAGTATTTTGATGACAGTCAATATATGTACGAGGCCTTTTGGACAAATCCCTTGGACTATTTCAAAATGCTTTTTGGTGTAGATTGTCATTCGGAACATTTCAATTCGCATTATTTCAATAATATGTCGAATTGGGTGAGGTCCTACGATAATGGGTTGTTTAATGACAACCGATTGGTTATTCGAATAAATGCTTTTTTACGCTTGTTTTCTTTTGGTAATTATCACGTTCATAGTATTATTTTAAGTTATCTGGCTTTTATGGGTTCATTTGCTCTTTCTAAGGTGTTCTTTGAGGTGTCAAAATCAAAATCTTTGAGCTATATCGCAGTATTCCTCGTTCCATCGGTTGTTTTTTGGAGCTCAGGAATTCTCAAAGAAGCAATACTTTTAAGTGCAATGGGTTTCTTTGTCTATCATTTTTATCAGCTATTTGGAGTAAATAGAAGATACCGAAATTACGTCATGGTGTTTTTGATGTCTTGTATCTTGATTGTAATGAAGCTTTATGTTTTTATCGCATTAATCCCTGCAATCTTTATTTGGTTCACCGTGAAAAAATGGAAGCGGAGTTGGTGGGTCTACCTTGGAATGTATGTCTCATTTTTAGGTTTAGCAACTGTAATAGGGGAGTTCAACCCACGTCTTGACTTTGTAAACTTGATAGTTGACAAACAGAGGCAGTTTATTAACCTTTCGAATTTTTATGATGTGAACAGCGGTTTTTATTTAGAGACCTTAACCTATGATCTTTGGTCAGTAATTAAAGCCAGTCCAGGGGCACTTTTTAATGCTTTAACGAAGCCCTGGCCACTAGAGATAAACAGCATTTTGTTTGTTCCCGCTTTTATTGAAAACGTCATAGTGATTGTACTTCTTTTGGTGGCTATTGTATACAGAAAAACATTAGAGGCGAATGATTGGGACTTTGTTGCCTTTTGTTTGTCTTTCTGCATTATATTATTTGTTGTTATCGGACTCACGACACCAATAACTGGAGCGATTGTTCGATACAAAATACCAGCAATTCCATTTTTATTCATGGCTGTTTTTATGTTCCTTGACCACAATAAATTGCCTAAAGCTTTAATTGAAAATAAACTATCACGATGGATCAATACATTTTTATAACTGGAGCAAGCTCAGGGTTTGGAGAGGCAACTGCTCGCTTATTCGCTAAAAAGGGATGGCCTCTTATATTATTGGCAAGAAGAAAAGAACGATTAATGGCATTAAAAGAGGAGCTTTCGAAGCTGGTTGATGTGATAATCTTGACTTGTGATGTGAGAGATGAAAAAAGTGTAAATAAAGCAATTGCGGAGCTAGATGATCAGGTACTTGATAAAATAGGCTTATTGGTGAATAATGCAGGATTAGCTGTGGGTAAAGGGCCCATCGATCAGGGAATCACGGAAGATTGGGATCGTATGATTGACACGAATATCAAAGGGTTGTTGTATGTAACTAAAGGGATTGTGCCTTATTTTAAAAGAAACAAAAAAGGACACATAATCAATATTGCAAGTATTGCGGGAAAAGAGGTTTACCCAGGAGGCAATGTATATTGTGCAACTAAACATGCTGTAGACGCTCTATCGAGAGCCATGCGAATTGATTTGGTAACTTATGGAATAAAGGTGAGTAATTTAGCACCGGGTGCCGCAGAAACGGAGTTTTCAATTGTTAGATTTAAAGGGGATAAACAAACCGCTGATCATGTTTATGATGGCTTCAATCCTTTAATCGCAGAGGATATCGCAGAAACAGTTTGGTTTTTATCTTCAAGGCCATCGCACGTTAACATTAATGACATAACCATAATGGCAACTGCTCAAGCATCAGCAACAGTTTTTTCAAATTAACCGACAGGCTATTTAAATGAAATCTTACCATCAGAAGTCAACGACATGATGAGGTTTTCCTTACGAAGCATTTTTTTGAGATGCTTGCTTTTTAAACTTCCAGAGTAATAAACGGTGTTGATTTCATCTCCTTCATTAAGGTCAAAGTTATTTTGCATACGTGATTCACCGGATCCCATAAACGCACCTCCCTCAGAAACAACTACACTATCTAGCTTCAATTTTCGAGAGCTTTTCCAGAACGGCATGTTCTGAGGAGCATAAATATTAACCTCATCCTCGTCGTTTAGGACCATACATGCAATTTGATACTGCTGTTCATTTTCTTTTAGGCTTAATACATAAAAGCCTTTACATTTTTTAAGAATGATGGAGTCCCCTATTGCAATGTTACTTCTTTTTCCAACGACCATATCCTTGGTTACAGAATCCTTTTCATATTCCGTAATGACTAAGGAATTTAATTTAAACTCAATGTCTAATCTGCCAAGGTTCTCCTCAATTGACCAAACGTTTAAGATTTCATCGGGAAACTCATTTACAATTTTGCCATCTCTCGGCTGGGGCCTATCAAAATAAACAGTCGTACACGAGTGTAAAAAAACACAAATGAAGAAACTATAAGTAAATGCCTTTAACATACAATTATTCAATTTTAGTCCAAATATAGTTGTCCATATCATTATTAGTTCCAACAGACGATTTAATCATGAGTCTGTTGTTTTCATTTTGATAAATGGTTAAAAAAGGAGGATCCACTCCATCTGGAAGCTGTTCGAGTGGTACGTCGAGTTTCAAATCACAAGCCCCCCCGTCTTTTTTTGATGCAACAGGAGTCACGGTTATTTCATTGGTTCGTCCCATCATGGTTATTTTAAGTCCATCGGATTTTATTTCCATTGATACCTTCTGCAAAAATTCCGAAATCTCTTTAGACAAGTCTTCTTTGGTTTTATCTGGATTTGCCTTTACAAGGGCGTCAATGGTTTTTTCTGTATCAACTTTGTATTCTCCTATGTATTCTTGAATACAGCTTTGAGAAAATCCAGTACTGATTGAGAAGACAAACAGAAGATTTGATAACATCACTTTCATTTTTTCTAGTTTTGATTAGAATACTAAAATACATAAAAAGAAGGCGATGTATACTGTAGTTTCCAAACTGATTAAAAATCAGTCCTTTAATTGTCCTTAACCCAAATGTAATTGTTCAGCTCTTTTGGGCCCAGTGAACTCACGATCTGCAGCCTGTTTTTTTGTTTTAGATATACGGTGAGAAACATGTCCTGAGCTTCATCTGGAACAGTCATTTCAGTCATGTCTAGATGAAGGTCGCAATGTCCTTTTTCTTGGGAAGATGTTTGAGCTGTGAATGGAAGTGTTTGAGTGTATTCATTCATGTACAAAGACAATGAATCAGTATATATAATTAATGAAATCTTTTCGATTCGATCTCGTACGTCCTCAGGGAGCTCGCCAGATTCAGTGTAGGCAATTTTGTCAAAAAAGGGCATAGTGGCTTGTAGGTCTACCTTGTAGGATCCCGTCAAATCACCAATTAAATTTTGTGAAAAGGATGCGAAACTGAGAAACAGAACACAAAATGCGATGCTTATTTTCATAGTATGATTTATTATTCAACAAGATAGAAAATAAAAATAAAAACCCCCTGATAAGATCAGAGGGTTTTGAGGTCTCGAGCGGATTCGAACCGCTGTAACCGGTTTTGCAGACCGGTGCCTAAGCCACTCGGCCACGAGACCGTTTTAGTGAGGGCAAAAATAATAAATTCTTACAATGTTTTTGCGTCTATTTGATTTTGATGATTTTTTGATGAGATAAAACACCCTTTATATTCGCAGAAATATAATAAACGCCAGGTTTTACAAACTGACCGTTGTCGTTTTGTCCATTCCAATAAATTTCTTTTTCATCCAGATGTTGGATTACAGAAACACGATTTCCAAGATTGTCGTATATATAAACTTGATCTTGCGACTGCAGTTCATTCGCAAATGACATTTGAATTCCATCTTGACCAAATGGATTAGGATAAACGGTTATTTCAAGATTGTCCGATTGCATATATTCCTCAACACTCATTACAGTTAAATCGGTTAAATCGTAGTTTTCATCGCCAGTAACATAAGGTAAATATTGCAGGTAAGTTACAAACATTTCATCCGTTGTATTTAGGCCAAAGAAAATGGGTTGGGGAGGTGAAAATGGGTTGTGAATATTTGAAGAAGTGTTATCAAAGGTGCCATAAGCCTTCAGTTTTGATCCTGCAGGAACCTTTTGAAGGTATCTGAACTTGTAAAAATCTTGCCAGTCAAAATCCCAATGAGGAATATGAATTAAAGGAACAGTGTCTTGTCCTGGTTTTATAGCATAGGCTCCAATTTCTTTTCCTAAAAGGTGCATATGTGGAAAAATAGAAAACAAAGAATAGTTCATTGATGTTGTTCCAGAGCTTGGGTATTGGGCATCTACGGAAGTAACCTGTTCTGGCGGAAGATAAAACGAATAGTTAATGAGCAGTGGATCGGAGCTTACTTCACGAACATTGGTTTCGCTTTGAGGGTAAAAATGAAAGATTACTCTGGTGCTATCTTGAAGACCATAGCTTCCAATTGGATAATGCATGTTTAAGTATATTTTCGCTCCTGCATTCACCGATACGCCCAATTTTATTGGGTCTTGAGATGGGAAAATGATGGGGGTCGCCCCGGGTGTAAATCCACCAACGAGTTTTGTGCTTAAATCTGATGGGCTAGCGCAGTCTCCTCCAATAGTATCCGTGACTTCTGAACCATTTTGGTCGACATAAACAAGCACGTGATGTACAATTTCAGGATTTCCAGGAATGACTTCAACGGCTTTAATAATTCTATTTTCAGTAAGGTTTGTTGGCAGCGAAAAACATACATAATCATCTTCAGAAATGGCCTTGCTTGAATATGTAGGTATTTGGACTTCTAAATCTCCGTTACCTAAAATTGAACCTTGGTTGTAAATAGGAGGAGGAGGCGTTTGAGATGCATCTCCTTCAGGAGTACCTGTTGTAAGCCAATTTAATATTGCCGTTTTTTCAGAAGCGTCTAATGTTCTGTCATGCAAGAATTCTGCAGACTCTTCATTGGGGGGCCATGGTGGCATTTGACCTTGGTAAACCGCATCGTAAATAGAAGTAGCCATATTACTCGCCTCGTCGTAATCGACTAATGAAAATGGTGCCCCACCACCTTGGTGATGACATTTCGTACATTTTTCATAGAATATTTCTGCAACCTCACCGCTCCAAGTTTGAGCAAATGAGAAGCTAAAGGAGAATACAAAGAATAGGATTGAAATGAATTTCATGTGGTTTATTTTTATCGAATGTAACGAATAATTAAGTGATTCTGAAATTAGAGCTTTATGAATTTTTGAACCGAACTTTGTTCACGGTTAAAAAATGAAATATAATAAACTCCGGGACTGTAATATTGGGTTGATATATTTAATGGAACTTCGGGATCTTTAATTCCTTTAAATATTAGATCTCCTTGACTGGAATAAATGCAGATAAAACCACCTTGGTTGGAGGAAATATCAATAGTATTAATGCATGGATTAGGTATTAAACTGAATTCTATATTATTTTCTTTAATAGAGGAACATTCTTCTATCCAAATTTCTATACTCACAGAGTCGGGACATATTCCTCCAGTTTGATATGTCACGAGATATACCCAAGGGGATGAGTTATCAGTATTAATGGCCCCACTGCTAATATCCAGATCCAATCCAGAGGCAGAAGAACTAAATACACCTTGGCCAGAATTAATAACAGTAGGTGTAATGATACCCTCTCCAATGCAAAGGGAATTCGACTCATAGGTAAAGTTTGCCGAGTTTAATGGATTCATTACTATTTCAACCGATTCTGATTGAGGAGATTGGCAGCCATTTTGATTGGTGTAATTTAAATAAACGGTTCCTGAAAAATCTACGAGTAAGGTATCTGTTGTTGCAATATTAGAGCCTCCTTCGACCCAATTGAATAGACCCTCCGTTTGATTTGTAGCATATAATTGTAGAGGAGACCCTTCACAAAATTCAACCGACCCACTTAAATTAATTTCTACAATACTTTCAGGAAAATTAAATCCAATTTCATAGTCATTGAAATTTCCGCACAATAATTCATTAGTCGTTGTTGGCTTTACAATTGCTGAAAATGTTCCCGAGAGCAGGTTGACTGAAAATGTATTTTGCTCACAGGAATTGTAGCTTTCCGTGGCAATCAATTGAGGAACAGAACAATCACTAATATTGTATATGTCTACAGATACAGGGAATTCAGATGATATTAAAATACTTGTTAAACCCGGCTCATAGATTTCGAATCGATACCAGTCAAAATCTTTATTTCCATTTTCTGCCCAACAAGAACCAAAAACAGTTTCACCGCATGTGACATCTTGATATACTGGATTGGCCATGTAACATCCCCCGTTATTGTTGTCACCACACATTTCATCCTCATAGGAGCTATTTACTCCCGCCTCAATGCTACACTGATCAAAGGTCTCGATACATAAGCTGAAGTCCATTGTATTTGGTATCCAGTCATACCAATCGTAAACGCGTATGTAATACTTTTCACCAGGAATCAGACCACCAATTGTTGTCGATTCATCTTCACCGTCATATGTTGTGTTTAAACATAGAATACTGTTTAAATTTGAACAAGTTCCTGAAAACACCTGAAGTACAGGATCCATATCCCCAGAGCTTAATAGCTCTATCGAAGAAGCATTCGAATTTGCCGTAAACTCATACCAAACATCATTGTTCGCAATACCGTCACATCCCGGAATGGATTCACTTGCCAATTCAAGCACCCCTTGAGTCGGTGTACAGCTTGCTGTATGGTCAATACCTATAGCATTTACACATTCATCATTAACCGGAGGACTTTGAGCGGTGTAATAAGTGTAAGAATCAATTCCAATGTAATTTGAGTTTGAGCCACCAGGGCCACCATCCGTCACATAATATCTAAAACCAATTCTGCCATTTGTAGGGCCATTTAAGCCTGTTATTGATATTGTATACTGTGTCCAAGCAGAAGGGTATCCGGAAGATGAAAGGGCTGGGTTTATAGTTAATAGAAGTGTACTAAATGTACCAACATCTTCTGGGGCAAAACCAATGTCGAGATTATTTCCATCTTCACTCAATCTCACCTCAATTCGATCAGGAAACACAGGGTTAACATCAACACGTCTTGTATAAAAAGTGACAATGTCTCCGTTATTAAATGTACGCGTTGGGGTAATTGCCCAATTACTTAAAGTCACTGGTGTTGATGCAGAGGAGCTTTGGTATCCGACACCAATAAACGAATCCCCTGACCCTTGGTGTGAACTAAATTGAGTGGGTTCACCTTGATGCCAGCTTTGGTTTTGGGAGTCGCTGTTATTAATGAAATACCAGTCGTTTAATGTGTTGATGTCATCGAAATTTTCTAAATAAGTTTGTCCTAATCCATACGAATAGATTAAGATCAAAAAGAAATGAGTAACAACAACTTTCAACATGAAGCTTATTTGTTTATTTCAATCAAGTGCGCTTTTGAGGTTCTATTATTGTTATCCATAACTCTTACAATATAGCTTCCCGACTCGATATTTGAAAGATTTACATTGATTTCATTGAGTATGCAATTTTTTGTATAAATGCGTTTTCCAACAAGATTGTAGATTTCAATTCTGTTTAAAAGAATGTCACTTTTTATAGTCAATTCGTTTTGAGCTGGATTTGGATATATTTCAAGATCAAAAGAATTGTTTTCAGCGATTCCTGAAGATGTACATTCGTCATCTATTGGGTTTCCATCACAATCATTTATTGGATACAAAAATGCCGTTTCCATTGGGTCGTTTTCTGGTTGCAATTCAGCCTCATCACATCCCATTTGTTTGACTAAGAAATCTCTTATGAAATCAACCGTGGTATTCATTATGGCTGCGTTACTAATGTATGGTACGTGTCCGGCACCAGGAAAAGTGTAAAAATATTCTTCTAATCCTATTGCACATGCTCTTTCATGTAGCATTCTACTTCCGTCAAGATACATTAAAGGTATCCCCGGATTGACCAAACCCCGATTGTAGGTTACAGTGCCATCATTGGTTCCATGCACTGAGCAGAGAGGTACATCATCGGCTTCGATCCAACTGTACCTTGCTAACGCACCACAGCCGTTAATGACACCTTGAATATTGGATGAGTATCCCGGGTTTCCACTCATTCCTTCCAATCCTCCCATTGAAGAGATGGTTGATTCGTTAAGGTAATCTGAAATTTTACATGCGTCATCAAGATAAGCCATATGTAATGATGTAATGGCTCCGGCAGAACTACCCCCAATAAAAATTTTATTGGTGTCAATTTTATATTGATTTCCCGTTTGTTTGTCCTTATAAAAATATCTTACCGCACCTCTTAAATCTTGTACGGCCCGAACCACAGCTTTTACGGCATTTGCTGAGTCAAAAGGGAAAAATCCAAGTCTATAATCGATTGATGCACATGCGTAACCCATTTTAGTAAATCTTTCTGAAAATTCTACCATATCAGGGTCTGTTTTCGAACCCCCGATAAAACTTCCACCATGGACCCATATAAGTAATGGACGCTCTGTTTCGGAATCTCCATCAGGTTCGTAAAAATCAAGTTTTAAAGTTGTATTCGAACCATTCCATGAAGTGTTTGAGCCATAAGTGATATCTGAAGTTTTAGTAAAATCCGAAAAAACAGTACTCGAATATCTGCCATCATCACATGGTGTTTGAGCTGAAAGGAAGTTGCAAAGAGAAAAGAAAAGTGTCGATAGTAAAATTTGTTTCATGATTTTTATTTAAGTTATGGAAAAAATGCTGCATCCAAATTCGTAGCATTAATCATTGGAAAGGATGCAGCGTATTTTTGATTAATTGATTTAATAAATTCGTTCGCAAATAAGGCATTTGTTCTTGGATTAAAACGTATTCCATCTAGGCCATATGCCCCACCTGAAACAAAGGTAGTACTCAGATTTATACCGTTGTAAGGAAATTCGGATTGAATTTTATCGAAAAAGGTTTCCGATTCAACCAATCCTAGTTCAAATTCAATGGCAAGAGAGCGAATGATATCGTTTATCGAATTTAAATGGGCTCTAATATTTTGAAGCTCGTTTTGGGTCAATATAAATTCATTTCTAAAAGGGAAAATCGTGCCCATTTTATAACACTTTACAGAGTCTAAAGGAACACTCAATAAAATAAGTTCTTCTTCTTCAATTGGACGGACACCAAATGCATTTGCAGAAGGGTCTTCAATCATAAAAGGATTATTGCCTTCAACAAAATAAAATTCTAAAGGGTTATAAATGTTGTTGAGCGTAGCGTTATTGGCTGAATCCAAAACAAGGTCATCCCAGCCTACGGTTGTGAAATAAGGGGCGCTTGTAATGTCTGGAATAGTTGAGATTACACCTTTTGCTCCATTCGAAGTGAGGTTCTCAAGAATTAGTCTGTAGTTACTCTCAAAAGCAATGATGTCTGGTAAACTGTCATTTTTCGCACCTGATTTTATGTAGGGCATAAAATCGTCAAGTCCCAAAAAAACACTAAAAAACGTGGCATCTAAGGAGTTCAAATCATCCATCACACTACTGGATTGTGATGAAGCCATCCTTGAGAAAAATGGATTTTGGTTTGAATAATCAGTATTAAAAAACTCTCCTGACCGAAGATTTGGTATGGACATATTGTTGAAGTGTGAGTCATTGTATATATTGTTTAAAATACTGGCATCACCAAGTGCAGTCTCTCGGACTGGAGACAAAGAAGTTTCGTTGAGGCAATCTGTTTTGTATCCAAGAATTAACCGAGAAAGACCATTCGTACTTAATCCTACGGACCCTTCATTTATTAATGGTTGGTGAAATGGACTTGAAACCACGGAATTCATGCTTTGATGAATAAAAGCACCAATCGAGTTTTCTTGACCAAACCTGAATAACGCATCATCAGTGTAACCGGAACTAAAAGTTCCCCCAATCATTAGAAAGCGTTCTGGATTTGTATCTCCGATACTTGATTCATAAGGGCCTTCATACTTGGGTACACAAGCACTTATAACGATCATGACAATACCAAGAATAGAGATTGCGTTTATATTCATATTACCATTTGTATATTATTCCGATTCCACCGGCAACTGCTTTGGTATCAAATTGGCCATTTAGTCCAGTCTCTATATTGTTTCCTGTACGGGACATTTGTGTATAATAAAACGTGGCGTCCATTGAAAAATGATCTCCAAAGACATAGCCAATTCCTGCAGTCCCATACCATCGATCATTGTCAGGTGTTTCAGGAGTGATATATCCATTTTGAACGGGAGAAAATCCAAATCCACCACCTAAGCGTAGGGACAAGCCTTTTTCAAAATCGTATGATGCACCTGTTCTAAAAGCGAAAGTGCTTTCATACATTCTCGGTGATTTTGTATCTTCTAAAGATGATGTGTTAACGGCATAATCAAAAGCAAGGGTGTCATAAGCTATCCAACCTACTCTGTTGACGTCAAGGACAAAAGTAAGATGCTCAGAAGCTTTGTAAGCCAATCCCAATGTAAGTACTTGGGGAAGAGGTAAAGCCCCTGAAAATGTATTGTCAGGAAAGTTGGGGTCAAGGGATTCCGGAACGTCAAATGAAGCATCTCCATCTTCAACACTCATTTCTATTTTTGATCGGTATGTTAAACCTGCGGATAATTTTTTGGTCAAGTCGTAGTGAATGCCCAAATTAAAACCAAAACCCAAGGCGGAACCCGAAAGACTTGCGCTTGCGAATTCTCCATCACTAAACTGAACGGGGATGTCTTTTTCTAAAACGACATTTCCCGTACTAATTATAAATCCACCACCAATCCCAATGACGTCTGCTATTCTGTAGGAAAAAGTAGGTTGAATAAAAATGGCTTTTAATTGAAGTTTTGTGAGTGCGAATCGACCAATCCAATTGTCTTCATACGAAACAGTGCTCCCAAATGGAGTATATGCAGCAATTCCCAGCTTTAGTTTTGCGTGATCTTTTAATTGAAAAAGTCCGTAAGCTGAAAAAGGCGTTCCAATAGGAGAATTGGATCGATACACCTGCTCTGTTTCGGCATCTACATATAGGGTATTTCCAGAAATAGGAGTTACAGCAATATTTATGGAATTCTCATTGGAAAAAGCAACGGAACCCGGGTTAAAAAAGAGACTTGAACCATCCAAGAAAATAGCCGTTCCGGCGAGACCCATTCCTTGCTGTTTTTGCCCTTGAAAATTGACTTGGTACCCTTGAGTGTATGTGATTTCACATGTCAATAAAGCCAATAATAAAGTGGAAAAAGAAAATATTTTTCTCATGGATTCAAATATGACCTACAATATATTAATATAATGGCAATATTCGAAGCAATTGAATCACAAAATCCAAGTACAAGAAAATACTATTTAAGTTCTACGCTTGCGGTACTCGGTTCTCCAAATCTATTTCGGCATCAAGATAGTTTTGAACAATATCAATGGCATTATCGATGACATCGCTCAGCGCTACAATGTATGTTCCTTCTTCTGCTAAAGAAATGGCATGCTTGATTGCTTCAACTTCCAATGAGATCACCTCATGTGTCACAGATGCATCACCTTCCTTAAGCCCTTCAAGTATGAGGTCGATAATTTCTACTTCAGTACGGCCCCTAAGGTGCTTTTCCTGTCTAATGATAACATGGTCAAACATTCTAGCAGCAATTACGGCACATTCCTTTATATCCTCATCACGTCGGTCTCCAACTCCTGAAATGATTCCGATTTTTCTCGTAGCATCTACGCTTCCAAGAAAATCTTCAATTCCTTTGTAGCTTGTTGGGTTGTGCGCAAAATCAATTAGCACCTTAAATTTTGAAAATTCGAAAACATTCATTCGACCAGGCGTTTGTGCAGCACTTGGGATGAAAGTGGCTAATGATAATTTAATTCCTTCTGTTTTAAAGCCGTACAGGTAAGCAGATAATGTAGCCGCCAAAACATTAGCAATCATAAACTTTGCTTTACCATTCATCGTTAGTGGTATGTGTGTTGCTCTTTCAACACGTATTTTCCAGTCTCCCTTCTTTATGGTAATGTATCCATTTTCATAGATTGCTGCTATTCCGCCTTCTGCACAATGTTCAACAATTGCAGGACAATGTTCATCTAAGCTGAACAATGCCACATTACAAGAAAGAGATCTTGCAATTTCTAAGCAATGGTCATCTTCACCATTCAAAACAGCCCAACCGTCTTTTTTCACACTCTCAACAACTACAGACTTTACTCTTGCAAGATCTTTTAAGTCATGAATGTCGCTTAAGCCTAAGTGGTCCTCTTGTATATTGGTAATGACTCCAATGTCACAAACCTTAAAACCAAGTCCAGATCTTAAAATACCACCACGAGCAGTTTCTAAAACTGCAAATTCTACATTTGGATCTTTTAAAACATACTCGGCACTAATTGGTCCTGTCGTATCTCCCTTTTCCATCATGTGGTTTTGGATATAGATTCCGTCCGATGTCGTAAATCCAACTTTGTAGTTATTGTTTTTGACAATATGAGCAATCAGACGTGTAGTTGTTGTTTTTCCATTGGTTCCAGTAACGGATATAATTGGAATCCTGGAGGGTTTTCCTGGAGGGTAAAGCATGTCGATAACCGGAGCAGCGACATTTCTTGGAAGACCTTCAGAGGGAGCAAGGTGCATCCTGAACCCAGGAGCTGCATTCACCTCGAGAATAACTCCTCCATTTTCTTTTAATGATTGTGTCAAGTTTGACGCCATGATGTCAATTCCACAGATGTCAAGACCAATGACCCTTGAGATTCGTTCAGCGATGAATACATTCTCAGGATGCATGAGATCTGTAACATCTACAGATGTTCCACCAGTGCTCAGGTTTGCCGTTGATTTCAGGTATAAAATTTCCTCTTCGGAAAGTACAGTTTCTAATGTATAGCCTGCGTTTTTTATAAGCCTTTCAGTTGATCGGTCAATTGTAATTTCAGTAAGTACATTTTCATGGCCATAACCTCTTCTTGGATCTTCGTTTGTAATGTCAATAAGCTCCTGGATAGTGTTCTTTCCATTTCCAATAACATGAGCAGGTACTCTCTGAGCAGCAGCAACAACCTCATTGTTAATCACAAGTACTCTAAAGTCAAATCCTGTTATGAATTTCTCTACAATAACACGTCGTGAATATTCTTTTGCATGCTTGAGGCCTCTAACTGCATCTTCCCAATTCGTAACATTAATCGAAGCACCTTTACCATGGTTTCCATCTAAGGGTTTGATTACAATAGGATAGCCAATATCATCAATGGTCTCCTGTAAATCCTCTTCATCATAGCAAATATCACCTTTTGCTACGGGGATTGAAGCATCATCGAGCATTTTTTTGGTTTGCTCTTTATTACAAGCGATGTCCACAGCTATATTGCTTGTTTTACATGTTATAGTTGCTTGAAAACGCATCTGGTTTACACCTGCACCAAGCTGAATTAATGAGTTTCTTCCTAGCCTTAAAAAAGGAATTCCCCGCGATACAGCTTCTTCAACGATACTTCCTGTACTTGGTCCAAGACGAACATCTTCACGAATTTCTTTCATGTTCTGGATATCTTCACTTAGGTCATAGTCCTCCCCTGCAATTAAGGCTTCAGCAATTCTTACAGCCGCTTTTGCGGCGTAGACACCAACTTTTTCCTCTAAATAATTGAAGACTACATTATAAATACCTGAGGTTTTGGTTTCTCTTGTTCTACCAAATCCAACATCCATTCCAGCAAGGGTTTGTATTTCCAGTGCAATGTGCTCAATCACGTGACCCATCCATGTACCTCTGTCTACCCTTTGAAAAAATCCTCCGTAACACCCCTCTGAACATCGGTGCTCTATTAACGAAGGCAATAAAGATTCAATCCTTTCTCTAAAACCTTTAATTTTATCTGTAGGTCGTTCTTCGAGTTCCTCTAAATCCAGTCTCATCTGAATTAATTTTGTTCTTCTAATGCTCCATAGGTTCGGGCCTCTAAGTGCTTGAATTTTAAGTATTTTCATAACTGAAATAAATTAAATAAAACGTGCTGTTTTCTAAAAATTTCGGCAAAGGTACAACAAGGATTTGATTTAGCGCAAATATTTTACGCTTTGTCTAAACTGAAGGTGAATTGGCTGCCAATTCCGAAAGAACTTTTTACAGATATTTTCTGTTGGTGGGAATCTATTACGTGTTTCACAATTGCAAGTCCAAGCCCTGTACCTCCTTCGTGACGGTTACGGCTTTTCTCAACTCGGTAGAATCGTTCAAATAAACGTGGGAAATGTGAATTGTCAATTCCTATACCGTTATCAGAAACTTCAATGGTGACCAAATCGTCAACCACAAAAACAGAAATGGTGGTGTTCCCGTCTTCATTTCCATAGGATATGGAATTGTTTAATAAATTGGTGAGAACCTGTGCAATTCTTTTGCGGTCTGCATTTACAAAAATATCATCCGTTACGTGCTTTAAATCAAGCGATATCTTTTTTTCTTTGGCTCGTAGCTCTACTCCTTCAATACACTCAGATGCCAATTTAAGCATATCAAAAGGTTCAAGATTCATTTCAAGAGCATCAATTTCCAACTTTGTGATTTGATCTAAGTCTTCTAGAATACTTACAATTCTATCTGTTGAAACAGAAGCTCTCTCTAAAAATTTTTTATTGATCGTTTCATCTTCTAAACCGCCTTCTAAAAGAGTCAGAATATAACCTTGAATCGAAAAAACCGGGGTCTTCAGTTCATGAGCCAAGTTTCCGAGAAACTCTCTTCTAAAATTTTCTTGTTCTTTAAGCTTTGCTATTTCTTGATCTTGTTTGCTTTGCCAGTCTTGTACATCTTTTTCTGCATTTTCAATCATACCGTCCAATGATTCATCTTCATAAGCTACTGAACTATCTTCTGCTTTGGTTTGAATTGACCTGTACAGTAACGAAAGCCGATGTTCAACAAATTTTCTAAGCAATAAACGGAAAGTGATGTACACAAATACTGCACCTAGAATGGGAATTATGAAAAAAAGTGTTGAATCAACTTTTGAAATAAATAAATGAAAGAAAAGTGTAAAGGTGAAACTAAACCCTAAGGTGGCAAGGCTTCCATAAAAAATAAGTAAACTGGGTTTGGGGTATTTCAAAATCTTTAAATGTGAATTTTGTTCTTTTTTATATTGCGAATATACTCAACTCCATGATTTTTTTTGAATAAAGCAAATTAAGAAAACATTAAGCTTTGGAGAATACTTATTTGCAGAATGGATATTGGCTTAAAACAAAAAAGGGGCGCATGGCCCCTTTATGTTTTTGTTCTTCATGTTGATTATTCAAAGATTACTTTCATTTCAACACGTCTATTCTTCTGTCTACCGGCTGCTGTATTATTGTCAGCAATTGGAGCCGTTTCTCCGAAGAACTTAATGATCAAATGTGTTTCATCAACGCCTTGGGCTACAAGGAATTTTTTAACTGATTCTGCTCTTTTCTTAGAAAGAACCATGTTTTTGTCTTCGTTACCAACATTATCAGTATGTCCAGAAATTTCGAGCTTCCAAGTTGGTCTCTCATTTAAAACTGTTGCTAATTCTTCCAACGAGGGTTTAGAATCATTCAAAATGATGTCTTTTGCCGTTCTGAATTCTAGATTGTCGAATGCTGTCTGCAATACTTCAACGACTTCTTCTTCAATAACAGGACAACCGTTATTTTCAATTGGTCCAGGAGTATTCGGACATTCATCATCCTTATCAAGCAAACCATCCTCGTCAGTATCTACATATGGACATCCGCTGTTTTCTTTAGGGCCAGGAATGGTTGGACAGTCGTCTTCTTTATCAAGCAGGCCATCTCCATCAGTATCTGGCCAAGGACAACCATTGTTTTCTTTTGGACCAGGAGTTTCGATGCAATCATCTATTCCATCGATAATCCCGTCACCATCTGTGTCAGGACATCCCTGGAATTCTTTTTTACCAAACACGAGAGGACAAGCATCTTCTTGATCGCTTATTCCATCGCCATCAGTGTCTGGGCAACCGTTGAATTCAACGAGTCCCGAATCCAATGGGCAATCATCTTCTTTATCCATTATGCCATCTAAATCCGTATCAGGACAACCCTTGAATTCAACCAATCCAGAGTCTAATGGACAATCATCTTCTTTATCCATAATACCATCTAAATCCGTATCAGGACAACCATTGAATTGGGCGAGTCCTGGTGTATCAGGACAGTCATCAACTCTATCTGGAATTGAGTCATTATCTCGATCAGGACAACCCTGGAATTCAACCAATCCAGAATCCAACGGACAATCATCCTTCATATCAATGATCCCATCATTATCCGTATCAGGGCACCCTTTAAAAGTCCAAGGACCAGGCACATCAATACAATCATCAACCTTATCTGATACTTTATCACCATCTAAGTCATTGGGCGCATCATATAGAACAGGAATCCTAACTCCTGCATACAATTCTGCTCCTCTCACTTTTCCAGAGGCAAATAAGAATCGGTAATCCGTTACTCCGATGGTCAAAGGACCAAGTCTTGCGCCAAATCCCGCCTTAAATCCGCTGTAATCATTCATTGAGAAGGGTAGGTGGATTCCAAACCAAGCATGGTCGAAGCTTGGTGTAACAGAAAATTGATTGGCGACTTTTACTTTAGAATCTTTGTTCTTAGAAATAATATTAAAGATTCCTGTTGTATTCACATAAAACCATTTCCATATGTGATAGTCAACCTGAAAACTAAATGCCATCGGTGTTCTCATATAGAAAGTAGAAGCCGTATCTCTTTCACCCGCTGTCCATTCTGTATTTCCGTCATCTTGCGATTGGGTAATGAGTGAATCAATTTTTTGATCAAAACCCAATAGACCATCAGCGCCATCAAATGTATTGAGATCAAATAAGTTCGATGTGTTCACTGTAAAGTCACGACTGATTCCACCTTTTTTAAATTTAATTCCTCCAATATCTGTAAGGGAAAGACCTACTTTAAGTTTGTATTTATTTTGGTCTCTGGCCCATAAATTCATTTCACCATCCATATCATATTTATAGTCCTTATATTCCGGTCTCCATTCGTATACAACTCCCAAATCAGCCCCAAATCCTTTAGCTGTTGGTTTAGGTAAACCGAACATTCCTCCCATATCTAAATTGTCATTTGCAGCATCATCAATGCTTTGCGAGTAACCGTAACCAAAATCTCCTGACAGGTATTGTGAAAAGTCGTTATCTAATAGGTTGTATTCAAAATTGTTACTATATAAATACGCTGCAGCATATCCTGCAAGGTATTTCAAATTGGCACCAGCCTTTACAAAATGTTGTCCTTCTTCTTTTATCACTTGAGCATATTTAAAGGCGTACTCTGTCCAAGTCATGTGATTTACGTTAATCAGCTCTTCATTCAATTGAATGTTCCATAAGTCAGGATACTCTAATTCTTCTTCCGCTAGAATCGCGAGCTTAGGATCCATATTGTCAATATTTGTGATTGATCTTGCTTTGGCAGAAAACCCGACAGCCACTTTTGGAGCAACATGAAACATGAAATTGATTAGATCGAATTGAAGGTTTGTGTTAAATCCTAACACTCCTGGTGAATTTACATCATATTTTCGGGTGATGTATCTATCAATAAAACTAGAGTCAGGCAATAACCAATCGTTATATGGGTTAGACCCTCCAACTTCAGTGGTATAAGAGGTGGATTCAGATCCATCTGGGTTAATCGTTACTGTTTCATCTGGAGAGAATGACTTGATCCACCATTTATCCATATCTCTTGTGTCGAAATGTGCAAAATTTTGGTAGGCGCTAAAATTCAAACTGAAAAGATTTAAATCAAATTTAAACCGTCCATCGACAAAGCTAGCAGGTTGAATATCCGTCCCCATAACTCCAGCGTAGTTACTAGAAGAAACACCTAGATAGTTTTGAGAAAAGACAGTGGTACTGATTGAAATTAGAATTAATAGTGTGATTTTTTTCATAGTTAGAATTTTGCGTATTGTATTAAATAGTCACCTAAAAAAGTTGTAATTGAAATTCCTTGATTTCCGTAATTCGTTATTTGGAGATCTTTTTCTCCGTGTCTTTTGACGTCATCCAAAGGCGAACCCTTTGAATTCAAAAGTAATATTTTGTTTTCAATACCATCGAGTATACCTAGAATTATCTTATTAGAATGATTAGATGTCTCTAGTTTTGGTATCACAATTTTATCAATCGACGAACAGTTGACACCTCTTTTCCATTGGAATTGGGCATTTTCATTTAATACCAGTAGCTCATTGTCTTTTGAGAACACCAAGAAAAGGGCTCCATTCTCTTGGTAAACTGTTTTAAATTGAAACCCATTGGGAACCTTGTAATTAATCTTCTCCCCGTTCAAGTTTACAAGATTACTTCGGTCAGAATTCATGATAAATGAATTCTCTTCAAATTTGTATAGATCATACGTTTCTTCCAAGTCAATCTTTCTCGCGGTTCGTTTACGATCAAGGTTGATAATAAAAAAAGTCTTTTCACACAATACAGCAACATGTTTTTTGCCATTTTCTTTGAATAGAACCATTTCAATAATTGACGAGCTAAATGAATAAGTCGACAGTATTTTACCATCATAATCTACCACTTCCATTCGGTCGATATTCGGAATTAAAAAGGACACCTTGTTTTTTAGTTTAAATCTTATTGGATGAACTTTTCCGCTCGTATTAAAGCGATTGAGTATGCGTCCACCCTTGTCAACAATCAGAGATTCGTCATCAAATAAAATGGAGATGTCTTGATTTTCATTTGATGACATTTCCATTAACTTGGGCTCCCTGACGACTTCTCGATCAAACACTTTCTCCCATTTACTCAGGCCGTTTTCATATTTAATCCATTTGTTATTTGCAGTGATTAAAAAAGTGTTTCCTCTTCCTGAATAAGCGTAAAATGATTCTATTCTTTCACGCGGATTCATGGCGAAGTAGTCTTTTGATTGGTTTTCGGATTCTGAATCTTTAACGTTGTCATTGATCATCTCTACTTCCACAATCCTTTTTCCAACTTTTGCAATGGCAAATTCATCTTGTTTGTTGACGCTTCGAAACAACACTTTTTGAGGCAATCCCAAATATATGTTGTCCATTTTGGCTTTGTTTTTAAGAAGAACGTTTCCCAACTTAATTTCCGTGTTGACGTGATCGAAAAAGACCTTGTTTTTTGAAATTATGGCAAAGCCATCAATGTCTGTAATGTAGTATCCAGCTTTGGTTTTTTGGTCTAACACATCACAAATCTTGAGGTCCTTGTAATAAAAGTAGTTGCCCGAACTATTTTCGTTTGTCTCCGTTTCATTTAAAGTCTCCGTGCATTTCTGACCATTTTTTAATTCAATTATTGCCAAGGTGTTGCCTTTATTTTTTAGAATAAGCAATCCCGACTCCGTCAGATTGTAAATAGGACTTTTTTGAAAGGAGGGATCTATTGCCGCAAAGTATTCTTTCTCATAAAAACGGTAAGCATTAAAATTGTCAGAGATGAAATGGCTGAAAAGTTCTTTGTCATCTATGTTTTTTGATTTTTCAGCTTTTCCAGGAACTGTTGAATAACATAAAGTATTCCCTTTTGATTTGTAAAAGTCCTTCACTAAAGGTTTTTTATTCACAAAAGAAACAGCACAATAATGGGCTTCTTTATCATAAAGAAATCCATTACTGCATTTGACTGGAGTCATTCCTTTTATGTGGATAATAAGTTTGTTTTTAGAATAGAAACCAGAAAAAGGCCCAAAATCGAAATGTCTTAGTTTGGTGAATTGAATCTTGTGTTGCCCATTAATGAAAAGTTCTTTTACCGATGCTTTATTCCAATTCCCGGCAGTCTCAAAAATCATTAATCCTCTTTTTTGACTAATGTAAACAGAACAGTTTTCCGGAATTTCTTTTTTAATACTCTGAAATAAATTTTTGTTGCAATCAAGAGTTGTAATTTGGTCTTTTTTAAAATCAATACCTTTTGCATGATTTATAATAAATACTGTTGAGTCTCTATTGTCAAAATATGCTGATGGCTTAATTTGGGTATTTTCCAAGCTGAGCTTGTTTACAATCGTAATTGTAAACAAAAGACAAATGATGATAATAATGAAAAATGAGACTTTTTTCAACATATCTCAAAAATATATGCTTGGCAGATGCTAAAATTAAATAGCATAAAATAAAATCAACAATGTGATGTTTACTCAAAAAGGTTCAATTGTCTATCGTGACCCAATAAGTTGAAGGAAGTTCTGTGATGTTTGGTTATGCCGTGTTCGTTTATTGCTTTTCGGTGTTTTGAGGTTGGGTATCCTTTATTGTTTTTCCAGTCATATTCTACGTACTCGCCATTCAGCTTTATCATAATTTCATCACGGCATGTTTTTGCTAGAATAGAAGCAGCGGCTATCGATTGATATTTTGAATCTCCTTTTATGATACAGACATGTGGTATTTTTTTAAAAGGATTGAATCGATTTCCATCAATAATGAGTTGCTCGGGTTCAATATTTAAACCCTCAATGGCCCTATGCATTGCTAAAAAACTTGCGTTTAAAATATTGATTTCGTCAATTTCTTCATTCGAAACAATTCCAACGGCATATGCCGTGGCATTGGCGTGAATTTCGTCCCGCAAGAATTTTCTTGTGTTTTCATTGATTTTTTTTGAATCATCTAAGCCGTGAATTACTTTTTTCGGATTTAAAATCACTGCGGCAGCAACAACAGGACCTGCAAGGCACCCTCTTCCAGCCTCGTCGCAACCTGCCTCCAAAGAGTCTTTGGCATAATAGGGCAACAATTTATTCATTCTTCAAAATTGGCAAAAATATTGTAGCTTAGCGAAAAATAAATCTTATGAAATCTTTATTCTTTTCTACTGTTTTCATTCTAACTGGTTTTTGGGTCTTTTCTCAAGAAGCAATAATTCCAGATTCAGAAGTTTTTAAAAAATCAGTCGTTGACGGCAATATTTCGATGACTCTTCCAATGGAAATAACAAATGATGATGTGCAAAAATATTCTAAATATTATACGGCATTTTTCACAACGGTATTTGATGCAAAAAGTCATCAAGTAACATTTAATATGGTTAATAACGATCCAAAATCAAGACGAGTAATTATTAGATTTTTGTCTGCAAATGGCATTCAGTTTGCACGCATTGGCGATAGTGCCTTGCCTCTTTCGAATTTCTTCGATACCTATCTGAATTAATTTTTAGAATTTATAGATTTTTTCTGGAGTTACAACGTAATGAAGACTCACATCGTGTTCTTTGATGTCGTATATTTGAATAGGGTCATCAAAATGATTAACCCCGATAAAACATGTTCCTTCCTTGCATTCCGATAAAAAGACATCATAAAACCCTTTTCCATAACCCAATCTATTTCCATGATTGTCAAAGGCCAGCAAGGGAACGATAACATAATTTATTTTAGATGGAGAGACTATTTCTCCGCCCAATGGCTCAGGTATACCATAGTCACTTATTTCAACTTTTTTTTGTTTATCGAATAGGTGCGGAGTGAGAGAATGATTTTTAAAGTCAGTTTTGTTAATGCAAATCAATCCTTTTTTGGTCAAAACATGGTCAATTAATGAGGTCAAATCAATTTCATTAAATTTTTCAATGGGAAGAAAAATGTTTACTAGCTTTTCACTAAAATCGAATTCATTGTTCAATTGAAATATTATTTTTCGAGAAATTTCTTTGAGTTGAGAAGATGTAAGTTCAAGTCTTTTTAATTTAAAAATTTTACGTGCTAAGGCTTTATTCATAGGGTCGACTCATTGGTTGAGGCCAATAAAAATAGATATTACAATTTTCTTGTTAAAACTTGATCATTGAAAAATTGTAACTTAAGTGTAATAATGATAACAACTTTTTTTTAATTTAAACGTCAAATAACAGAGAACGCATTTATGGCATGAAATATTTATACAGTCACATAATAATACTCTTACTTTCAGTTCCTTTCTTTTCTCTTTCTCAGGATGACTTTGACTTTGATTTTGAAGATTCTTTTGAAAAGGATGATATTAAAACCTTTAACTCAACCCGAATTATATCTGGACATTCTGTAGAAACTTTGCCGGAGAAAACCTTTGAAATGAGAATTGAACATCGTTTTGGGGACATCGCGGGCGATATGGGGGGGTACCAAACATTGTTTGGATTTGATAATGTTTCAGATATGAGGATTGCGCTTGAATATGGAATCACTAATAAGTTAATGATTGGACTTGGTCGTTGCAAGGGAACATCCGCACCATACAGTTCTTTGTTAGATGGTTTCATAAAATATAGAGTGATGACTCAAAAAGAAGGGGAGTCACCCATTTCAATTTCTGTTGGTGCTGGAAGCACATTTACCTATCGTGAAGCCTCTACAGTCATGAGTGATGTAGCTTTCTTCCCAAAAGTAAGTCATCGATTTTGCTATTATACTCAGCTTAATTTAGCGTATAGGTTTCGTGATATAGTCAGCTTGTCTGTAATGCCAACACTCGTTCATCGAAATTATGTGGCGCAAAATGACGTTAACGAATTATTTTCATTGGGAGCAGCAATGAGATTAAAGCTATCTAAAAAGTTTTTTCTTCTTATGGAATATTATCCGAGCATACACAATGAAGATGTTCGAAAGGAAAATTACTTCAATAGTTTGGGTATTGCACTTGAATGGAAAACCTTTGGACATAATTTCACCATTAATTTTACAAATTCTAAAGGTTTGGGTGAAACTCAATTCATACCTTACACCTATGAAAGTTGGTTGAAAGGTCAATTTAGATTAGGGTTTTGTGTGAGTAGGCAATTTAGTATTGATTAAATGAAACAGCGCGTAATATATATATTGGGATTAATTTTCATTATTTTGAACTCTTGTAATAAGGACAAGGTTCCAGAGCAAACAATATGCTCATCAGAAGATGTAGTTTCTTATAGTGAGGACATTGAGCCATTGATCCAGCAACAATGTTTGGGTTGTCATGATTTAGGTGGAGGTTCTGGGGGATATGTGTTTAATGGGCATGATAATGTTTCATCGAATGCAAGTGATATGCTTGATGCCATGAATGCGAATGGATTGCAATTAATGCCACAAAATGGGCCTTTAAATGATTCTTTAATTAACTTGTTCGAACTTTGGATATGTCAAGGAAAACTTAATAACTAAATAATAAACTATGAAAAACAAATCTTTACTACTCATAAGCACGATGAGCCTCATGTTTTTTGGCTTTCAATTTTCTAAAAACGGTATTGATAAAATGTATGTGCCTTCTAATTCTCCCGGTGCAGGGGCCGGAAAAACTGGTGCTCCAGGGGAATCGAATTGCACAGCATGTCATGCTGGAAACGCCAATACAGATGTTAATGGGGTGAATGTATTAGCTGTATTAGATGGTACTGACCCTGTAACCTCCTACGTTCCCGGTATGACATACACAGTGCGTCTTAAAATGACTCCACCTACCGATAAAAAAGGGTTTCAATCTACTGCTTTAAAAGATGCATCAAATGATATGGCTGGTGATTTTTCCGCAGGATCAAATACATCAATAAATTCTGCCAATGGCAGAAAATATGCCAACCATACGTCAGCAAGTAATTCCGGTTCAGTTCCGGCTTGGGATTGGACTTGGACCGCACCTGATTCTGGTGCTGGAGACATTACTTTCTATGTGGCAAGTAATTTGGCAAATAATAACGGTGCAAATAGTGGTGATGAAATTTGGCTTTCACAACACTCTATTTCAGAGTCTTCGTCGGCATCATTAAGTGATTTGACTCAATCAAGTTTGAACAATGTTTCTTTCGTTCCTGGTAGAGATGAAGTCTATGTATCATTAAATACATTCGAAAATGATGATATTCAATTTTCTCTTATTGATTTTAAAGGTCGGACTGTTTTTTCAACCAACCTTGGTATAGCAGATTCAGGAACGAATATCTTTAATGTTGGAATTCCTTCGGATTTAGAAGCAGGATCGTTTATTGTTAAGCTTGAAGTAAACAATCATGAATTGACAAAACTTATTCAGATTGTAAGATAAGCCCTAAAAACCTATATTATAGGGTATTGTAAGTCTATTATTAGTCCGCTTTTTTCAAGGCGGACTATTTTTTTTCATTTTTTTCTTGTTAGAATGAAAAGAGTAGTTATCTTTGCACCCCGCAAATGATTTATCGAAATTATTTGATTGGATCTTTTTTGTGTCATTAGAATGTTAGAATGAGGGGTTAGAGACGCAATTGGGATTATATTTTTGTTTTGGCGAATAAAGATATTACAAAAGAGAGTTCTTTGAATTATTGAAGGAAAAAAGGAAACAACGAAATCAAGAATAAGAATTAACATCACGAGCTTTAAAATTCGAAGTTATTATACAACGGAGAGTTTGA
>CALKHF010000064.1 GCA_938092255.1 uncultured Flavobacteriales bacterium | reverse complement strand
CCTACATTTGGACTTCCTACAATATTTACAAAACCTGACTTGTGTGCCATAAAAAAGAATTGGGCGCAAAGATACGACATTTAAAATGATGTTGTAAATATTTTGATTAATCTATACTTTTAAGAAATATATCCAATTTTGAAAAAAAAAATAATTCTTTTTATTTCTTTGCTAAGCATACTCGTTATCATTTATTATCGAGAAAAATTTGTTCTAATTTTTTCAAACCCTGAAGTCTTTTTAAACTTATTTCTAGAAACTTCGAAAATAGCGGCGTTCAGTCTATATGCCTTGGCTTTAAATTTGGCGATATTCATCCTGGCTGCAATTATTGAAATACTGTCAATTGGGTGGACAAAATCATCTATAAATAGAATACTTTCAAATCGATCAAAATCTACTTATGGTGATTTATGGTGCTGGGCTTTATCTATTTTGAACCTATATGACCTATTTGTCCTGCTGTTTTCATTTGGATTTTTCTATGCTACGACTAGCCTAGTGATGAACAATGCTTCCGAGATTCATTTAATTGATAAAATAGGATCTCCAATTATTGTTTTTATTCTTGTCTTTACCATTTCTGATTTCAAACACTATATCTGGCATTATTTCATGCACAAAAGACCTTTTTGGGAGCTACATAAATACCATCATTCTGCGACTGAATTTAATTTAATTACGACTACAAGAGGGCATTTTTTGGAAAAAGGCTTTTTAACCATTATTGATGTATTTGTATTTCTTTTTTTGGGAGTTACTCCTGAGTATTTTGTTTTTATTGCTTTTGGAAGAGAATTTTATGCGTTTGTTCTACATGCTGACGTCAACTGGTCTTTAGGTTGGTTAGGTAAGTATTTCTTTATATCACCGAAGGCGCATAAAATTCATCACAGTGATAATGAAAAACATTTTGGCAAAAACTTAGGAACATTCTTTAACTGGTGGGACCATATTTTCGGAACCTATTTGGATACGGATGATGAAATTCAAATAGGTGTCAAAGACTCCACGTTTAATAAAAAAGGATTTTGGAATGACATGATTATTGGAACAAAGGAGTTCGCAATAGCAACACTTCAAATGACAGGCAAAAAGGAGCAAAAATCAATGTAGCTTTTGTCTCTTAATAAGGTATTGCTGAAGAACCGGTTCTACCCCGTCTGCAATATTTACCTCGACAAAGTCAATACTTAGATTTATGCATTTTAATCGTATTTCTTCAAAATAAGATTTAATGCGCTTCTCATAAGTTTCCCTTATTTCGTTAGGATTTAGTTTCATTTTTTCACCTGACTCCATATCTATCAGTTCATATGGCCTGTTCTCAAGATCTAAATCTTTTTCTATAGCACTATCTAAAACCTGAAATAATACCACTTCATGTTTATTGTGTTTCAAATGCTGTAAGGATTCAATAACCTCATTTACTCGATTTGGATCTTCTAATAAATCAGTAAATATGACAACCAAACTTCTTTTATGAATCAACTCGGCAATTTCATGTAAAGAGTCAGCTGTAGTCGTTTCACTCTTTTGCTTTGGATTATACGCATTCAATCCTTTTTCCAGCTCCGCATATAAACGACGATGGTGACTTTGTGAGGATTTAGATTCACTCACAAACTCCACTTTATCATTAAAGAAGCTCAAGCCGACTGCATCTCGTTGCCTTCTTAAAAGCTCCATAAGGCTCGCTACTGAATAAACAGAGAACTCAAATTTAGATATCTCATTGTACTTAAAATACATTGAGCTAGATGAATCAATGACAAAATAGCATCTCAAATTCGTCTCTTCCTCATACTTCTTGGTGTACATTCGCTCCGTTCTTCCGTAAAGCTTCCAATCAATATGTCTTGTGGACTCTCCGTTATTGTACAATCGATGCTCTGCAAACTCGACAGAGAACCCATGAAAAGGACTTTTATGCAAACCTGTAATAAATCCCTCAACCACTTGCTTAGCAAGTAATTCTAAGTTTCCGAATTGAGCAAGTTTCAGACGATCAATAGACATAAAATCATTTTATTAAGATTGGATTAAGTTTCCTTGTAAAGATGACGATATACTGTATTCAACAAAACACCTGCCAAAATCAAAAAGACACCTAAATATACAATTACGTTAAGTCTTTCATCAAAAATAAACAATCCAATGAGAAGCGCATAAATGATCCCAAGATACTGAAAAGGTACTATTACTGAGGCAGATCCAAAATGCAACGCTTTTGTTAAAAGAATTTGTGCAAACTGGGTGAAAACACCGATGAGTAGTAAAAAGATCCATTCTATTCCAGTAGGTTGTACAAAATCAAACATGCACCAAAGGACCATAAACGGTATCGAAACCATCGGGAAATATAGAACGATATTTATGGGACGATCTGTCGATTTCAGTTTGACTATTGCAGTGTAAGCAATTCCAGATATGGAAGCTGAAACCATACCAAGGCCCAGCCATAAATAATCAATAGAAATACCATCTTGACTGCTTATCAAATCCTGTAATGAGATTAAAGCAACACCAAAGAAAGCAAAAGCAACAAATACCCATTGAATTTTAAAAACCCGATCACCTATAAGAAGCATGGTAAATAACATCGTAAAAATAGGAGCCAAATATTGAATGACTGCAGCAATAGCAAATGGCAAATTCTGTATGGTCATAAAAAAAATAGTCAAAGCGATCGTGCCCGAAATTCCCCGAACCAGGAGCCATTTTTTGTTTACGCCAAAAAAAGGATAGCCCTTTATTTTGATAACCGTAGCACTTATAAAAAATGAAACCAATGATCTTGCTAAAACGAGTTCGTGGGCAGGTATATGCTGAAAATTATGCGAAAAAAAATGATTTTCCTCTCCACTTTGACCAAATAATTTAACAAAGAAATTAACCAGTAAAAAACAAATTCCAGAAAGAATAATAAAAAGGATACCTTTTTTCAAATTTTTAGTTATTTAAGCCCCACCCTTTTGTTTCACTCGATACCCTTTTTCCATAAGAAATACTACCATCTTTTTCACAAAGTTGCCCTGAATTAATATTTCAGCATTTTTCGCTGATCCACCAACACCAAACTTGTTTTTTAAAAGCTTCGACAAATCTTTTAAATCATCTTCTGTTCCGACGAAGCCCTCAACCAGCGAAACTTCTTTCCCTCCACGATTTTTTCGATCCAATGAAACGTATAGAGCTTGTTTATTTGGAGCTATCGTTTCATGTTCTATATTATCCTCTTCTTGAAATTCAAAATCTGGATTGGTAGAATAAACAACATTGATTCTCTTCTTGTTTTTTTTAGACATAGTTCGAAAGTATTCAATTTAATGTATTAAAGACAAAAGTAATTTATACTTTCTAAGTATAATATTTAATTTTACGACGTTAATGTATCGTATGGGAGAATCTACAAGAAAAATAGTAACAATTATTGGGGCGAGACCTCAAATCATCAAAGCATCTGCGATTAGCAGGGCAATAGAAACATCATTTAAAAATGAAATTAACGAGATCATTGTGCATACGGGACAACATTATGATCAAAATATGTCACAAATATTTTTCGAAGAATTAGGCATTCCAAACCCAACTTATAACATTAATGTGGGATCAGGGCGTCATGGCAAGCAAACAGCCAAAATGATTGAAGGCATTGAAGAAATACTTATAAAAGAGGATCCTGATGTTGTCATTTTGTACGGCGATACAAATTCCACCATAGCGGGCTCCCTAGCTGCCTCTAAAATTCATGTGCCAATTGTTCATGTTGAAGCCGGACTAAGAAGTTTCAATAAAAAAATGCCTGAAGAAATCAATAGAATCGCTTGTGATCATATGTCCAGTTTACTTTTTTCACCAACCAAACAGGGAATTCTCAACTTAAAGAAAGAAGGTTTTAGCACCGACACAAACAAAAAAGCCTCTATGGACAATCCAAATATCTATCATTGTGGTGACATTATGTTAGATAACAGCATGTATTTTGGTCAAAAGGAGCATTCCTCTGAGTTAATGGATTCACTTAAATTAGAAAAAGGCAAATATGTACTTTGTACTATTCATCGTGATAACAATACCGACTCAGAAGAAAATCTAAACAATATCTTAAAAGCTCTTTTACATTGCCAAGAGGAAACAAACTTAAAAATAGTTTTACCATTACACCCAAGGACAAAAAACAAAATTAATGAGCTCACAAATCAAGAACTTGCAAAAAAAATGTCGGATAACGTCAATATCAGTATTATTCCGCCTGCTGGGTTTATAGACATAATTTCGCTCGAAAAAAATTCTCGTTTAATCATAACCGATAGTGGAGGACTTCAAAAAGAGGCGTATTTCTTCAAAAAGCCATGTGTTATCCTTAGAGAACAAACAGAGTGGGTTGAAATAGTAGAAAATGGAAACGCCATTCTAACAGGTTCCGACTATGAAAAAATCAATAATGCCATCAAGCACTTACTTTCCAAAAATGATTTTACATTTCCTCCAATATTTGGAGACGGTAACGCAGGTCAATTTATCTGCTCGAAAATATTAAGTGATTTATAATTAATGCTGATTTTCGTTGAAAACATAACAAATAGATTAAGTTATACTTTCGATTTTATTTTTAAAGAGAGAGATTTAACCTACGAATTTACTACCAATAAAGATTCGTTTGAAAATTCAAGAGTACCAAAGTTTAATTATTCAAGAGTCTCCTTTGATAAAGAAATTCAATCAATGTTACCTTCTTCCATTCTGTTTAGGGAAGGCATTTATAATTTCTCAATTAATAAGGGTCTTTTTTATAATGAAGAGTGTCTAACCATAAATGATAAAACTGATCCATTTGCCAGTATTTTTTATATCCTAACGAGGTATGAAGAGTACAACTCAACCCTAATTGATCAGCATGGAAGACATCAAGGAAAGCACTCCGTTTTATATCGATTTAATTGGCACCACCAAACCATGTGTGATCATTGGGCAGAGGATATCCTAGAGTTTTTTAAAGAAAAGTGTGGCTTTAAATATGATAAGAAGATTTATCACCCTCAAATTATACCAACCTTCGACATCGACAAGGCATATGCGTATAAGCACAAAGGCATAATAAGGAACATTCTGTCCTATTTAAAGGATCTTTGGACTAAAAAGAAAGATAGACTAACAGAACGCAAATTAGTTATCACAGGCAGTAAGAAAGACCCGTTTGATAATTTTGATTTGATCTATGAAATCCAAAGACGCGGATATGATGTAAAACTATTCTGGCTTCTTGGGAACTATGGGAAATTCGATAAAAACATATCCTACAAGCACAAACGTCACATTCGTTTGATAAAAAAAATGGATGAGATTTCTACAATAGGCATTCATCCAAGCTACAAGTCCAATTCAAATGATTTTTTTGTACATCAAGAAATAGAAAGACTTCAAAAGATTTTGTCAAAACACATAAGAAATAGCCGGCAACATTTCTTAAAACTTACATTTCCGAATACCTACGAAACGCTACTCGAGCAGGAAATAGAAAATGATTTTACAATGGGGTATGCCGATATTTGTGGATACCGCGCGGGTACTGCCAGAAAACACTTTTGGTTTAATGTCATGACCAATGAAATCACCAGATTAAAAATCCATCCTTTTGCGTATATGGATGGAACACTTAATGAATACCTTAAAATGAAACCTGAGGAAGCACAAGAAAGAATAACAGCACTTTTCATGGAAACAAAAAAATTCGGAGGAGATTTTACTTTTGTTTGGCACAATGACACGATCAATAATTACGGCCATTGGAAAGGGTGGTCTCAGGTATTAGAATTCACTTTGCGACTAAGAGAAGTTGTTAAATAAAAAGTTTGTATAAAACTTAGTAAGTATTTGAAATTAAACCAACTACCACTCCCTATTATACTCTGAATCAACCATTACATTCTTCCCATCTTCCATTTGAAGGGCGTAATTAAAGCCTGAATAAACTGAATATGAACCCACCCTACCGTTGACATCCATCGCAATAAAACCACATTGAAGCCCGGTCACGTCAGCATGCTTGGAAATGATTCGCTCGACCGCCAATCGACACGCATCTTGAGGAGATTTTCCTTGCCTCATTAACTCTACTACAGTATGACTTCCAGCAATTCTTATTATCGCCTCACCCATTCCTGTTGCACATGCACCACCAATTTCATTATCAACAAATAGTCCTGCACCAATTATTGGTGAATCACCTACTCGTCCGTGCATTTTATATGCCCAACCACTTGTGGTGCAAGAACCACTGATATTCCCAAACTCATCCAACGCAAGCATACCAATGGTATCATGGTTTTCATGATTTATTATGGGTTTTTTCAATAGCTCTTTATTTTCTTTCTTCCATTCTTTCCAATCCTTTTTCACTTCTTTGATTGGTGTTTTATACTTTTCAAATCCTTGCTCAATGGCAAAATCACGAGCCCCTTCTCCGACAAGCATCACATGAGGTGTCTTATCCATTACTGCTCGCGCTACTGATATTGGGTGTTTAATTCCTTCTATACAAGCCACTGAACCACATTTTGAATTTTCATCCATGATACATGCATCTAATGTCACATGCCCCTCACGATCAGGCCTGCCTCCAATACCCACACTTCGGTTTGTGATATCAGCTTCCGTCACCTTAACTCCTGCCTCAACTGCATCAATGGATTTCCCACCATCAGACAGAATCTTCCATGCTTCCTCATTGGCTTTGATACCATGGCTCCATGTTGAAATGACAATATTGCCGCGTTTTATAAGGTTGGCTTTGGGATGTTCTTCTTTTGGGATAGATTTACCAAAAATTCCATTGCTCTTTATTAAAGCCAGAGCAGTCGTTGTTAATCCGAATTTAAAAAATGTTCTTCTCTTCATGTTTTATTGAATAAATAAGTGCTCTACTTTCTAGTATTGCGAATGTGACCACTGTAATTTCTGCTAAAGTAATGCCTCGTTCCATCACCATACATGTATAAATAATTTACATCACTCGGGTTTAGAGAAGCCTCGAGAACTCTAGCATTTACAAGGCAGATTGGTCCAGGAGGAAGACCTTGCATCTTATATGTGTTGTATGCACAATCAATATCTCTGTGTTCATAAAGTAACCTAGTTACCCCTTTCAATTGATCTCCCCAACAATATACAAATGTGGGATCCGATTGCAATGGCATATTGATTTCCATACGATTTAGATACAATTTGGATATGTCACTCCATTCGTCCTCTTTCCTAGATTGCTCCAAGTATACCATACTCGCAAGAGTATATAATTCAGAAGGCGATGAAAGATTAATTTCATTAAGCTTTTCCATTCGTTCTGGTGTCCAAAACTTTTTAAACTCTTTGGCCATTTTTTCTACAAATTGCTTTTCATCAGTATCATAAAATACCTTGTAAGTATTTGGAATAAACATCGCAGGAAATTGCTCTTTTGAAAATCCGTATTTACTGCAGGTTGAAGGATTATTTAAATAGGAGGAAAGAGTGGCACTGTCTGTAAGGATTGTTTCAGAAACCTTTTTAGATAGCTGATCAAGCTGATACATTCCCTTACAATTATTGAATGTAATAGTCACCTCTACCTCTGCATTTCCATTTCCCTTTGAATTTAAAGTAAACCCATTGAGCAAATCCTTAATTTTAGTCGCAGGTGCGATAACATACTTTCCCAATGCAATTTTATTTTCATCCAGTCCCTTGTAACGACCAATTTCTATAAATGCTTCCTCGTCATCAATGATTTTCTCTTTCTTTAGCTTGGTGGCAAGATTTTTTAATGTAGACTTCTTATCGATTAGAAAAACCGCATCCGTCTTGTTTATTGTACAAGATTCACTCGCAAAATACAATTGGATTTTTGGCAACAAAATGATTACCAATACAATGAATACAGATACAACTGCTATTAAAATCTTCACCTTGTTTTTTTTCATAATCTATCAAAATTCTATTTTGTAAATATTCATTGTCTTATCGGATACAATCACATTTGACTCTTCAATTTCATAACCTAAACCTTCAAAAAGAAAAGTACTAGGTATATTATCAACTTCAACAAAAGACCTCAAACAATATACTCCCAGAACAGTGGCTGCAAACTCCTTAATTTCCTCTAGGGCTGCACTAGCAAATCCTTTTTGTCTGTTTATAGAATCGACTATTGCAATTCCTACCTCCGCCGATTCAATAGTAAAATCAATATTGTATAAATCCACCATTCCTATTGGCATATTGGTATGGCTATTACAAATAATAAACCGCACTTTACCCGTATCAAATACATTATTTTGTTCTTTTATAATGGCTTCAATGAAGTCAATGGTTAAAGGAGCATCTCTTTCAGTATATCTTCCTAATCCATTGTCTGTTTCCCAGTCCAAAATAAGAGCTGCATCTCTCAACTCTACACGTCTCAAAAAAATTAAATCGTCATTATGCATGCAAGAGATTGAATCGTTTTTCAATATCTTCAGGGCCATAACTCAAAATACCCAACTCTGATTCCGTTACATTGAAACCATGATATTCACTCATCATATTATTGTCGTTCAAATGCGACAAAAGCTCTGATAGCTTTATAACATTTTTAGAAATATTTAACACTTCTTTGATTGGTGCCAAGCAAGACGTCTTTACTGAACATGCGCGATCATATGAGCTAAATACGCGACGTACTTCACTAAAACTAGTATTAACTTCAATGTTTAAAACAATGCTCTTAATCCCCTTTTTATCAATTAGTTGTATTAACCTATTTGTCGGCAACTCATCTCGCCCATTACTCTTTAGACTAAAAAATACATCACCCACAGAAAGACCAACATGAGGAGGTACTTTATCAATATGAAAAATCCAAAGAGATAAACCTTCAAACTCCTCATAACCGGTCGTAGGTTTTAAATGCTCGAACGTGAAATCAAATATCGATTTGTCCATGAAAAACTTGTTTAGCTGGGCCAATTAAATGCACATTGGAAAATTCACCATTACTTAATTTGTCGAATGAAACTTTTAACATTCCTCCCATTGTTTCGATTTCAATCATATTCTCATCTGAATTACAATGAACTGAATGAATCAAGGCACAAGCAGTAGCTCCGGTACCACAAGATAGGGTTTCATCTTCCACCCCCCTTTCATATGTTCTCATCCTAATACGGTTTGAAGCTACTCCAAAAATCAAATTTACATTTACCCCTTCATTTTTGTATTCGTTCGAATACCTAATCTCCTTACCATATTCTAGAATTGAATCTAAACTTCCTTTATCATCAACATAACTTGCAAAGTGCGGAGATCCGGTCTCTATAAAATAAGAGGGGTGGTTTCGTCCCTCACCATTAGCTATCATTTTCGATTCTATTGATCCAATTTTACTCATTTCGACCTTAACCTCTTCCTCACAAACATATGCCTTATGAATACCGTCAAAAGCTTCAAAAACGCACGGATTATCATTAATAATTCCTGAGGAATAAGCGAAGTGAACAGCACATCGTGCTCCATTACCACAAAAGCTTTGAGATCCGTCAGGATTAAAAAACACCATTTTAAAATGATGCCCAATAGATTTTTTTATCAATATAATGCCATCTGAACCTATTCCAAACTTCCTACTACAAAAACTCTGAATCTGATTGACATCAAGTTGTATTTTTTCTGTTTCAAACGAATTGATTATGATAAAATCATTTCCAGTTCCTTGATACTTATAGAAGGGAATCGTCATAGTTTACAAATGTATTGATTATTGATTTCATATTTAACAATTTTAGCTTAACAATCTTTAACAATGATCATGTACCAAAGTATAGGTCTAAGGTGTTAAACTTGTGTAATTAATAATTTATATCATGAAGAACTCAATCTTATTCAAAACGCTTATTATTGGAATCATCGGAGGCTCGCTACCCTTAATTATATTTTTCGCTACCCAAGAAAATCCTATTGAAAATGCAAACGAAACTAAATACAATTCAGATTATTTAATCGATGGAAATCATAGACTACCCATACACAACGCGAATTTTTCAGGAACGAATTCTATTGATTTTAGAGAAGCTTCAAAGAACTCGATTAATTCTGTAGTTCACGTTACTACAAAAGTAGTTCACACTTCTTTTCAAAGAGATATTTTTCAAGAGTTCTTCTACGGTCCAGGAGCTGGTGGCAAAGAATTCAAACAATTTGGTTCAGGTGCTGGTTCAGGTGTATTTATTTCATCGAAGGGTTATATTGTTACGAACAACCATGTAATTGATAACGCCAGCGAAATACAGGTCATTTTAAATGACAATTCGAAATATGATGCAACCATTGTTGGAACTGATCCTTCCACTGATATCGCCGTGATAAAGATCGAAGGAGAAAATTTCCCATCTATACCCTTAGGCAATAGTGATGAATTGGAAATTGGAGAGTGGGTACTTGCGGTTGGAAATCCATTTAATCTCACTTCAACCGTCACAGCGGGAATTGTATCTGCAAAAGCACGAAATATAAACATCTTAAACGGGAACGCGGATAAAAACATTTTCCCAATCGAATCTTTTATTCAAACAGACGCTGCTGTAAACCCGGGAAATAGTGGGGGTGCTCTTGTAAATTCTAGAGGTGAATTGGTAGGCATAAACACCGCCATTGCCTCTCAAACGGGCAGTTATTCTGGCTATTCATTCGCAGTTCCAGTCAATCTGGTTCAAAAAGTAATGAGAGATTTGATTGACTATGGTGTCGTTCAAAGAGGTTATTTGGGAGTTCAAATCGCAGATATTACACAGGAAATACAAACTGAAAGAAACTTACCCGATCTGAAAGGGGTATATGTAGCCGGTGTAGTGGAAGATGGCAGCGCAGAAAAAGCGGGCCTTAAAGAAGGTGATGTCGTATTGAGAATTGGAACAAAAGAAGTAAATTCTTCTGCAGCTCTTCAAGAAGAAATTGGAAAAATGAGACCTGGAGATAAAGTTGCTGTAACCATTAGAAATTCAAAAGGAGTGGAGCAAACAAAGGAAGTTGTATTAAGGAATAAAGAAGGTCAAACCGATTTGATTACTAAGGAGGAAATCAAGAAAAATTATTCATTAGGAGCAACATTTGAAAATTTAACCGAAAAAGAAAAGAGATCCTTGAACATTGATTATGGGGTCAAAATTAAAACAATTACAGCAGGGAAATTAAAATCACTAGGATTGAAGGAAGGAGTAATCATTTCTAAAATAAATAATGAACCGGTAAAAACCATAGAACAATTGACGTCAAAACTCAATGATTCAAACAGGGGAATACTTTTGGAAATCATGAGTTCAAGTGGAAGAAAAGATTATGTGGGATTTGGATTGTAAAAACACTTTTTAAAGGCACGGTTTTTGAGAGGAATTAAAGACTGATTTTATTCATAAAAAAAACATTCAAAATTTTTCTATTCCCTTTTTTTGGCGTTACTTTGTTCTTCCATTTGGAACGCGAATTACTCATTTAAATCACCGATAAAACCATATGAGACAGTTAAAAATAACTAAATCCATAACAAATCGTGAAAGTCAATCCTTAGACAAATATTTGCAAGATATAGGAAGAGAGGACTTAATCACCGCAGAACAAGAAGTAGAATTAGCCAGAAAAATTAAAGCTGGCGATCAATTGGCATTAGAAAAACTTACCAGAGCAAATTTAAGGTTTGTTGTTTCTGTTGCAAAACAATATCAAAACCAAGGTCTTACTTTACCCGATTTAATAAACGAGGGCAACCTTGGTTTAATTAAGGCAGCCCAGAAATTTGATGAAACTCGAGGTTTTAAATTTATATCATATGCTGTCTGGTGGATTCGTCAGTCTATACTTCAGGCATTAGCCGAGCAAGCAAGAATTGTAAGGCTTCCGTTAAACCAAGTGGGTTCACTAAACAAAATCAACAAAGCTTTTTCAAAATTGGAACAGGAATACGAAAGACCTCCATCAGCTGAAGAGCTTGCTGAGGCATTAGAAGTTCCTGAAGATAAAATTAAAGAGAGTCTAAATGTATCTGGACGTCATGTATCTATGGATGCTCCATTAACGACCAACGAAGATGGTGGAACCCTTATGGATGTGATGGCAAACAATGATGCGCCAAAAACAGATCAAACATTGATGGCTGAATCTCTTCAAAAAGAAATAGAAAGATCATTAAGTACACTTACAGACAAGGAAAGAGAAATCATCCGTTTGTTTTTTGGTATCGGAATGAATCATGGTTTAACTTTAGAAGAAATCGGCGCAAAGTTCAATTTAACTAGAGAGCGTGTTCGACAAATCAAAGAAAAGGCAATAAGACGTCTTCGTCATACCTCTAGAAATAAACTTTTAAAATCCTATCTCGGATAAATTAAAATCACAATAAGCTGCCTTCTTGGCGGCTTTTTTTATTAGCAATCAACAAAACAATCAAAATGGAAATGGAATTAGGCTATGAGAAAGGCTTACAACTTCAATTAAAAAAAGAAAGAGCAGCGGTAAAGCTTCAAAGTAAAGTTGGTGAACTTCTCTATGAAAAAGGCATCGAATTGGTTCTATTTAGGAATCATTTGACAGATACAACGATATCCGAAATAATCAATCTGCATGAATATTCAAAAAAAGTGGTCAACGAGCCCATCGATGTATTTACAACATCAGAATTAGCAAGTACTATTCTGGATCTGGATTTAGTTCCTGCCAAAATGGATATTGGAAAACTTGCAAATGAATGGATTCAGGATAAATCGAATTTTAATTCTCAAAAAGAATTTCTTTTAAATAAACTTTCAGGATTAAAGGCTGAACATGGCAATGTGAAGCCAAGAGATGTCATATTATACGGTTTTGGTAGAATTGGACGTTTGGCCGCAAGAGAGTTAATTAAACAAGCAGGAAAAGGTCAACAGTTGAGGCTAAGAGCGATTGTAACAAGAGGAAACGCAGAAGCCGACATCATAAAAAGAGCATCTTTATTGAGAAATGATTCTGTTCATGGTGCATTCAAGGGATCTGTTATTGAAGATGCAAAAAACAACTCCATAATTATAAATGGCCAACAGGTTCATATGATTGGTGCTTCTAACCCTGAAGACATTGATTATACATCTTATGGTATAAATAACGCATTGGTTATTGATAATACAGGTGCTTTTACGAATAGAGAAGCGCTTTCAAGACACCTGCAATCTAAAGGCGTTTCAAAAGTATTATTGACAGCACCGGGTAAAGAAATTCCAAATATAGTTTATGGAATAAATCAAAATGAGCTTGATATTGAAAATGAAAACATCTTTTCTGCAGCTTCGTGCACGACAAATGCCATTTCTCCCGTATTAAAAGTTGTTAATGACAAATTTGGAATTGTCAAAGGACACATTGAAACCGTTCATGCTTATACCAATGACCAGAATTTATTAGACAACATGCACAAAAAACCTCGAAGAGGGCGATCTGCTGCCATTAATATGGTAATTACGTCAACTGGTGCAGGTAATGCAGTAACTAAGGTAATTCCCGACTTAAAGGACCGACTTACTGCTAATGCAGTTAGAGTTCCAACACCAAATGGGTCTTTAGCGATTTTAAATTTAGAATTAAATAAATCCGTAACTATCGAGGATATTAATAATACAGTTCAAAACGAGGCACTAAATGGTGAGCTTGTAAATCAAATATTCTTCTCAATTGATTCTGAACTCGTTTCGAATGATATTATAGGGAATACCTGTTGTGCAGTATACGATTCAAAGGCTACATTGGCATCTAAAGACGGAAAAAGTGTTGTATTATATACGTGGTACGATAATGAATATGGATATACAAAACAAGTGATAAGACTTGCGAAATACATCACAAAAGTCAGACGAGCCATTTATTATTAATAAATTACTCTATACCCGGAACTTCAGTTGAAAGGTATAGGTTTATTAAAGATATTATTAGAGCCAATATTGCAATAAATAATGCCGTACTGCTTCTTTTGCTGTGTCTATCTCCCATGATTTTAATATACGGATATTTAACTAATTAGTTTCATAATACCTTAATTATCTGATAATAACGTGAATAATGAAAATTATTTTTGAATTTAAACTTGACCTGAAAACAAAATATATTTTACTTTTTTGAACAAAAAGGCACTCAGGTTTTTAAATTGATTTAACTTTGTAAAGCACAATTTAATAGATATAATATGTCAGCTGATATTTTTGCAAAAATCAAAGAAAACAGAGGACCTTTAGGTATACATGCCGAAAAGTCCCATGGCTATTTTACATTCCCAAAATTGGAAGGTGAGATCAGTCCTCACATGGAATTTAGAGGTCGTAAAATGCTAAATTGGTCATTAAACAATTACCTAGGATTAGCAAATGATCCGGAAGTAAGACAATTAGATGCTGATGTAGCAAAAGAATACGGCTTTTCTCATCCCATGGGTGCGAGAATGATGAGCGGGAATACAGATTTCCACGAAAAGCTCGAAAATGAGCTTTCAGATTTTGTTGAAAAAGAAGACACAATTCTTTGCAATTTTGGATATCAAGCCGTTCTTTCTTGTATAGACGCTTTGGTAGATAGGAAAGATGTAATCGTTTATGATGCCGAATCTCATGCCTGTATTCTTGATGGCGTTCGCCTTCATATGGGTAAAAGATATGTCTTTAAACACAATGATCTTGAAGACTGTGAAAAACAATTGATTCGTGCTGAAAAACTGGCGGAAGAAACTGGCGGAGCGATTCTAGTTATTACCGAAGGTGTTTTCGGAATGAGGGGAGATCAAGGAAAACTTAAAGAAATTGTTGCGTTAAAAGAAAAATACAACTTCAGACTCTTTGTGGATGATGCCCATGGTATTGGAACTTTAGGTTCCAAAGGTGGTGGTACGGGTCAAGAACAAGGTTGTCAAGATGGCATCGATATTTATTTTGGCACATTTGCCAAATCATTTGCACTTATTGGTGGTTTTATATCGAGTGATTCTCAAGTTGTCGAATTTTTACGATACAATATGAGGTCTCAAATTTTCGCAAAATCTCTTCCAATGACTCTTGTAAAAGGCGCTTTGAAAAGATTAGAAATAATGAAAAGAGACACCTCTCATAAAGATAAATTGTGGGAGATTACCAATGCATTAAAAACTGGCTTAATAGAAAATGGATTTGACATAGGTCCTTCTAATTCATGTGTAACCCCTGTTTATCTTAATGGTTCTATTCCTGAAGCGACCAACTTGATTTATGACTTAAGAGAAAACTTTAACGTCTTCTGTTCAATGGTGGTATATCCAGTTGTTCCGAAAGGCATGATTATTTTAAGATTGATCCCTACGGCCTCACATAGTTTGGATGATGTGCGATACACCCTAGAATGTTTTTCAAAAATAGTTGGAAAATTAAAAGCTGGAGATTATATGTCTGATGAAATTGCACCCATTGAAAAAGAGTAGTCCTTTGACATTTTAACCATTTTTTGTATTCTGTCTTTGTCAAACTTTAAACGCTCAGTTTCGAAACTAGAGCTGCTTCTGTCGAAGATTTTTTTACAACCAGAAAAGTGTATCCAATCAGGCCTAACATTCTTTACAAAAAAATCTATGTTATTCTCATTGAGCCCTCCTCCTGGTAGAATTTCAATTTTACCATGGGCATATTCAAGCATTGACTTAAGAACCGTCATTCCTTTAATCACATGAGTTGAGCAACCCGAACTGAGAATTCTATTCACTCCTGACTCAGCTAAAATATCAATAGATGCTTTCCAATCAGGTGTATCATCAAAAGCTTTATGAAAGGTGATGTCTAAATCTGGATAATCCTTTCGCACGGACTGAATGAACTTATGATTAATTCTGTGATCAGACAGTAGGGCGCCAATTACAATTCCATCTACTCCAATAGAGGTGAAATATGAAATCTCTTTTTTTATCATATCCAACTCTTCATCTGAGTAAATAAATCCTCCGATTCGAGGCCGAATTAAAACATGGGTTTTTAAACCGGAGCTAATTGCCAGTTGAACAAGTGTTGCAGATGGAGTGACTCCTCCGGATTCTAAATTTTGGCACACCTCCACCCTATCTATTTCAAGATTTTTAGCAAGTACAATAGCTTCAGAAGAAGAAACACATAATTCAATGCGGAGCATTTGAGATAATAATAAGAGTTAACACAATCTAATTACTCAAAGATAAGACAAAATTTGGGCAATCAAAATAACACATAAAACATCCATTTTTAATTATATTTGTGAACCAGCAATAGCATATGTCAGATAAGATAAGCAAAACCAAAGAATCCATTGATTTCACCTCTTTTAAAAAACAAGTTCTTCAAGACTATAAATTAGCCTGCCAATCTCGCGAAGCATCTCTTCTTGGAAGAAAAGAAGTACTCACCGGTAAAGCCAAATTTGGAATCTTTGGAGACGGAAAAGAGTTGGCCCAAATTGCTCTTTCAAAGCAATTTAAAAATGGCGACTTTCGATCAGGTTACTACAGAGATCAAACAATAATGCTGGCTATTGACGAGCTTACTATAGAACAGTACTTTTCAGGATTGTATGCTCACACAGATGTTGAAATCGAACCGCAATCTGCGGGACGCCAAATGGGAGGACATTATGCCACTAGGAATTTAGATGAATCAGGGGACTGGAAAAACCTGATGACCCAAAAAAATAGCAGCTCAGACATTTCTCCTACGGCAGGTCAAATGCCTAGACTTGTTGGTTTAGCTCAAGCCTCAAAAGTATACCGAACAAATAGTCAGTTAAATAAGCTCAACAAAACGAAAAAATTCTCGGACAATGGAAATGAAGTTGCCTTTGGAACGATAGGTGATGCCTCAACCTCCGAAGGACCTTTTTGGGAATCTATAAATGCAGCTGGGGTAATGCAAATTCCTTTAGTAATGTCCATTTGGGATGATGGTTATGGCATTTCGGTTCCAAGGGAATATCAAACCACAAAAGGATCTATTTCAGATGCTCTTGCGGGTATGCAACGAACAGAGACTAAAGAAGGGTATGAGATTTTTGTAACAAGAGGTTGGGATTACCCACATCTTTGCGAAACTTATGAGAAAGCAGTCAGACTTGCCAGAGAAGAACATGTACCAGTATTGATACATGTTAAAGAGGTAAATCAGCCCCAGGGACATTCAACATCTGGATCTCATGAAAGATACAAAAGCTCTGAAAGACTTCAGTGGGAAAAAGACTTTGACTGCATTGAAAAATTCAAGTCGTGGATACTTGACTTTAATGCCAATGGAAACATTATCGCAACCCTTGATGAATTAGAAAAAATTCAAGCTGAGTCCAAGAAAAAAATTAGAGATGCAAAAAACAAGTCCTGGAAGCGATACACAGAGGATATTAGAATTGATTTAAATGAAGCTTGTACTTTATTAAAAAACCTCGCTGAAGTTAGTTCTCAGAAAGTTTTTATTGAAAAAGAAATCGAAGGACTTGAGAAAGCATACGAACCAATTAGAAAAGATATTCTCTCGACTGTCAGAAAAGTCATTCGAATGGTAAGTAATGAAAAGAATAATGAAAAGCAAAATCTTTCGAGTTGGGTGAAATCAATACTGAACAAAGCTCACAATCGTTATAGCTCACACTTATATTCTGAGTCAGCAGAAAGTGTTTTAAAAGCACAACACATACCAGCGACTTATAATGATGACACCAAGATGGAAGATGGTCGTATTATTTTAAGAGAAAACTTTAAAAAACAACTTGAAAAGGTTCCTGAGTTATTGATTTTTGGTGAGGATGCAGGTAAAATTGGCGGAGTAAATCAGTCTCTCGAAGGATTACAAGATCAGTTTGGAGAAGAGAGGGTATTTGATACAGGTATTCGAGAATGTACCATTATCGGTCAAGGTATTGGGATGGCGATGAGAGGATTGAGACCGATTGCTGAGATTCAATATCTCGATTACTTACTTTATGCAATACAAGTGCTATCTGATGATCTTGCAACAGTTCAGTATCGTACCAAAGGTGGTCAAAAAGCACCATTAATAATCAGTACGAGAGGTCATCGACTAGAAGGTATTTGGCACAGTGGCTCGCCTATGGGTGTAATTGTTAACGCACTACGCGGAATAAACATCTGTGTTCCAAGAAATATGACAAAAGCTGCTGGCTTTTACAACACATTATTAATTTCTGATGAACCGGCTTTGGTTGTCGAGCCATTGAATGGGTACCGAACAAAAGAAAAATTCCCAAATAACTTAGGTGATTTTAATGAGCCTTTAGGGATTCCTGAACTTGTAAAAGAAGGAAATGATTTAACATTAGTCTCTTATGGTTCCACTTTTAATTTATGTGAGATTGCTGAAAAGACACTAAGGCAAATGGATATATCTATTGAGTTAATCGATGTGCAAACACTTATTCCTTTTGACATTAATCATGCAATAAGCAAATCAATAGAGAAAACAAATCGACTAATAATTGTGGATGAAGATGTAAGTAGTGGAGCTACGGGGTATATGCTAGATAAAATTTTGGTCGAGCAAAATGCCTTCTTTCATTTGGATTCTGCCCCTCAAACATTGAGTGCAAAAGACCATCGACCTGCTTACGGAACCGATGGAGATTATTTCTCAAAACCCAATGTCGATGATATCATTGAAGGAGTTTACGAAATTATGCATGAAACAGACCCATTTAAATACCCTAAACTTTATTAAGATCAATCGATCTTAACATCATAAGGCAGTCGCATTTGAATGCCTTTAAGGGCCTCTATCTTTTGAACAGTAAATCCAATTTCCTTAATATACGGATGACTAAAAATTGCATTACTTTTTAAACTCGTACTTTCCTCTTCATCTATCATCTCAATAAAACTTTCTAACTTATTTTCCTTCACCTTAGGATAGTAAAGCATTAAATCTCCTTTAGAACCAATCTTCTTTCTAGTGTAAGCAATAGCCTCATTCAATCCACCCAGCTCATCAACCAATCCATTAACTAAGGCATCTTCTCCTGTCCATACCCTTCCTCTTGCTATTTGATGAACTTGTTCTTCTTCCATATCTCTACCCGCCCCAACACGCCTTAAAAACAATTGATAAATCTCATCGACTTCTTCCTGAGTGATTTTTAATTCCTCTTCAGATAACTTTTTATTCAAAGAGAAAACAGCATGTGAATTTGTACTCGCATAATCAAATTCAATACCCAATTTATTTTCAAACATTTTACCCGTATAAGGGATCACTCCAAAAACACCGATTGATCCTGTGATAGTAGATGGATTTGCAAAAATACGAGACGCGGCAGTAGATACATAATAGCCTCCCGAAGCTGCCAAATCACCCATCGAAACAACCACCGGTTTTGCCTTATTGGTTAACGAAACTTCTCTCCAAATTTCCTCACTTGCCAACGCGCTACCCCCAGGACTATTTACACGAAAAACAACGGCCTTTATATCACTATTGTTTCTCGCTTCTGAAAAATATTTACAAATTTTAGAACTAGACATTCCTGATCCATCCACTGAAATATCTCCCTCAGCGACAATAACTGCAATATCTGGTTCTAAAACATCGACCAATTCTTGATTTTCAATAAAAATCTTTTTACAATACTTATTGAATTCAAAAAACACCAAATCCTTGACCTCTTTGGCTTTTGTCTTCTTCATTAATATTCGCTCAATTTCGTCTCGGTACTTTGTTCCATCAATTAATTTCAAAGCCATGGCATCTGTTGCGTTACGCACACGAAGAGATTCAGCATACTCGCTTAGGCTATCGCTACTTATTTTTCTAGAATTAGAAACTTCTGACAAATAAACCGACCATATTGAATTTAAGTATCTTTCAACCTGTACCCGACTAGAATCACTCATGCTTTTTCTAAAATAAGGCTCAACTGCACTTTTAAAATCATTATCGGTACCACGAATGACCTCCAATTCAACATCGAGTTTGTCCAAAAGTCCTTTAAGAAAAATCACTTCTCCTCCTAGCCCTTTCCACTCAAATACTGAATTTGGAAAAGCATATGTTTCATTAGCTACTGATGAAATGTAATAGGCTTTTTGACTTACATACTCTCCAGAATTGTAGGCAAGAACAAATTTGCCGCTTTTCTTAAATTTAGCTATCCCTTTTCTTAACTCTTCAGCTGTAGCCATTCCACAATCAATATCCCCGATATCAATAAAAAGGCCCTTTACATTTTTGTCTTTTGCTGCCTGATCAAGACCATAAAGAATATCAGACAATCCTATTTGAGCGTTTAAACTAAAAGTCATGGGGTCCAATTCAGTATTAGAAACCTCCCTTATAGGTCCATCTAATTTAAGATGTAAAATGGTATTTGGCTCAAGCTCTAATGGCTCATCGGAGAACAAGGATAAAAAACCTATCAACCCTAAAATGAAGATCACGGCAAAAATAAGACTACTAAGCCCTATAGATAAAAAGATCGGCCAAAATAATTTTTTAAACCATGATTCTTTTTTTACTTCTTCCATTTCTGACATAAATTAGGTTTATTAAATGATGAATTACAAGAAACGTGATAAATTCAGTCCCTTATCAAAGGGATTAAAATTTACAGAGAACTTGATTTCTCTTCCATATGAATCATATAGGTCACCCATGTTGTTACTTCTAACCAATGGGAAATACACACCAAACACATCTCCAAATTCAATAGAAAGCCCTGCATTGTAAATAAACTCTAATTTGAAATCATCCCACAAATATTCATCATAAAATAATCCATGGTTTGAAAACAACTTTATAAAATTAGGGAGATACGGCAACTCAGATTTAATATTGCAAGAACTCAGCCAATATTTAGTTGTTCCAACATTCGAAGTACTTGAAAATCCACCTTGATTATTACTTCTTTGTTGTGCCCAAAACGCACCTCCCGAGGCATTTCTTTCAAAATCATATTGTTCTAAAAATAAATCCTGATAACCTCTCGTGCCACTCATAGCCAACTGTAAATGATCATTATAATAAAAGGGGGAATCAAATATAAAGTTTCTCCCAGCATAAAGTCGCGCAGAAATTGATTTACCTATTTTTCGTAAATACCTGTAGGAAAAACCAGCTTCAAGTTCTCCCCTAAATATTCGTTCTATACCAAGGACATCTTGGTAATAAGTCAACGAACCTTGAATATTCCATTTAAAATCCGGCCCTCCACCACTAACGGTATATGCTGATTTTATTCCGAAATTAGATTGTGAATTTTGATCATAAACATCATCTCTCCAAATCCCCTTAATAAACAACTGCTGATTAAAAGAGCTAGTTTTATTTCTGCTTCCCAAATCAAATCTTACATAAGGAGAAACTCCAACGTAATAAGAATTATCATAACGAGAATTGGCAAAAGACTTTACAGATGCTCCAACCTTAATCATTTTTGCATTTTTTCTAGGCAGCATCGTGTATGACAATTCCGAAATACCCGAAATGCGCTTACCCCCAAAGCTATAATGGGGTGCTACGAGGTATTGAAAACCACTTAGAGGAACACTATAATTATGAAATGCAACTCCAAGCATCAGCTTATCATAGGCATTACCCGCAATACTCGGCGTCCAAAAAACATTCGTTTGATCGCTTTCATTATCTCCTGATAAAAACTCAAACTTAATGGGCTCCCATTTATGAAATAAACTTTTGGTATTCCAGTTATTGTTTTGTCGGTTCAATTCTGGTATGTCTTTACCTGCATCAATTTTCACGAATGAAACATCATCAATATTAATATTATCCCATATAACTTCGCGGTTTCCGGGCTCAAGCCACATGTTTCCTATTGTTTCATTTTGATTAGATATAAGATTCACCTGAATGGGACCATTTACCTGACCAACATTTTTGACTTTTACATAAATCCCTTTCTCTTTACTATCCGAATCCATCTGTGATTTAACCTTTTGAATCTTGTAATCAAGATGATGAGTCGTTTGTATTAAATCTTCAAAGAACCAGTCAAGATCCTTCCCTGTTTCGCTAACAAATAATTCCTTTAGATCACTTGGCTGAGGATGTTTAAATTTCCATTTATTAAAATACATATGCATGATTCGATCAAATTCCTGATCCCCCAGATAATCTTTCAAGTAGTAAAAAACCAGTCCTGTTTTCTGATACATAATTATCCCATAATTAGCTGAAGAAAAATCCTCAGAATGTGTCTCTATGGGCTGATCTAAACCCAAAGAAGAAACGGTTCTGAATATGATATCCCCCATGTCATGGTAATCCAAATCATTTAAATGGAAACGACCATTGAGCGCCATGTCAGAAAGTCTCTTATTCCCTGGATATTTCGTCTGAATGTAACGCACTTCGTTTAAGGTGTTTAGTCCTTCATCCATCCATCCGTGGACCCTTTCATTGGAGCCCATAATTCCGTAAAACCAATTATGACCAACCTCATGAACAATTACAATTTCTAATTCTTCTTTAGAGGATGCATTTCCAATTACGGTTATATTTGGGTATTCCATACCTCCTCCGGCACTAATAGTCCCATCAACTGCAGTTACATGGCTGTAGGGATAATTCCCATTCCAAAGGGAATAGTAATACGTTCCGTCATTTAAATACTCTATTGCATGCTGCCAATATTTTGCATTTTGAGGCACAAAAAGTGCCCAAGTATTAATGAGTTTCCTTGTATTTGGCATTTCAACCTCGCCCTTCAATGCCACATAGCGTTTATCTGCAAACCAGGCAAAATCGTGAACCCTATTTTGAGTAAAACGTATCGTCTTCATTTTTTGATCAGATGCAGGAAATGGTGTTTTATTATACTTCTCATTATCATTAACCATTGTACCTATATTCTTTTGGGTTTGTTCGGCCAATTGATTCATGAACTCTATTTCACTTTCTGTTTTTAAATCCCCGGTCGCAGCCACAACATAATTGGCAGGTAAAGTTATCGAAACATCAAAAGCTCCATATTCTGAATAAAATTCACCTTGATTAAGATAAGATATAGGGTTCCAACCATTTTTATCATAAACAGCCGGTTTCGGATACCATTGCGTTATTTGATATGATTGTCCAATATGACCTAATCTTGAAATATCTCCTGAGGGTATTTTTACCCTAAACGGTGTTTGAATTTTTATTTGTGAACCGGGGAGTAATGGCGAAGCTAAATCTATTAAGCCTATATCCTGAGATTCAAAAGGAAACTGAATTGGAACTTGTTGTTCGTCTATGGTGAAATTCACACTGTCTATATACCCTCTATTCTTGACCTCTCCAAAATACAATTCGTCATCACCGTTGCGATAGAGCTGTTTAGCAAGTCCAGATGTTCGGTCTTTATAGGCATTGGGCCATAAATGAATGTATATTTCATTTAATGTGTCATGAGAATGGTTGATATAATCAAATGATATATCTCCGTAAAGCACATGGGATTCATCATCCAATGTTACATTGATGTTATAATTTACTTCTTGTTGCCAATACTCCTGAGAAAAGGATTGAAATGTACAAAAGAAAAAAAGAGTTATTAAAGTTGAAAATCGAATCATGGCTTTTATTAAATAAAAAAAGGGCTGTATAAATACAGCCCTAAATGTAGAAAAATAAATGTAGTTTACTTGATGATTTTAGTAATCTTGGTGATTCCAACATGGTTTCTAACCTTAACCACATACACCCCATAACTCCATTCATCAGTTGATAATGTCAACGAATCATTCATGTGAGTATTAACTAGTTTACGACCGTGACAATCTAAAACTGTCAATTCAAAATCTTTTTGAATTCCTGTTGAAACAGTCAACGTATTATTAAATGGATTAGGATAGACCGATACACTAGTGATGAATTCATTTCCATCTATACCAGTAGTACTTTCAGGAACAAAGCTTCCTACTCCACAAGGGAATAGTTGGTATCCTGAATCGTATGGGTCTGAAGTATCATACTGACCTCCAACACCAGTTACATCAAACAAGCCTTGTGGCGCGGCCGATCCTGGAATATCTGTGTCACTATCAATACGCAATGCAAAAACATTTGTACCATCTGTTACATCTATATTATTAGATCCTGTTGGGAACGTTGCAATTGGGTCTACAAAACTTACATTTTCAATAGTAATCCATTGCGCCTCTGTACTTTCGTCAAGCGTTGTAATGATTGTTGGTGTGACCGTTGGTAAACCTGATTCTAAGATTAAGATACTATCTGCTAAGACTTGTGTTAAACCATTGAATTGATCCATCTTTCCAAGCACCTTAATCTTATCCCCCTCATTGACAACATAGTCACTTACATCATCAAAATTAAAGACATTCACACCATCATTGTTATCATCAATAATGGTAAAGTTTATGCCTTCATTTCCATCGAAATCAATACAATGAACAATACCAACAAGAGAAACAAATACATCAAGAGAATCAGCCGATCCGTTTGCAGCGTTTGTTGTTACTTCACCAATCGTATAAGGAGAATAATCAAGTGTCTCTCCAGATAGCGCTACCACACCTGATCCTGGAGATGGATTATCCAAAACAATAATCGTTCCTGACATTCCACTTGCTGCATGAGAACCAACGGAACAGTCATATTGATAAGTCCCCGGAGTATTGAACACATAGGAATAAAGCTCTGTATCTCCAGTTGGACTAGAAACGAAACTTTCAGGATTATTGTAAGGATCTCCTGTTACTGTATTAGTAGCAAAATTAACATTATGAGTTCCACCATCGTTTACCCAATAAACAGTGTCTCCAGCTGTAATAGTTAATTGAGCTGGGGCATAATAAAAGCTTCCTGCATTTACGATATGTGCACCAGCGTCACTTGCGGATGAAACAGTTAAAGTTCCTGTTTGGTTGTAATTTTGAGCAGCACCATTAAGTCTTACATAAACTTGGGTTGGAGAAACTTCACCCACTTCAAAGTCACCATTGATTGTTACCGAACCTAAAGCTCCAGCTGTTGCAGGATCAGCGTTAGGACCTACCATTACAAAACCATATTGAACAATTAGTCCTGCTGGTAATTCAGCCGCCGTTGCTGACACTGAAAACGTTCCTGACAAAGGCAAGTCAAATGATTTGGACCCATTAAAAACATCTGCATAATTGTTATTTGGATCTAATGCCTTAATGAAATATTTAGCAGTATAAGAAGCATCCAAATTATTATTAACGACATTACCCGCAAAAGTTAAATCATTATCATTCGCGGTTGCACCTGGTTCGACAAAAGTGTTTGCTTCCATGTTTTTGTTACCAGCACCCGTGGTTTGATTTACCCAAAATCCATCAGTAGGATTTTCAGCGTATGTATTGGTGTTTGGAAGAAGCTTAACATTGTTTGCAGAAGGTGTAAAAATGGCACTTAATTCGGGAACACCCCAAGGCTGTCCAAAGACAATATTACCACCATTTTCAGGAAGCTCGAATACGTTCATATAACCAAGCCAAGTCGCATTTGCATCGAATACGGTTGCATTGTAATTCGAAGGAATGACCAATGAATTTCCAAAGGTTCCATTTGACTGCGCTGAGATTTCAAATTCCCCGGTAACATCAATCGTCACATCATCAAGTAAATAGTTTCCTGAAATATTTACCGTTTGTTCAGTTGAAGGAGTTCCCACAAAATGAGAGAATCCAACTAAAGAGTCTTGCTGGATAAATAGAACTGGGTCAGGATTCAAAATCTCACCTGTTAGAGCCACCGTATCATTATCTGCTCCAGCAGAGCTTAAAACGATTTCTCCACTTGCAAGAGGAATAGCAACAGAGCCATTTAGTCGAACATAGACCATAGTTGCAGTGAGTTCTCCAGCAGTTTGCGTTAAAACAACGCTTGATCCAAAACCGACTGAAGTACTTAATGATATCTCATAATCACCAGATACCGTTGCAGTAACATCTGCTGTCAGATTTGATCCTGAAATCTCGGTTGTTTGTTCATCAGACGGTGATCCAACAAATTGAACAAAACCTGTTAATTCAGCAGGTGAAGCAGAAACAGTAGGATCGGTACCTCCACCTGGTGAAACAAATGAACCTATTGAAGAGATACTTTCAAAAGTATCACCTCCTTGACATGAACCTTGAGTGTTTAAAACACCATTGTTATATTCCCAATTGGATTGAACAAAAGCACCATCAGGGCCAGTTGAATTTACCCGCTTACCATAACCATCTTTGTATTCCCAAAAAGTTGCTGTTCCATCAATGCCTTCTTCACCATATTGGTCAATAACGCTTCCCGATGCATCTTCGATTATCCGAATTCTATCGTCTCCATTGAAGTTAACGGAACCTCCAGCACCGTAGGTGTTAACGGCAGAAGGATATTCTGTAGCAAAAATGGCAGCAGCAGCAGAACCGTAGACATACACAAAGTCATCAGTTACAGTTCCCAAAGCGCCTAAATTCTCAGTAGAGCCCCAGTTTGTATTGGCGTTTGTTTGCAATTCCAATGAGTAAAGAGAGAAATCTACTGTCCCTTGCGCATAGATTTCAACTACTTTGGGAGTGCCTCCTGTACAATCTCCATCAGAAATCATTGTTAGTATTGGTGATTGGCCTTCTGCCAAAAAAGACATTGCGACGAAGCACAATAAAGAATAAAGTTTTTTCATGTTTTTTTTTATTTTTAGTGGGTTAAAAATACAAAGGAAAATTAAAAGAATAACATAAATTTATAAACAAAAAAAAAGGCGCCAAAGCGCCTTTTTCTTGTCATTATAATGTAATTCTATCGAAATTAAGCCTTAGGCTCTTCTTTTCGTTCTGGTTTTGGCAATAAAACCTTTCTAGACAATTTCCATTTTCTGGTTCTAGGATCTTTTCCTATCACTTTAAATTTCAGCATTTCACCTTCTTTACAAACATCACTCATACGTGCTGTTTTCTCCCAAGCAAACTCCGAAATATGAATTAGACCGTCTGTACCAGGTACGATTTCAACAAAACATCCGAAATCTTTTACCGATTTAACTTTTCCTTCATATTCCTTTTGGTCTTCAACCTGAGGCGGAAATGCAATTAGCTTCAACTTGGTTAACGCATCTGCCATATCATCACCATTGTTCGAAAGTACCTGGACACGACCTTCTCCATTTTCCAATTCTTCAATGGTAATCGTTGTATTGGTTTCTTTCTGAAGACCTTGAATGATTTTTCCTCCAGGTCCGATAATACCACCAATCATTTCATTTGGAACATTGAATGCCTCTACTCTAGGTGTTTGTGGTTTAAGATCTGCATTTGGCGCAGGAAGTGTCTCTAGAATCTTATCCAATATATGTAGACGACCCGCTTTTGCTTGTTCTAACGCCTGAATCAGCACTTCATATGGTAATCCATCGACCTTAATATCCATTTGACACGCCGTAATTCCTTTAGAAGTACCTGTAATCTTAAAATCCATATCACCGAGGTGATCTTCATCTCCAAGAATATCAGACAAGACGGCAAATTTCCCGTTTTCAGCAACCAATCCCATTGCAATACCTGTTACTGGGGACTTAATCTGAATACCACCATCCATTAATGCAAGCGTACCAGCACAAACTGTAGCCATAGAAGAAGATCCATTTGATTCCAATATTTCTGATACCAATCTTATTGTATATGGATTATCATCAGGCAGTACAGGTCTTAGTGCTCTTAAAGCCAAGTTACCATGACCAATCTCTCTTCTTGAAACATTAAACTTCATCCTCGCTTCTCCCGTAGAAAAAGGCGGAAAATTATAATGCAACATAAATGGAGTTGAACCTTTAAAAGTAACATCATCAATCATTTGTTCATCCATCTTCCCTCCTAAGGTTAATGTTGTTAATGATTGTGTTTCACCTCTTGTAAATACAGCCGAGCCATGAGCCGTTGGTAAATAATTTACCTCAGACCAAATTGGACGAACCTCATCAAATTTACGACCGTCTAAACGAATGTTATCGTCTAACATGGTATCACGTACCGCTTTTTTCATCGCTTCCTTGAAATAGACAGAAATATATTTACCTATCTCTTCTGTTTCTTCTTCCGTTAATGAAGCAAGAAATTCTTCTTTAACTGCGCCAAACAATTCAGCTCTTTTTTCCTTAGACGCCAACCCTTGTTTTGCAATCTCTCTGCATTTGTTGTAAGAGAAATCCATTACTCGTTTTCTAACTTCTTCATTGTGATCTTCGTGAGAATATTCTCTTTTTGGTGAAGACGATGGAATTTCTGCTGCCAAATCTAATTGAAACTGACATTGTTTTTTAATTGCCTCATGAGCAACTTTAATCACCTCAACCATTTCTGCTTCAGATGCCTCAGCAAGTTCTCCTTCAACCATAACGATATTATCAATTGTACCCGCAATGATACAATCAACATCAGATTCAGCCATTTCTTCAAGAGTTGGATTAATGATGAATTCTCCATTAATCCTGCCAACACGAACTTCAGACATTGGTCCATTAAAAGGAATGTCTGAAACGGCAATACATGATGAAGCCGCAAAACCAACAAGGGCATCTGGGCTATTTACACCATCGTATGCAATCAACTGCATCATTAATTGAACTTCCGCATGAAAATCATCTGGAAACAACGGACGCAATGCCCGATCAACTATTCTCATTACAAGTATTTCTCTTTCAGAAGGACGCGCTTCCCTTCTAAAGAATCCTCCAGGGATTCTACCATCTGCGGCGAATTTCTCCCGGTAATCAACTGTTAAAGGCAAAAAATCTACGCCTTCTTTAGCATCTTTATTTGCTACAACAGTAGCCAAAATCATCGTGTCTCCCATCCTTAATACAACAGCTCCATCGGCTTGTTTTGCCAATTTTCCTGTTTCAATGGAGATCTTTTTACCACCTATCTCGATGGTCTTTGTTATTCCTATATTCATATTTATTTATTATCAAATTATTAAAAACAAAAGGGACAGTCGATTAAATCGATTGTCCCCTCTTCAATACATTTAGAAATTAAAATTAACGACGTAATTTTAGTTCCTTTATAAGTTCCCGATATTTTTCAATATCCTTATTTTTAAGATAATCCAAAAGGCTTCTTCTCTTACCCACAAGTAATTGAAGGGCTCTTTGGGTTCCAAAATCTTTTCTATTTTTCTTCAAGTGCTCAGTTAAATGACTTATTCTGTAGGTGAATAATGCAATTTGACCTTCTGTAGACCCCGTATTTGTATCAGAACCTCCGTGCTTTTTGAAAATTTTCTTTTTTACTTCTTTATCTAAGTACATGCTAATATTATTGTAAATGATTATTATGTAGTTCCGTTGAACGGGTGCAAATTTAGGGATACTTTTTTAATATACAATATTTAGTTGCGATTTAAATTAGAATTATAATTCAAAATAATCCCACGTAAATATTCAATAATCATTTTGCCCAACAAAAATTTAGAAATAAAAAAATGGTCCCTAACGATAGAGACCATTTTAAAAATTAATGATAAATATTTAAACAGACTTCGTCGGAAAGTATGGGTTTTTAAACCAATTCATAAAGGTAGACGCTAATCCAAAAAAGAAAGAATAAATCGCTACTGAAATGTACAATCGAACAAGAATTAGAACAACACCAGCATATGCCCAGCAAACACCTATAAATCCTTCCCAAGAAAGTGCATCTCCACTTGGGTCAGCAAATTTCCAAGTCTCCCATTCTCCAAATAAAGACATTGCAACTTCTTCAAATCCTATCCAATTTGCAAAATCCATAGTTGCAATTAACGGCAACTCAAACATCCAACGAATAACAGGCACATCACCAGCGATTCCCATAACATCCATCGGCAAATCAGCCACCCAACCTATTGTGAGCGCAAAAGCCCCAAAAAGAGCACTTAAAGCCAAAAGTTGTCCAACCAATTTAATATTAGTAATCACTAAGTCTTTAAAAATATATTGGACTATTGAACTATTTGAGCCCTCAAGAGTCGCTCCTGCAGAGCGTATAACTTGAGACATCGGAAACGCAGCATACAACCATATGAGTGAACTGAGTATTATACCTACCATATCCTTTCCGTCACCTAAGCCATCATTCCAAAATGGGTCAAGAACATTATAAATTGCACCAAGAATAAAAATTGTTGCAGCAATTTTGTAAATAAGACCCGTCCACTTGTTTATGTTGCCCTCGGCTTCCTCAACCATTGAATTAAAGTTGTTTCCTGGCAACATGTTTCCTACAGTTTTGGGAATATCCAAAACTTGATTAATGTAATTTTCCATAATTAAATAAATTTAGTTTAAAACAATTTAGCCATTTATTCCTCTTGTAAACTATTTTATACATATTAGTTATTAACAATACGTTTGTGTAAATGTCATGTGACACCCTATACTCATGTGGGAAAGCACCATTTATCAATCCACCAAGAAACATAGAAAAAATAAGAATTACATAGAATTTAATATTAACTTTGTCACGATTATTGGTTCTATGGATTAATAAGGAATCCGATGAAATTTCGGAGCTGTGTCTGCAGCTGTAAGAGCTTTAAAAACGACAAAACACCACTGTTAAATCGGGAAGGTTGATCGTAATTAGCTCGAGCCAGAATACTTGCCATAATCAGAGAGAAGACTTCAGATTAAAGTCGGACTCGGTTTGATTACCGCAATCAACCTATCCCTCTTTTTTCATCTTCTATTTATTAATTTTTATAAATACAGAAAGAATGAAAAAAACTATTTTTTATTTTCTTGCTTTAACAGCAAGTTTTACAATCCAAGCCCAAGAATATGTAAACCAGGTACTTATTCTCAATGAGGGTTATTTTGATTACACCATCAATGAAATCGTTGAACCCGCTTCAATAGGAAGTTACAACCCTGTGTCAGAAATGTACACAGAAGTTCTTCAATTGGAAGGAATGCGTTTTGGTTCAGATTTAATAATAGATAACGAAGTCTATTATGTTGCTGCGGACACCAAGATTTTCAAAATCGATTTGAATACACATGAAATTATTTCAAGCGTAATCTGTGAAGGTGTCAGGAATTTAGCCGTGGTAGGTAACAATCTATTTGCTACACGTGGAGAATACCTCGTAAATTTTGACTCATATCTTCATATCTACAATACGGAAGATTTGTCTCTTGAATTGGCTTTAGACAATCAATTGGGGCCGAAATGGGCTACTCAAAACATCATACCTATTGGAAACAAAGTTTATTTTGCAATAAATAATGCCTATGAGTTTGGAAATGAAAAAGGCATCATAGGAATTTATGATTTAGAAACTCTCGTTTACGAAGAATTGGATCTAGGGCCAGATGCAAAAAACCCTGACAATCTCGTTAAATCAGGTGAATTTCTTTATACTGTAAATAATAAAGATTGGTCAGGAGCTTCAATATCAAAAATAGCAATAGACTTATCTGAAAACGAAACAGTTGGTTTGGCAAGCGCATCTACTGGTTGTGGTACTTCTGCATTGCGAGACGACAAAATGGTTTATCAAATTTCAATGGAATCTTCATTGAACGAATTTGACTTGACCCTTATGAATAATTCAGGTCCTGTGAACGGGAATTTCATGAACTTTTACGAACTCAAACAAAATCCTGTTAGCTCTGAGTTGTATACGAGTGAAACTGATTACTTTTCGTTTGGAGCAGTTCACATCTATGATGCTCAAAACATTGAGACGGGGATGTTTGAGGTAGGAATTAACCCCGGTACAATTGTTTTTGACGTTCGTTCTTCTGCAGGAATCACCGCACTCGAAAGTGAGAACAGAATATATCCAAATCCTGTAAAAAGTACTCTTTATGTTTCAGATAGTGAAAACGAAAAAATCATAAGAAACATGTTTGGTGAAGAAATTATTAGATTTATTGGAACATCGATTGAAACATCGAAATTATCGAGCGGAATGTATTTTATTGAAATCAATGACACTTCTATCCCGTTTGTAAAAAATTAATCATTAATAACCCTTGAAAATAAGCCCGTGTACCGGGCTTTTTTCATGCCCAAACTTTTGTTCCTTCGGAACAATTTTTACAAATATCAATTTGATTTCGAGAGAGTAATACGGATTGTCGAAAATCACGATACTTTTTTGCTTTCCAAATTTCTTTAAAAGACCTTTGCTTTAAAGATCCCAAAATATGGCTTGCATCTTTATCAAAACAACAGGGAACTACCCCCCCATCCCATGTAAATACTGAACTCGACCACATTCTCCAACAGTGATTTCCTTGCCTTCCTTTTATTCTGTAGGTTCCATCTTTTCGCTTGACATATCTTGAATATTTAGAATTGTCCGGCATTAGATGATTTCCGTTTTCATAATCATAAAATTGAGCCGTTTTAATCCGTACTTCATCTATACCTATTTCTCTTGCCAAATCAAATACAGCAGGTACTTCTTGCTCGTTGGGTTTAACTGCTAGAAATTGAAAAATGAGATGTGGCGTTTTTGAACTTGTTCTTCTTTTTGAGTCAACCAACAACTTACTGGCCTCTATCACTTTATTTAGTTTTCCATTAACTCTATATTGCTCATAGGTCTTCTGAGTCAAACCGTCAATAGATATAATTAATCGATCTAATCCTGAAGAAACAATTTCATCTGCTTTTTTTTGATCAATAAAATGACCATTAGTTGAAGTTGATGTGTATATATTTGACTTTTTCGCTTGTGTTATTAATGTTAAAAACTGAGGATGCAAGAAGGGCTCACCTTGAAAATAATAATTGATATAGAATACCGAAGATTTGATTTGAGACAACATTCGTTCATGAAAGGCCAAGTCAAGTTTACCCGTGGGACGAGAAAACTGCTTTAAACCACTTGGGCATTCAGGACACCCTAAATTACATGCCGTCGTCGGCTCAATACTCAATGCACTCGGCATTCCAAAATGAAAATTTCGCTTTGTGATTTTGGATAGAAAAAAGCCAATTCTCAGAATAATCACATTCCATAAACGGTATACATTTAAATGTGAAAAAATCCGAAAAGAATCTCTTAACTTTATCATAGGACGAAATTAACGAATTCAACTAAGATTATTACTTGTGTGTTTTTAGAAAGATTTATATTTATACTAAAAAACATAATGCAGGTTATACTCAACCATCAACAAATTCATCAAAAAATAACAAGATTAGGTCACGAACTTCTTGAAAACTGTTTTGAAGAAAATAAAATATTTATCGGGGGGATTCAGGGAAACGGTTTTGAATTAGCAAAAAAAATTGCAGCTATTATTTCACAAAATTCTGATATTTCAGTGAATCATTTCGAAATTAAAATTAATAAAACAGAACCTTGGAAACAGGAAGTAGAATTAACCATTGAAGAGAACAAACTGAAGAAAGGATTCATTATTCTTGTTGACGATGTTATAAATTCTGGAAAGACCATGCAATATGCATTGATCAAATTATTAGAACGTCCTACTAAAACAATTAGAACTGTCGTATTAGTTGACAGAAAACACCGACGCTATCCTGTCAAAGCAGATATTGTTGGCCTCTCGCTTTCGACTACTTTAAAGGATAGAGTTGAAGTTGTATTTGGCGCAAAAGATTCAAAAGCATTTTTGGCATGAAAAAAATAACGGAATCAAGTTCAAACCACGAAGACCTTGACAAAAAGTCAACTAAAGAATTATTAGTAGGCATAAACTCGGAGGATAAAAAAGTAGCGCTAGCAGTAGAAAAAGAAATAAATCATATTGAGGCATTCATTGATGCTGCTTTCAGGAAAATGAAAGAAGGTGGTCGCTTGTTCTATATTGGAGCAGGAACCAGTGGGAGACTTGGAGTTGTAGACGCTAGCGAATGTCCACCAACATTTGGCGTTGACCATGGCCTTGTAAATGGCATAATTGCAGGAGGTGATTATGCCATAAGAAAAGCCGTAGAATTCGCAGAAGATAGCGAGGATTTAGGATGGAAAGATCTTTCTGAATTCCATATTACAAAACAAGATGTAATAGTTGGAATTGCAGCCTCAGGAACCACACCTTACGTTATTGGCGCCATCAATAAAGCAGAGGAATTAGGACATGTTACTGCGGGTATTTCTTGCAACCCAGAATCTCCGTTGTCAAAAGCCACAAGGTTTCCAATTACTCCCTTGGTGGGTCCTGAATTCGTAACAGGTTCCACACGCATGAAATCTGGCACTGCTCAAAAATTGATACTAAACATGATATCAACATGTTTAATGATTAAATTAGGACATGTTAAAGGCAATAGAATGGTGGATATGCAATTAAGTAATAATAAGTTATTGATTAGAGGCACAAAAATGATTTGCGATTCATTGGATATATCGGAAATTGAGGGTAAAGCACTTTTACTCAAATATGGGTCTGTAAGAAAAGCTATAAATTCATACAATGGATAAAAAAAAGTTTAATCCTAATCGAGCGATAACTGCAAATGGAAATATCTTCGGATTTCCCTGCAATGAAGAAAATGCAGATTTGATTATTGTTCCGGTTCCATGGGACGCTACCTCCTCATATGGCAAAGGATCTCACCTTGGGCCGCAAGCCATCCTTAAGGCATCTACCCAATTGAATTTTTTTCATCATGACCTTGATAAAGCTCATGAAACAAAAATATTCATGACTGAAGTCTCTTCTGAATGGAAAAAAATAAACAACCAAAACGCTGAAAAAAGTACAGAATACATAAGGTACTTGGAAAAGGAAGGCGAAGAAAAAGCACTTGGATACTTTAAAAGTGAAATTGAAAACATCAACCATGTTCACAAAGTTCTAACAGAAAATTTAAAGGAAAGATGCAAAAACCTACTTGAACAAAATAAAATAGTTGGAATCCTTGGTGGAGAACATTCCGTTACATTGGGTTTAATTCAAGCTGTTAATGACAAATATGATGATTTCGGCGTATTGCAAATAGACGCACATGCAGATTTAAAATTCGAATACTTAGGATTCGATCAATCTCATACAAGCATTATGAGAAATGTGTTGTCAACTTGCACAAATATGTCCAAACTCATTCAACTTGGTGTTCGAGAATTGTCAGAAGCAGAAGCAGAATTTTCAAAAGGTGAAGATAGGATAAACACATACTATGATTGGGAAATCAAAAAAGACATTTTAAAAGGCAAGTCTTGGTTAAAAATAATTAAAGAAATCATCAATGATATGCCACATAACATTTACATCTCATTTGATATTGACGGACTGAAACCTTACTTGTGTCCAAATACAGGTATGCCTGTTGATGGAGGATTTGAATTAAATGAAATTCAGCTTTTATTTTCGGAAATAATTAGTGCTGACAAAAACATTATTGGATTTGACCTTTGTGAAGTTTGTCCCAGCCTTGAAAATAATATCGATGCTTATTTTGGAGCACAAGCCTTGTGGGAACTTACGTGCTACACTGAAAAATCTCGAAGAAATACTGAAAAATGATAACGAGTAGAATCTTAAAAAATGCAACCTACATTTTGCTTCTTTTGGGTGTTTCATTTTGCACTTATAAGATTCTAAATTGGCAATTATATCCATGGATGCAGTTATTGATTTGTTTTTGCATTCCTGCTTTCTCATTACTTATTTCAGAAATGGTTCATTCCATGAGACCCGATATAAGATTTGTTGTTCTTATTTCCACTATTTCTCAACTCTTATTGGCGGTAATTGTGCTTACGGATAAAGAACTTGTTTTACCCTATTGGAGAATGGTTTTCTTTCCAAGTTTATTTATAATTTTAGTAATTACCTATTCAGTCTCATTGAGAAAAGAATTGAAATATCATCGCATATTTAAAATTATTACTGTTTCTCTTTTGATCGGAATAGCGCTTAGGTTCATTTATCATCATGCTTTTATTGATTATGCAATGGAAACCTTGTTTTTGATTTTAATCATTTTAATTTTCAGAGCCAAAAGCAGGAAGCCCGAAAAAGAATCGACACAAATCTCTTAGATTATTTTAGGATTCTTCCGAATCCAAAAATTCTTTTTTTCCAATAATCAGAAGCATCAATATCAACCACTGATATCCCCTTAGATGACGACGAATGAATCATTGTTTTTGATTCACCAATATTGTTTACCAGGATACCAACATGAGATATTCCCTCCCCTTCTGAAAAGAAAACCAAATCTCCCATATACGCTCTGTTCTTATTGATTTTCTTACAATAATTGTATTGTTCTTTAGAGACTCTTGGCAACTCAATTCCTTTATACAAGAAAACGTGTTTCGTATACCCACTGCAATCAAATCCATTTTCATCATTTCCACCCCATTTATAAGGAATCCCCATATACTCGTATGCATAATGTATGATACT
>CALKHF010000063.1 GCA_938092255.1 uncultured Flavobacteriales bacterium | reverse complement strand
ATAAATGCTGAAAAAACACATAAAAAATACGGTTGCTATAATTGCAACTGCAACAAGCTTTGCAAGTATTGCAAACGCTGAAATTAATGGGCCTGTGAATTATATAATTCCTTTTGGTCCTGGTGGAGAATCTGATATTTCTGCTCGCTTACAGCAACCTTTCTTTAAAGATAAATTTGGAGAAGATATGGTCGTATCATATCAACCAGGTGGCGGTGGTGCCGTAGGTTGGGCATCTTTAAATGGTTTGAATGGTGACGGACAAACTATTATGGGTGTAAATTTACCACATATCATTATCAAACCAGCGCAAAAAAATGTTGGATTTAATACTGACGATTTAAATACATTCTACATGTTCCACTATACACCTGATGCAATCGTAGTTACTGCAGACAGCCCATATCAAACTTTAGCTGATCTAGTCTCAGATGCAAAAGCTAATCCAGGTCAAGTTACTATGTCAGGATCTGGCAAAGCTAGCGCAAACCATTTAGCACAAATTAAATTTGATAAGTTAGCTGGAACACTTACCACTTATGTTCCATTTAAAGGTACTGGGGCTGCTGTAACAGCTTTACTAGGAAAGCAAACAGTTGCAGAATGGGGATACACAACTGTTGGTGCTAAACAAGGTGATGCAGTTAGAATGCTGGCAGTAGCAATGGAAAATCGCCACCCACTATTTCCAGATGTTCCAACGTTCAAAGAGCTTGGGTATGACATGACTGGCGGTGCTTATCGTGGAATAGCTTTGCCAAATTCAGCTAGTGCAGAAACTACGAAAATGTGGTCAGATATGATCGCTGAAATTAATACAGATCCAGCATTTCAACAAAAAATGTTAGACGGTGGGTTTGCTATGTTAAACATTGACTCAGCTGGCATGAAAGATTTCATGGCTGCACGTATTGCAGAATATTTAAAAGATGCTCGTGAAGCCGGGTTAATAAAATAAAAATAAATTAACCCTGGGATATATCAATGGAATTCAGTCACTTTTTATCAGCAATGACACCTTTTAACATTGCATTAGCTTTGTTTGGTGTTGTTGCAGGAACAGTTGTTGGATCTATCCCAGGGTTAACCGCTACAATGGCACTTGCAGTTCTGGTGCCTATAACATTTAGTATGGATCCAGCATCTGCACTTATTTTATTAGGCGCTATTTATACTGGTGCTATTTATGGTGGTGCATATGCCGCTATATTATTAAATACACCAGGCACACCATCAGCCATTGCAACTACTTTTGATGGCTACCCTATGGCCAAACGTGGCGATGGTGACCTAGCAGTAGCACTTGCATGCTTCTCTTCTGTATTTGGCGGCATGGTTGGAGCTATAGCCCTCCTACTTTTAGCACCCCCCTTATCTAAAGTTGCATTAGCCTTTGGACCTGTTGAATATTTCTGGCTTTCAATTTTTGGACTTTCGTTAATTGCGTCTCTATCAAATGGCAACTTGATGAAAGGTTTGGCGGGGGGCGCATTTGGTATGATCTTATCAACTGTAGGTGTAGCTGAAATTTCTGCTGACATCCGTCTTACTTTTGGTAGTCAAGTTATGATTGGTGGCTTTGGGGTAGTGGGAGCATTGATTGGTCTTTATTGTATACCAGTTTTAATAGATCTTGTTGCAACTCCAGACAGACACTTAAAAGTAGAAGAAAACGTAAAATCTTTACGAATTACTGAAGCTTTTAAAACTGCAATGAAATCAAAATTTAATTTAATCAGGTCATCAATTATTGGTACACTTGTTGGAATTCTACCTGGTGCTGGTGGGTCTGTTGCAGGTCTAGTTGCCTATTCTGAAGCAAAGCGAACTGGTAAAGCTCATCAAAAATTTGGTGAAGGTGAGCCTGATGGTATCATAGCCACTGAGTCAGCCAATAGTGCTACTGTAGGTGGTGGTTTTATTCCAACACTAGTTTTGGGAATTCCAGGAACTCCTCCTGATGCAATCGTATTAGGCGCACTTTTAGTTCAGGGTGTTCGTACAGGGCCTGCCATGTTTTCACAGAGTGGCTCTATCGTTTACACTTTTATATATGGATTAATTATTGCAACCATATTAATGTTGCCTGCTGGCTTATTAATTGGAAGGTATGCTTATAAATCTATTGTAACAATTCCAAAAGCTGTTTTAGTACCAACTGTTGGCTTTATGACAATAATTGGCACTTTTTCAATTAGAAACAGTGTATCAGATGTAATTATAATGTTATGTTTAGGTGTGTTTGGTTGGCTTATTGCAAGGTTTGGGTTTGCCGCGTCTCCAATAGTACTTGGGTTAATTTTAGGTCCGATTGCTGAACAAGGTTTCGTACAGGGATGGACAATAGGTGCAGCAACACATAATTTATTTGGCATGTTTTTTGGACGCCCAATTTCTCAAGCTATTATTGCATTCACACTCATGACTTTAATATTACCCCTATATCTAGCTTATAGAAAAAGATCACTTAAAAAGGCATAAGGCTATGAATAATTCAAAGTTAAAATCTCAGGGTCAATTCGGTTCATTGTTTATTTCTTCAATGTTCGTTTTTATTGGATTAATTACATTATATGACACAACATCTTATTCAGACCGTGATAGTCAAGTCTTCCCTCAAACAGTGGCTATTATTTTAATTATAACTGCTGCAATTTCTTTTATAACTCGCTTTATAGGTCCATCTAATGAGGGTGGTTTCGGCCAAGGCACGTGGTGGAGAAGAATACTATTGATTGCAGCAATGTTTATAACTTGTTTCGCCATGCCGATAATTGGATTTTTATTAGCTGGAATTATAGCCTTTGTGTCTGGGCTTATTGCAGCCATGCATGATAAATGGAGCATTAAAACAGCACTTATTTACGGGTCTAGTGGGATAGCTGTTATGATTAGCTTTTTTACCTTATTTAAGTTTATCTTGTACGTTCCATTACCCTAATTACTAGATAATTTTAAGTTCATATGCCGATTTACGTCTTTATATAAAAGGTATTGGAAAGCGTTAGGGCCTCCTGCATAACAAGCTTGAGGGCAGAAAGCACGAAGTAACATATAGTCTCCAGCCTCTACTTCAACCCAATCTTGATTTAATCTATAAACCGCTTTTCCATTTAAAATATAAAGTCCATGTTCCATCACATGCGTTTCACAAAATGGAATTACAGCACCTGGTTGTAATGTAACAATAGTTACATGCATGTCATGACGCAAATCAGATGGATCAACAAAACGTGTTGTAGTCCATTTATCATCTGTATCTGGCATAGGTGAAGGGATAATATTTTTTACATTGGTAACAATTGGATCTGGCTTATCTAAACCATCTACAAATTTATAAGATTTCCTTATCCAATGAAATTTAGAAACTTCAGCAGATTGATTTCTTAAAGTCCACTTCAAACCTGCTGGTAGATAAGCATATCCACCCTCTTCTAGTTCATATTCTTTTCCATTAAATGTAATATTTACTGTTCCCTCAACAATAAATAACACTCCTTCTGCATCAGCGTCTGTTTCAGGTTGATTGCTCCCACCATTAGGTTGAACTTCCATAATATATTGTGAAAATGTTTCTGAAAAACCAGTTAATGGACGGGATAAAACCCATAACCTAGTCTCATCCCAAAATGGTAAGAAACTAGTAACAATA
>CALKHF010000062.1 GCA_938092255.1 uncultured Flavobacteriales bacterium | reverse complement strand
CTTTCAAAATAATCTTTAAAAATTACCCTTCTGAAAATAAGCCCAAGGACCAATCCATTCAATATAGACCAAATAGACATAATCAATAATGATATGGACATATTGAATGATGGCGATAATAAGATTTTGGCGGTATTTAGTTGTTGACTTTTAATTTCCTCATTAGATAAGTTATCGTAAGCAATCGGATTTTTTAACTTAAGTGCTTTAATATTATCAGGGTTATTCCACCTACTTTCCTCTTCCTTAAGTTTGTTTGCAATGTATTCTGTGTCAATACTATTATAGTAAACATAGGAAAAACCACTTGCCAAGACAGTAAAAATCATTGCTGGTGCCATAGCAGTTTTTAGATCATCAATTAATGTATTGTACTCTCTTTGTAATCGTTTTGAAAGGTACAATCCTATAGATGATGATGCCGTAATAAAAAACATACTTAACAACATAATCGGTTTTTCACTTATTTCAATTTTTAAGAAATAAAAGACCAATCGAACCGTAATTAGTAGTGATGCGAAAATCAAACCGATTTTAATGGCAGATCTCATTTTAGCTATTCATAGAAATGAGGAATTCCTCATTTGATTTTGTGTTTTCCATGTGGGATTTCATAAATTCCATTGCTTCAACAGGATTCATGTCGGCGATAAATTTACGCATGAGCCAAATTCGTTGCATCACATCCTTACTCATCAGTAGATCCTCTCTTCTTGTCCCTGATGCCGTGATGTCAATAGCAGGATAAATTCTACGGTTTGATATTTTTCTATCCAACTGTAATTCCATATTACCTGTACCTTTAAATTCTTCAAAGATAACCTCATCCATTTTGGATCCTGTTTCAGTAAGAGCAGTTGCTAGGATTGATAGTGAACCACCATTTTCGATTTTTCTTGCTGATCCAAAGAATCTTTTCGGTTTGTGTAGTGCATTTGCATCAACACCTCCTGATAAAACCTTACCTGAAGCCGGAGAAACAGTGTTATATGCTCTAGCAAGCCTCGTTATAGAGTCAAGAAGAATACAAACATCGTGACCACATTCGACCATTCTTTTTGCTTTTTCAAGAACAATATTGGCTACTTTAACATGTCTGTCAGCGGGCTCATCAAAAGTTGAAGCAACAACCTCTGCTTTTACACTTCTTGCCATATCGGTTACCTCTTCAGGTCTTTCATCGATAAGTAGTACAATGAGATATGTCTCTGGATGATTGGCTGCAATTGCATTCGCAACATCCTTTAAAAGCATTGTTTTTCCGGTTTTTGGTTGAGCGACAATCATTCCACGTTGTCCTTTACCGATTGGAGAAAACAAGTCCATAACTCGTGTGGAAAGTGTTTCTTGTCTGTGTCCAGTAAGATTGAACTTTTCAGAAGGGAAAAGTGGAGTCAAATATTGAAACGGTACTCTATCTCTAATGTATGATGGATCTCGACCATTTATTGATTCTACCTTTACCAATGGGAAAAACTTCTCACCTTCTTTAGGGGGTCTTATTGTGCCTTTCACAGTATCTCCTGTTTTCAATCCAAAGAGTTTAATCTGGTTTTGAGAAACATAAATGTCATCCGGAGAAGACAAATAATTGTAATCTGATGATCTCAAAAAACCATAACCGTCCTGAATAACCTCTAATACTCCCTCAGCCGATACAATGCCGACGAGATCGTAATTGTTATTCGGTTTGTTTTGCTCAGGTCGATTAATTTGTTCTTTAGGTTTATTTCTATTTGGGTTTGGATCATTCTTTTGTTTTTCGATAGGAGCTTCACTAGGTTGCTCTGATTTTGGAGGATTATCAGACTTATTCTGTTTTACCTCTTCAGTCTTTTCATTTACTGTTTCAGCTGTTTCTTTATTGTCTTTAGCACTCTCTTCAGACTTTGGCGATTGCTCTACAATCATTCTTTTTCGTGTCCTCTTTCTAGGCGTTTCCGTTTTCTCTTCTTTTTCAGGTGAAGGTTCATTTTCTTTACTAAATAAATCTGCACTTTTTTCTTCGGTATTGTCACCGATTATTTTTGCAATTAATTCAGTTTTCTTAAGAGATTCGGTGTCTGAGAGCCCAATTGAGGAAGCAATAACCTTTAATTCGGAAATACTTTTACTCTCTAAAGTTTTTTTGTCCATTAATTATAGTGATAAAGATAAAGGGATTTTAAGTTGATGAAAAGACGTGTTTCATTCTAACAACACACAAGTTTAAGAAAATCCTTTTAATTATTACTAAAAACGAATAAAAAATTATGTTTTTCTCTTTTTCTTTTTTGCAGCCGGGAATAAAATATTATTTAAGATCAGTCTGTAACCAGGAGAATTTGGGTGTAAATTAAGGTCTGTTGGAGGGTCTCCAACAAAATGTTGATAATCTTCAGGGTCATGTCCACCATAAAACGTCCATGTTCCTTGTCCAAATTCACCATGAATATATCTTGCTGTTCCTGCCGCTTTTGTCTCTCCTAGAACCAATACATCAGATTTTATAAGGTCTTTTTTAAAGTCAGTTGTTTGGCCCATAAAACCTTTAACCACATCTACATGACATTGTGTAAGCATGGTTGGAACGACATCCCATTTTGCTGAAAAATCAAAAAGTGTAAATTCATCTAAACTTTTTGGAATGGTTCCATTGGTTCTCAGATAAGTTCCATCAATATTTGAATATTCATAGATCATTGGATTTTTATCCAATTTAAAATCTTTAAAGGCGAATGTTTTGTCATAGTCTAATTGCGAATCACTATTAGGGCTTGAAGGGTCTCCATCAAATACACTTTCACAAATATCCGTGTTTTCAGCGGCCAAGGCGATGTCAAAGCTATCTGTCCCACTACACATGGTAAAGACAAAACCTCCACCGATCACAAAATTTTTGATGTTCATGGCAACTGCTAATTTTAGTTTTGAAACTTTCGAATACCCCAACATTTTCGCATTTCCTTCAGCAACATCTATTTGTTCTTGATACCATTTTTGGAATCGAGCTGACCGATAAAACTTACCGTATTGTCCTGTGAAATCTTCATGATGCAAATGCAACCAATCGTATTCAGGAAGTTTCCCCATGACTATAGCTGAGTCGTATATTTTGTCGTAGGGAATTTCTGCATATTCTAATACCATTGTCACAGCATCATCCCAGGGTTGTTTATTTGGGGGAGTGTATACTGCAATTTTTGGCGCCTTTTCGAGTTGGATTACCTCCATGTTTATTTCTGGATTGCCAATCTCTTGTTTAATTTGATTGATTTGACCTTCCGTTTTGACTTCATATGAAATTCCACGTATTATAATTTCTTCTTCAATACTTTTTAAGTTAGGGAGAAGAAAAGAACCACCTCTATAGTTAAGCAACCATTCAATTGTGATTTCATTATCTATCGCCCAATAAGCGATGCCGTATGCCTTTAGGTGATTTTTTTGGCTATCATCCATTTGGATTAAAATCTGAGTTGACTTGCTGTCAAATAGTAGACTTGCGAAAAATAATAAAGCAAATATTTTGGACATATTAAAATGGATTGTCATCAATACCACTGGTATCAAAATCCCCTTTGTCATTGCCTTTCTCTGTATCGTTCATCTTACTCGGAATTGTAAACGTTCCAGCATCTGGCTTTAAGGAGTTTGTTCGAAGGTCGCTGTTTCCAGTTTCGTATTCTGGTAGTTCATTCAGATTATCAAAACGGGCATACTCATTTACAAAACGAAGTCTAACTTTTCCTTGTGCACCGTTTCTGTGTTTTGCAATTATAATTTCTCCAATTCCAAAATTAGATTCCCCAGATTCATCTTCAACAAAACCATAATAGTCTGGTCGGTAAATAAATGAAACGATGTCTGCATCCTGCTCAATGGCACCAGATTCTCTTAGGTCAGATAATATAGGTCTTTTGTCACCACCTCTTTGTTCAACAGATCGACTAAGCTGAGCTAAAGCAATAATAGGTACATCAAGTTCTTTTGCTATTTCTTTAATCGATCTAGAAATTGTTGAAATTTCTTGTTCTCTATTTCCATTATTTTTTCCATCTTTTGCGGACATCAATTGCAGGTAATCAATGATAATCAACTCTATATCATATTGAGACTTAAGTCTTCTGCATTTGGCTCTAAAGTCAAAGATGCTCAGACCAGGAGTATCATCAATGTAAATGGGAGCGGTTGATAATTTTTTGATCCTCGAATGTAGTTGTTGAAATTCATCGTCTCTTAAACTTCCTTTTCTCAATTTTTCACCTGGTAGACGGGCTTCACTGGCCATTAATCTTTTTACCAATTGAACGCAAGACATTTCAAGTGAAAATACAGCAACTCCTCTATTGTGATCTACTGCAACGTTCCGAGCCATTGATAAGACAAAAGCAGTTTTTCCCATACCTGGTCTTGCAGCCAAAACAATCATATCGGATCTTTGCCATCCGGCAGTAATTTTATCTAATTCATGAAACCCTGTAGGAACACCTGAAATTCCATCGGAGTTTTGAGCGGCTTTTTCAATCTCTTCAATGGCCTCCCTCACAACGTTTTGCATACTTGAGGCTTGCTTGCTCATGTTGTTTTCAGCTATTTTGAACAAATTGGATTCAGCTGCATTTAATAAATCAAATACATCTTTGGTTTCATTATAAGAATCCTTGATAATATCACCACTAACACGAATTAATTCGCGTTTGATGTATTTTTCGGCTATGATTCTCGCATGATATTGAATATGGGCAGAAGAAGCAACTCGATTGGTTAAAGATGAAATGTAAGCCGCGCCACCGGCAGCCTCTAGTTCTCCATTTTTTTGAAGTTTGGAGGTAACAGTAACCAAATCGATCGGTTTAGTGGTCCCGAATAATTCTTTTATAACTTTAAAAATATATTGATGTTTAGGGTCGTAGAAACTTTGCTCATGAAGAATATCAATGGTATCATTTACGGCCTCTTTTTCTAACATCATGGCACCAAGAACAACCTGTTCAATGTCAATAGCTTGAGGTGGCAATTTCCCACCTTGAGCAGCCATATTTGGCGTATTTTTTATTCTTGAAATAGGTTTTCTTTTATCTGATGCATCCATAAAACAAATATAGGGATTAGTCATTCCCAAATCCAATCATTTAAAATTATATTTATCAAATGATGTTAAGATGCGTTATTAACAATTGTTAATTCATTTCAATTCCCTAATGGCAGCCTTAGTTCCAATTTCTCGTGTAATAAAGTCTATTTCTAACTTTGGGCTTCTGGCCGGAGAATATTCTCTTCCGTAGAAAATAATTTGCAAATGCAATTTATTCCACACATCTTTTTGGAATACCTTTTTCGCATCTTTCTCGGTTTGAACCACATTTTTACCCGAGCTAATTCCCCATCTTGTCATTAAACGATGAATATGGGTGTCAACAGGAAATGCAGGAATTCCAAATGCTTGAGAAACTACTACAGAAGCTGTTTTATGTCCCACACCAGGTAACTCTTCTAGCAAATGAAGTTCTTTTGGAACTTCTCCATTATACTTATTCACAAGAATTGCTGATAGCTCATGAATGGCTTTTGATTTTCTTGGAGATAATCCACAGGGTCTAATAATTAATCTGATTTCATCCACATCCTGTTTACTCATATCGAAAGGATTATCAGCCAGTCGAAATAGGGCAGGGGTGATTTTATTGACACGTTCATCTGTACATTGTGCAGATAAAAGCACAGCGATTAATAGTGTATATGGATCTTTGTGATTTAAGGGTACTGGAGTAGTTGGATAAAGTTTTTCCAACTCAGATACGATGTAAGCGCCTTTTTCTTTTTTAGTCATTGTCACGAAAATAGAAAATAGAAAATAGAAATGATACTGTTTTTAAAAAAAATAAAGTAGAGTAGTAATCCACTAGAAACGAGAAGGGTAGAATAATGAAAAAACACAAACCAAGCATTATTTTTTCTGAATAATAATATGATTAATGGAGATAAGAAAAACACGACAATTAGCTTTAACGCCCACATAAATGTAAAGTGAACGGGTACGGTTACACGTTTATGAGTCAATGTATGGACGATACTCACAGGATAATGAAATATTTTTGTTTCTTTAATGACAATTTCGGGTTGCGTATTAAGAGCACCTATATTATGATAATCAGCTAAATAAATAAATTGACCATTTTTCGTTTCAATACCTTGAACGAGATGTCCATTGTAGCTCTGATAAACTATATTGTCAATGACCTTCACTTTTGCTCTTTTGTTTATAGGTTCTAAATAGTCGTCGAGAAGAAGAAAAAAAGAAAAAACAATTCCAAGAGAAATATTTACATACACCCAGTTTCTCCTCCAACCTTTTCTAAGACTTCTATAAAATGCTTCTATTTCCTCTTGCTTTCTTTTTTGTTTTTTTTTGTAGGCTTTATGAGCTTGTTCTCTATATTTATCGTACTTAGATTTGGGCTTCGGGCCTCTATCTATTTTTTTTTCTGACCTCCTAGGGTTGATTATATTCTCGTAAGCGTCTTTTATTTTTATGAACTCCTTATCGGCATTTTTTTCTTTATTGAGATCAGGATGGTATTTCTTAGCAAGTTGCTTATACCGTTTTTTGACTTCCTTAATAGAAGCATTTTCTGAAAGGTTTAATATTTTATAATATTTCTTCCCAGCCACGTTCAATTGCTTTTTTTAGGGTTTCAGCCCTGTCAATTTTATTGTTTTTATTCCACTCTAAATGTTTTAAGATGCAATAAGCTTTTGGTATTTCAAACTTATCGACATATCTACAAAAAAAATCCTTGTTCAATAACGGTTCTATTCCTGAATTTTCTTGGAGTATCATCACCAACTTTTCACCGAGCGTATTGTCTGGCATGCCCGCAAAAATGAAAGGGGTGTTTATTCCTTTTGAGATTTTCATCTCAAGTATTTCTGGTGAGATCTTTATCCCACCCGAATTAATAACGTGATCTAATCGACCCAGCCAACGAAATGAATATTGGTCTATTAATTCCACTCTGTCATTGGTTTCGATAATTGAATCGCTAATTTCGGGATAATTAATACTTAAACTTCCCTTCACAATTCCAATAGAGATCCCATCAAGTATTTTGTAAAATTCTGTACCTGAGAAACCTATTTTTTTGATCGCTACATGCGTTATGGTTTCCGTCATACCATAACTGTGAAATGCATGTATTTCTTTTTCAATGAGAACATCGTTTAATGAATTATTAACGGGTGCACCTCCAACGAGAATATTTCGACACATCCGGATGTTTTTAAGTCCTTTGTTAGATCGTAAACAGGTCTCTAATTGCATGGGAACTAAAGCGATGAAATCAATTGGAGAATTTATACAGTCAATGGTGTTTTTCGATGTGGGAAAAACATGAAGCGTTAAACCTCCAACCATAGATCTAATGACCATCATTGCTCCTCCAATATGTTCAACTGATAAACATAAAGCAGCACTATTTTTAGCTTCTAACTGAAAATAGTTAATGGTTTTTTTTGCGGATGAGTTTAAGGCAGATTTTTTATGATCAATTCGCTTCGGGACTCCCGTTGAACCCGATGTTTTAAAGGTGATGTAGGGCTTATTGTCTTTGACTTTTTTTATAAGCCGTTCAATGTTTTTGCGTTGGTCATTGGAATGGTATAAAACTGAAAATTGTGGGTGAATTGTAATCATTAAAACTCAATATCTAAATTGAATACATTTTTCAATGTGTGGAGTTTTGGGTTCTTCTCTGCCAACGCATCAAATTTATCTTTTCCATTTAAAAACTTGACCTCTTCATCTGGAGTTTCAGCCAGTTCTATTTTTATCTCAATAAAATGATTATTCATCTTTTCTCTTAAAAAAGTAATCAATTCATTCAATTCTGCGCGTATAACATCCACCTGTATTTGATTATCTACAACGATTTTTATTTTTTCATTTGATTCAAATATCGGATCTCTTTTTACCAAGGCATTGTAGTAGGTCTCCATTCCTTTGTCCTTAACTATGTAAGCATATTGGCGCCATAAAATAAATACTTTTTGGGTGTCAACTTTATCTCTTGGAAGAACAACATCCTTTTTGTTTTTTACCGCTTTTTCTTTTTCAAGCATTTGTTTGATGGAAAGATGCTCTGTTTTAATCTTCGTTTTTTCATTTCCCCCATCCATGGAAATTGAATCGGGTTTAACTTTTATGGTCGGTTTAGAGACGTCTTTTTCTTCAGATGTAGGTTTGATATCTGCTTTGATCTTAGCGGGTTTTTTCTTTTCTCGGAGAGACTGCTCCGGAAAAGGCAACAATTCAATAGGATCAGTTAAGGTTTTTTTTTTTCTTGCTCTTGTTTCAGTGAACAGAGCTCCATAAGGCATACTTCTACCAGAAGCCGTTGGTTTTTTGCTGATTTATAAGCCACATCGGCCTTGCTTAAGGCATTAAGGGCCCTCATTATGGGGTTGACGTCTATGTCATTGGCTTGATTGACATACTTGTTTTTAATTTCATCAGTAACTTCTAATAAATCTGCCGATTTTGGGTTTTTACAAACCAATAAGTTTCTATAGTGATTGGAAAGTCCTATAATAAAATTGTGGGAGTCAAACCCTTTTTCAATAATTTCATTAAACAACAATAGGCAAGATGGTATATCTTCTTTATCGGCAAACTCAGCAAACTTGAAGTAGTAATCGTAGTCAAGTATATGAAGATTATTGATTACATCTTGATACGTTATGTTGTTTTCAGAAAACGTAACGATTTGATCAAATACAGATAATGCATCTCTCAATGCACCGTCTGCTTTCATTGCAATCATGTGTAAAGCTTCTGGTTCCGCTTTCACTTTTTCTTTTTTTGCAATATCGACCAAATGACCAGCGATGTCTTTTACTTTAATCCTTGAGAAATCAAATATTTGACATCTTGAAAGGATGGTAGGTATTATTTTATGCTTTTCTGTTGTTGCTAAAATGAATATTGCGTGCTTAGGTGGTTCTTCTAGAGTCTTTAAAAAAGCATTAAATGCTGATGGTGATAACATATGAACCTCGTCAATGATGTAAACTTTAAAGTCTCCCAACTGCGGCGCAATTCGAACCTGATCTATGAGACCGCGTATGTCTTCTACACCGTTATTCGAGGCTCCATCAAGCTCATAAACATTTAGAGATGCTCCTGAATTAAAGCTTTCACACGAATCACAATTGTCACAGGCCTCAATTTCTGCAGTCCGGTTAAAACAATTGATTGTTTTGGCCAATATTCTTGCCATGGTCGTTTTTCCCACTCCTCTGGTGCCACAGAATAAAAAAGCTTGTGCCAAATGATCATTCTTGATGGCATTTTTTAAGGTGTTCGTAATTGATTTTTGTCCAACGACTGTGTTAAAAGTCTGAGGTCTGTATTTACGCGCCGAAACAATAAAATCACCCATAAAACAAAGATATTGATTTATATCAATCAAATGGTAAAATCCTTTTATCTTCTTGGATAAATCTCGATAAGGGTTCCGTTTTTTGGTCCCCAAAGCTTGAGGTTACTTGGTATTATAAATCTAGAGTCTTCTGTATTTTCTTCAATGTCATCCACATTTTCGTAGAGAACTGTTCTTAATTCAATTTTTTCTTTAGAAACGAAAATGAGATTGAATTGATTTACGGCTCCCGCATCTCTTGTCCATGATTTTTGATCATCAGCAGCCCTTAATGGAGCACCCCAGCACCCTTCACCGGCATAAACAATGCCAATACTGTCATTTCTTACAAACCCCTCATCAGCTTGATCTGAATGGTCACTAATGATGGGCCATGTGATTTTACAAGTATGAGAATCATTTTCAAGGCATAATCTTACATTGTTTAATTTCTCAAATTCTGGAACGAAATTTTTGTATTGAGTATTCATTTCTTTTTTTGATCTAACGTGAGCCCGAACAGGTCGATGGTATTGAGGAATTTGCCAATGATAGTCCTTATGATCCTTTAATGTTTTTCTTAAAAATAGTCGTTGAGAACCAAATTTCCATATTTCAGAGTTTAAAGAAATTAAATTCAATAAATCTCCACCAAATGTGGTTGAGTAAAATACTTTGGTATGCGGAACATCAAACAAGCGAAGCATTACTCTATTCCCCAATTCATGGTTGCCTCGGGTTACCACTAAAGGTGTGATTCTTCCATCTACAGAAATGCTGCTTTCCCAATCTGTAAACCACTCCTTCCACTGCCTTTCAGTATCAATACCGGTAAAGTCTCCGTTAAAAAGTACGGCATGTGCTTTTAGTTTACTTACCATTTTATTTGCTAGAACTCGAATGTTTCTTATGTCTCTTGAGTCGCCACCTGCAATAAATGATATACTATCATTAGAATCCTCACTAACTGTGGTGAAATAATAGATGTCGTTTTTGCCTTCAGAGTCTTCAATATAAAAATAATATCGTGTATTGGGCTTTAAATTTTTTAACCGTACCACATGATTATGCATTCCCTTATAATGATTTTCGTCACTCAATGCATGAATTGAACTATTTTGACCTGGATAAGACTTATCCATAACGAGTTTAATGAATTCACCACTTTTTTGATTCCATATGATTGTTGCCTCATAGGAAGCATTTTTATTAAAAACTACGCGAACAAAATTCGTTTTACTACGAGAAGGGAAGGCCTCTAAACAAAGTAAGACGATCAGTAAAACTCTTAAAATAGTATTCACTGACTTAGTTATTTTTCTTTGAATTCACTAAAATCAACATCAGAATTAATCAGATTTGATTTTACAGTCCCAGAAAAAGTCACATTCCCAAATGACATGATTTGAGTTTGAGGAAATAGAATCCCATCGACATCCTTATAGTCTGAGTATTCTACAGAATTTTCGGTAGGTTCGCCTCCTTCTGGAGCAGTAACAATACTCAAAGTATTGGTTAGAAGAAAATTATTTTTGTTGAAGTATTGAAATTCTTCATTTTCACCGTCAATAATCTTAATTACGTAATATTCCTCTGACCCTTTTGGTTCGATGCCAATGGCCTCAACTGTGATATTGTTTTTGGCATAATTAAGTTGAGGGAACAAACCAAACGATTTCTGCTTTTCGGCCAATTCTTCTTTAGAAAGGTCTTTTTTACCCGTTTGCATATTTTGTTCAAACCCTTTTTTCCCTTTGAAATAACCAGATTGGAGAACCATGCCATTCATTTCCATTTTCATTGACGAAGTTTTAGGGCTTTTAAACATTTTAGTTAAACTAATAGAACCTGGCATTTGTGCCATACTTAATTCAATGACTTCTTTATATGTTTTGATACTCTTATTTTTCTTGTTGACTTCATCTATAGTTGAAGACCCTGTAACTTTCATTAAATAATTATTAATGATTTGAGCCCCAGTAAGATCACTTGGTCGCATTCTTTCTTTTGGATTACCATACGGATCTAAGAATTCAATGTTATTATCACTGTCAAAAGGTAACAGTTTATCTACAATTTCTGAATTACCCACAACTACAATATTGCAGTTTTCAAAAGGAATGTGCTTTTGAGCAACATCCAAAACCATTTCTTTACTCATACCATTCAGTTTTTGAAGATACTTCTGATAGTAGTCTTTGTCTAAATTGTACTTGATGCTATTTAAAGCAAACCTTGCAATAGTCGAAGGTTGTTCAAGTGATCTTGCAAATCTTCCTGAAGAGGATGCTTTTGTCATGCTCAACTCTTTATCACTAACCATATTGGTAGCAATGTTTTTAAGTTCATACATGATTTCTGTAATGGCAGAGTCAGTAACCGCATTTCTGAAATTACCTCCAGCAGATAGCCATGACCCATTTTCAGTTAAAGAGAGTCTTGAATAACAGCCATAAGTATAAGCCTTATCTTCTCTCAGGTTTTGCATCAATCTATTTCCAAAACCTCCTCCTCCGAGGATATTAAAAAGAAGCTTCGTATCTATTTGATCAGAGCTACTCAAATCCATGTCTACAGGAAATGTAATATAAATCACGGATTGAACTGCGCCAGGTTTCTCCACAAAATAGACCTTATTTCCACCTGTATTTCTAGTTGTGGATGGATATTTTTTCTTGTAGGGTTTTTTCCCTTCCCAAGATCCAAAATGCTTATTGACCAACTTCTCTGCAGATTCTCTATTGATGTCTCCCACAATTACAATGTAACTTTCTTGAGGTGTGAAAGTACTTTGGTAGTATGCAATAAGGTCGTCACGAGAAATATTGGCTAATGAAGCCTCTGTCATCACATTACTGTATGGATGTCCGGCAAAATTTACTTTTACGACGGCATTATTTGCCATTTCATCCGCACTCGATTTAGTTGCTGAAAGGTTTGACTCTGCTTGTTTTTTAATTCGATCCACTTCGTCTTTAGGAAAACTTGCATTTTTCGCCACATCTTCCATAAGGGATAATCCAGTAGAAAAGTGCTTGGTAAGACAGCTCAGTTGAATGGAATTTTCGCTTGCACTCAAATTTGCACCAATGAAATCTATTTTATTGTCAAGTTCATCTTTTGTTAAACTGGCAGTTCCAGACATGATGAGTTCTCCTGCCATTGAAGATAAACCTGATTTATCACCTTCGATTCTTGGATCTGCACCTGAAATGTAATTGATTGCTACTCTAGGGATCTTGTGGTTTTCTGAAAGAATTACAGTTATTCCATTCGCTGTGGTAAAAACTTCTGAATCTTTTAATTTGATTTCTTTTGCTTCTCCTGCTGCAGGAATTATTGAACGATCAACTTGATTCCATCCTATGAATGGAATTAAGATTACGAATAGGGAATATTTAATATTTTTCATAATTGCTTATTATTTTTCTTCTTTTGGTAGATAATGTAAAATAACACGTCGGTCCTGTGTTAGGTATTTTTGAGCAACGCGCTGAATGTCCTCTTTAGTAACGCTTAAATACTTATCTAAAAATGTATTTGTCATTTCTGCCGAACCAAAGTAAACATGATTATTCGCTAGATTTTCAGCGATCCCAGCCACTGTGCTATTCATTCCAACAATATTGGTCTCAATACTTGTTCGAATTTTTTGAAATTCTTCATCGCTAATTAATTCGTTTTTAATCTTATCAATTTGCATGTCAAATTCACCTTGAATATCATCTAATTGAACATCTTTACTCGCGATTGCAGCAAAGATTCCCAATCCCGAGTCTTCCAATGCATAGTTAAAAGAAAAGGCAAAAGTTGCCATTTGTTTTTTCTCAACAACTGATTTATTTATTCTAGAACTAGACCCACCGGATAATACCTGATTCATCATTTCCAATGCATACGAATCGGCATTTGTTTGTTCCGGGAATTTATACCCCATAAATAAGGCGGGTAATTGTATGTTGTCATAAATAATATCTTTTATAATCCCATCAATAGGCTCACTGTCTTTTTGTGTCCGTTGTACTACGGTTGGGATATTGCTGAATTCATTAATTTTTGCAATTGCTTTTTTATCAGTAGACTCAAAAAATAGGTCTTTATCGAATACGTTCTTTTCAACTCCATATTTTGTTTGAAAGGCAGTATTGTCATATGCCAAGTAGTCGCGATATAAATTAATGGCTTGTCCTTTAGGCATGCTTGCGAAATATTTGTCAATCCATTTTTTTGTTTGTTCAATATCCAAGTCTCCGGCGATTGACAATGTGGCATTAGAAGGAACATAGAATGTTTTATAGAAATTGACATAGTCTTCTTCTTGAGCCGCATCCAAGTGCTCCATTGAACCAATAGGCACCCAATTGTATGGATGATTGGGGAATGACCTTAAAAACATTTCTGTAATAAAAGAAGCGTATGGTTGATTGTCGACCCTCTGCCGTTTTTCTTCTTTCACAACACTTCGTTGAGTTTCTATTCCTTTGTTGTTTACTTTGGCGTGAAGCATTCTTTCACTTTCCAACCATAAACCAAGTTCCAATTGATTTGACGGTAGAATTTCAAAATAAAAAGTTCTATCCTGGGAGGTATTTGCATTTAATGTTCCACCATTGCTCTCAACAAGCTCATCGTATTCTCCTCGTTCAATATTCTCGGAACCTTCGAAAAGAAGGTGTTCGAAAAAGTGAGCAAACCCTGTTCGATTTTCATTTTCATTTTTAGAACCAACATGGTACAATACCGAAACAGCAACTATAGGTGTTGCACTATCTTGATGAAGTATAACATGAATGCCATTGGGTAAATCATATTCAATATATTGGATTTTTTCCTGTGCATTAAGAACAAGAACAACGCAAAACATTGAAGCAATTGAAATTATTTTTTTCATATTTAATTTTTGGAATACCAAAAATAAGGTACTTTTTAGTTTATTTAATAATTTAAAGGAAAATCATTTCTTATATAATGTTAAAACACCTTTATTATATTTGGTCTGAATTTTGATAAATTTGTTTCGTGAGATATACATTCCTTCTTTTTTTACTGGCAAACCTTTCTTCTTTTGGACAAGGGGTCATCCCAGTAATTGATTTTAATAATTTCTTTTTGTCTTATCAAAATGGCTTTTTCCGAAACATAGAGGTGCAGCCGATAAGTGATTTCAAGGCTGGAGATGAATTGGTTGCCTATATCGATACTCGAGGAAACCTAAGATTGTATGATGGGGATAAACGAACCGACATCACAAATCTGAATGTGGATTATCAAGTTTCCGATCATTTGTTAGGATATAAAATAGGACCAACTCTAAACATGTGGGACCAAGGTAAGTTATCTACACTGACCTATTTTGCACAAGATTATAAGGTTAAAGACAGTATCATCGTATTTGATGATACTCGATTTAATACGCTTAACGTGAATTGGCAAGATTCTTCATATATGCTGACTACTTACATGAGAGAATGGGATATGGCGTCTGTTTTTGTTGGGGAGAACATTGTTGTCTTCAAGGACAATGGCGATATGTATAAAACTTTCTGGAATGGAAACATCTATGATATTGACGTTTGGAGTAATCAGCTTCAACCGTCTTTTAAGATGGGAACGGATATCATGTGCTTTAATGACCCAACCACACAAACATTTGTTGTATTTGATCATGGTGTTTTTTATGATATAGAGCAATTGACCATGCCTAAATACAAATCAGGTCGTGGATTTATTGTTTATCAGGATTTAGGTGGGGATTTATGGTATTATAAGGACGGGGAGAAGTCCCAATTGTCCAATTTCTCTGCTGACTTCTGGGATGTTAAAGATGACATTGTTGTATGGTCAGAGAGTTCATATTTTTTCACCTATTGTAATGGAGAAAAAACACAAATTGAAAACTTTACACCGACTCAATTTAAAATTAAAAATGACGTTCTTGTTTATCAAAATATACTTGGTGGAGTGAACGCATTTGTCAATGATGAAATTTATGAGCTCACTAATTTAGTAGATTCACAATTTGAAATATTCGGAAATCGAGTATTGGTCAAAATGTTTAATGATTCTTTTATTGTTTTAGAAAATGGAAAGCAATACACAAATTAGGTCTTTTTTGTCTTTTTTCTTGTTCACCTTGTTGAGCACAACATTTGCTTTTGGTCAAAGTAAGAAGATTGATCGATTAGAGCAATACTATGACCAAGGTCATTATAAAATGGTCTATAGGAAATCATCTAAACTTCTGCGAAATCCTCAGTTTGATTCGTCTATATTGCCCATGTATTATAAGGCAATGAGTTCTTTTAAATTAATGCAGAATCAAGCTTGGCTTAGGCGAAATCATACAGATATGCATGGAAACATTGGACTAATGAATAAAGTTATTGATAGTGATCAATGGCCTTTAATCATGAATTCACATTCGAATGAACTCTCCGATATCGAAATTCTTTTTGATGTTTGGTTGGCTCAAGGAGCTAATACTCTGGGTAAGGAAGAAAAAAGCTATATAGACAATTGGATCATAACTATTTTCCGTCAATTTAAGATAGAAGTCTCTAAAGATGAATTCAGAGACGAGGAAGGATTGATTCCAGAAGGATTGAGTGTAGTCGAAAGAACCAGTATGATTCATTATGCCTATGAGTATATGGGGATTCCATATAAATGGGGTGGAACTGATGAAAATGGATTTGATTGTAGTGGGTATACCAA
>CALKHF010000061.1 GCA_938092255.1 uncultured Flavobacteriales bacterium | reverse complement strand
GAAGTTGAAATAAAACAACTCGAAAAAAGCTTGGCATTAACGGACTATGTCAAACAGACAAAATTTATTTCTAAAGAGTCTGCTGCCGATTTTATGAAGTTAGAATATGGGGAGGATTTCTTAGATGATATTGGATATAATCCCTTAAAAAATTCGATTGAAGTGAATCTCAAAGCGGACTATGTGACTGCACGTCGCTTGGACAGCATCACAGAAAGTACGATGAAAAAGAACTTTGTGGAGGACATTAAATATGATAAGGATCTTGTATCTTTAATGAACAGCAATGTAAAACGTCTCAGTTTATGGATTTTAATTATCAGCGGAATTTTTACGGGAATCGCTGTTCTTTTAATAAATAGTTCCATCCGTCTGGCAGTGAACTCCAAACGCTTTTCAATCAAAACCATGCAAATGGTAGGAGCGACCAAAAAATTTATTCGAAAACCTTTTATTTGGCGCAGTATTCGACTTGGAATAATCGGTTCGCTTTTAGCTCTTATTGGCATGGGGGTGGTTGTGTATTATGTCGATAAATCATTTCCTGAGTTTAATTTGATTCAAAATCAATTGTCTATTGGAGCCTTGTTTGGCTGTATTTTTGTTGTAGGAGTTTTAATTACTTGGTGGAGCACTTTTTTCGCAACTCAACGTTTTTTAAACCTAAAAACCGATCAACTTTATTATTAAAAACCCAACTACTAGAAGTACTTTAAAATACAATTTTAGATTCAATGAACCCTTTTACATTCACACAATTTAATTAATTATGGGAGAACAGAAACGCAAAGAAAACGCAAAGAAAAATTTTATTTTTGGAAGGCAAAATTACAAATGGATGTTTGTGGGCCTTTTGCTTATCGCTTTAGGATTTATCCTGATGGCGGGTGGCGGTTCCGACGACCCTAATGTCTTTAACCCTAAAATCTTTAATGCTCAAAGAATTCGCGTCGCACCAACCCTTATTTTAATTGGGTTTGGAATTCAGGTTTATGCTATTCTTAAAAATTTCAAAAAATAGATGGATTTTTTTGACAGTATTTTATTAGGAATTATACAAGGACTTACTGAGTTTTTACCAGTCTCTTCTAGTGGGCATTTGGAAATTGGTAAAGCCCTGTTGGGGGATGAATCAATCCCTGAGAATAGTTTGATTTTCACGGTAGTTCTCCACTTCGCAACAGCTCTAAGCACCTTAATTATTTTCAGAAAAGATATCGTTACACTCTTTGCTGCTTTATTCAAGTTTGAATGGAATGAGGATACCCAGTTTATTGTCAAAATAATGATTTCTATGCTGCCTGCTGGATTTGTAGGCATCCTATTTGAAGCAGAATTAGAGGCTCTTTTTGGAAATAATATCTTACTCGTTGGGTTCATGCTCATTGTGACCGCTTTGTTATTATTTTTGGCAGACCGTGCAAAAGCAACAAATAAAAAAGTGGGGTTTTGGGATGCTTTTGTCATTGGAATCTCACAAGCTATTGCCATGCTCCCTGGGATTTCTCGCTCAGGAGCTACTATTTCAACCTCTGTATTATTGGGAAATGACAAATCAAAAGCGGCACGCTTTTCTTTTTTAATGGTTATTCCTCTCATTTTAGGAAAAATTGCTAAAGATGTTATTAGTGGAGACTTGAGCTATAATGCTGATAATTTTAATAGCTTGGTTGCAGGATTTATAGCAGCCTTTGTTGCTGGACTTTTTGCTTGTACCCTTATGATTCGTTTGGTTAAAAATAGTCGATTAAAATACTTTGCTTATTACTGTTGTGTCGTTGGAATTTTAGCAATCATCACAACTTTTTAATTCAAATGAAAACAGCTCAAGATTATTTAGATGGTCAGCTTGTATTGATTGACAAACCTTTAGAATGGACGTCTTTTCAAGTGGTTAATAAATTGCGTTGGCACATTCGTCAAGCTTTCAATTTAAAAAAAATTAAAGTAGGTCATGCAGGTAGTTTAGACCCCTTAGCAACGGGACTTTTAATAATTTGTACTGGAAAGATGACTAAGCAAATCGACACGTTTCAAGGGCAAATAAAAACCTATACGGGGACATTTGTTTTGGGCAGCACTACACCTTCCTATGATCTTGAAACAGCCATCGATCAGGAGTTTCCAACGGCCCATATTACTCCGGCATTAATTCATAAAACTACGGCTCAATTTATTGGTGAAATTGATCAGTTTCCACCCGTATTTTCCGCCTTAAAAAAAGAAGGCAAACGTTTATATGAGTTTGCCCGTGCTGGAGAATCTGTAAAAATCAACTCTAGAAAAGTGACCATTGAGGAATTTAAAATTACCAAAATAGAAGGACTAAAAGTTAATTTTAGTGTCACTTGTAGCAAAGGAACTTACATACGTTCGTTGGCTCATGATTTTGGAAAAGCATTGGAATCAGGCGCCCATTTATCTGCACTTCGACGTACAAAAATCGGTGACTTTTCTGTAGAGAAAGCCATTTCAATTGATACTTTTATTTCTGAGCTAAACTAAAACAACATCGTTTCGGATTTAAAGAAATTTAGTTTTAATTTTTATAAAGTTGAATTTTTTTTAAATTGAGGTCATGATAACTCAAAAACAACGTTGTGGATGGTGTGTGGGCGACCCGCTCTATGAAGCTTATCACGATGAGGAATGGGGCGTTCC
>CALKHF010000060.1 GCA_938092255.1 uncultured Flavobacteriales bacterium | reverse complement strand
TAGAGGATCAGGAAGTAAGTGTATCTATTTTGAATATCAATGGACAAGTTGTAGGAACGGTTTATAGTGGAGACGCGAGAGCGAATGAAACGTATAAATTCGAGTACAACGTGACAAATCTTCAGAGTGGAATCTATTATGCACACTTAAGTACTAGAAATGGCATAATGAAAGAGAAGTTCGTTATTATCAAGTAATAACTTAGTATATTCTTTAAGCCCTCCTGCTGTGCAGGGGGGCTTTTTTTACTATTTTAGATTCGCATCAATTTTTTCAATCATGTGTTTTAAGCATTTTGCATTTGTATTTATTCTATTTGCCTTATCTTTTCAAATATCGGCTCAGAAAAAAAGTCTAATAATTAATGAAGTTCTTGCGTCAAATTCAAAGGGTTATTCCGACGGGTTTGGAGAACATGATGATTGGATCGAGTTGTATAATTTAACGGACGGCTCCATTCAGTTATCGGGAATGTTTTTAACAGATGATCCGGAAGACCCAACCAAACATGAAATTGGGAATAGTGAGAAATGGACATCTGTAGGACCTAAGGAGTTTATACTACTTTGGGTTGATGACGACCCTGAACAAGGTAAAAGACACATTTCTTTTTCATTAAACAAGAAAGGAGGCTATATTGGTTTATATGGTCGTGATACGGTTTTGATTGATGAAGTCTATTATTCCGATCAAAAGAAGGATAATTCATTGGGCAAAATAAATGTCAATAGTAATCAGTTGGCTATTTTTAGAAAGCCTTCACCTAATCAACACAACGAAGATGGCTTAAGGCTTAATACACGTAATATTAACATAGAAGTCAACATGCCATCTGGATTTTATTCGGGAAGTCAAGATCTTGAATTGTCATGTGAAATTAAGGGAAACATTCATTACACGCTTGATGGTTCTGAACCTAATAGGAACAGTCCTATTTATAAACAGGTAATTAAATTAGATTCAAGTGCTGTTTTAAGGGCATGTTTGATTCAAGATGGATTCCTCCCTAACGTCATAACCAATAGAAGTTTTTTAATTGATGAAAAAAGTACATTGTCCGTCGTTTCATTAATAATAGACCCAAAAGATTTGTGGGGAAAGAAAAAAGGAATATATCGTAATTTTGAAAGAAGAGGTGTCGAAGTGCCTGCATATGTTGAATATTTTGATACTACACATACAGGAGAATTCAATTTGTCTCTGTCTCAAACAGCGAAAACAAGAATCGCCGGTAAAACGAGTAGGAGACAGCCTAAAAAATCTTTTGCGTTTTTTGCCAATAACCAGGACGGAAAAGGAGATCGATTTAATTATCCAGTTTTTCAAGATAAAAACATTGATAGTTTCAGTGGGTTGTGGATTCGTGCAGATGCGACATCGGGAAGGAATGTACCCGAACTTTGGGTCGGAGAACGTTTTAAAAACGAGTTATTGTATGAGGTCAATAAACAAATGAAGGGAAATATTGACATGCAGGCCTATCAGCCAGTAACAGTCTATCTAAACGGAGAATATTGGGGGCTATATAATTTAATGGAAAGAAAAGGAAAAGATTTTATTTACAATAATTATGGTGAAAAAGATGTAGACATTTTAACTGCAGAAGACGCCAAAATAGTTTCAGGAAATATAAGTGAGTATGATCAACTCATGTTTTACATTGCTCAAAATGACATCACCACCGACTCAGTTTATAATGAGGTTTGTAAACAAATTAATATTGATAGCTACATCGACTATTGGGTAAACGAAACCTACTGTGGTGCAAGGGACATTAATGTTAACATTCGTTTTTGGAAGTCAAAAGAATTAGGGTCGAAATGGAAATGGATTAGTTATGATCAAGATTCGTGGTATACCTACAAGGAAAAGTCACTTAAATATTATTTGGACAAAGGAAAGGTTTTCTTTTTAGGAAGGCTTATGAAGAATAGAACTTTCAAGTTGAGATGGATTAATAGAATGTGCGATTATTTAAACTCGGGATTTGAGCCTGAAAATGTCGTTGAATTGGTTGATGAAATTACGGAAAGAATTGAAGTTGAAGTGAATCGTGATCGCAATCGCTGGTCCGATTCCATGTTGTATATTCCAAAAGGACAAAGGGTAAAGTGGATCAAGGACTATGCATACAATCGACCGGATTTTTTACGTCAAAATATGATCGATTATTTTAATCTTTCAGGAAGAGTGATAGAAGTCACAGTCAGCCAATCAGATGAGGCCAAAGGCTTGATCAGGCTGAATACCATCTATCCCAAAGGAAAGGATTGGAAAGGGTTTTACATCAGCGATGTACCAATTAACGTTGAGGCTATTCCTAGTGAAGGGTACAGATTTGTCCGTTGGAAAAAGAAAAAACTTCCATCTGAATCAAAAATCACGGTTTCTGTAAAAAAGTTCAAAAAATTTGAGGCTGTTTTTGAAAAGATAGATCCTTGAGTTGATTTTCTTTTCTGGATATGCTGTCGTTTACAAATTCTGAATTTGATTAAGACTCAGATATGCGTCAATTTGACACCTATTAAGTGCTTAAGTCACTCTTTATAAAAAAAAATTACTATCTTTCCACTGTTTTTACGAAAATTTGCTAAACGTTTTCGTAAAGTAGAACACTATTAAACTATTAACTAAATTTCAAACTATGAAAAAATCACTCGTGATTTTGTCGGTGTTTGCTGTGGGTATATCCTATGCGCAAAAAACGAC
>CALKHF010000059.1 GCA_938092255.1 uncultured Flavobacteriales bacterium | reverse complement strand
TATGATTTATAATTCTAAAAAACTAAAAGTAGCTGATCAAGGCTACATACGGTATATTCTTCCTGGGCAAACAAAAGCGAGTTCAAGAGATATCGTTTGGGCAAAGTTCATCTATAAAAAAGAATCTTTTTATGCCATGACCAATCATTGGCCAAGTAGACGGGGCGGAACGGAAAAAAGCGAGTTAAAAAGATTAAAAGCGGCACGAAGTGCCCGGCATTTTATTGATTCTTTACTTGATCTTGATGCCAATACCAAAATAATCCTTATGGGTGATCTAAACGATTATCCAAGCAATAAATCTGTACAACTCATTATGAAGAAGCTTGATCCGAAAATAGTTTCATCATCTAATAAATATGGGGGAACACACAATTACAAAGGGGAATGGAACATTCTTGATCATATATGCATCTCGAGTGGATGGAGAAATGGGAAATTAAAGGCTGCCTCAAGTAACGGAACAATACTTACTACTGAAGAGCTTTTATCTACTTACAAAGGAAATACAGTACCTTTTAGAACCTATGGAGGATCAAAATATCTTGGAGGTTATTCTGACCATTTACCCGTTTACATGGAGCTGTTCATGAAATAAAACTAAACGGTTAAGTTCCATCCAAACTCATCAGCAACTCTACCTGTCTTTAAATCTGCCAAGAAGGTTTTTATTCTATTGGATAGTTCTCTATTTTCAACTGGAGGCAAATTATACTTCTCGCCCTCAAAACCAATCATTGCAATTGGAGCTATCGTAGCTGCTGTTCCTGCACCAAATGCATCTTGGAGCGTGCCATTTTTAGCTGCATCAATAACCTCTTTCACAGTGATCATTCTTTCATCAACTTTTACACCCCATTTTTTTGCTACCTCAATAACGGATCGTTTTGTGATACCTCTTAAAATAGTATCATGATCTTCATCTGGAGTAATCAAAACACCATCAATTTGAAACATGATGTTCATTGTTCCTGACTCCTCAATAAAAGTGTTTGTACTGGCATCTGTCCAAACGAGCTGATGGAATCCTTCTTTTTTTCCAAGCATTGCAGGATATAAGGATGCTGCGTAATTACCAGCTGCCTTAGCCCTACCAACGCCACCATAGGCTGCACGGGTATAATGAGTCTCAATTTTCACATTCAATGGATCAGCGTAATATTGACCTACTGGAGAAGTAATAATCATAAACTTGTATGTTTCAGAGGGTCTTATACCAACAAGTTCGTCTGTTGCAAACATATAAGGCCTTATGTATAATGAATGACCTCTTCTTTTTGTAACCCATTCAGAATCTAATTTCACCAATTGACGAATAGCTTCAACAAACAGGTCTTCATTTACTTTAGGCATACACATTCTTTCTGCAGATTCGGCAAAACGCTTAGCATTCATATCTGGTCGAAAAATCAAAATATCATCTTTACTCGTTCGATGGGCTTTCATTCCTTCAAAAATAGATTGACCATAATGTATCGCAGACATAGCAGGATGCATTGGAATATTATCGAAAGGAATGATTTCTCCTTGCTCCCATTTCCCGTCTCTATACTCCATCATAAACATGTGGTCAGAAAAATCCTTTCCAAAATGTAGATGGTCCCAATCAAAATAACTTAACTTTGAATGAGTGGTCTTGGTTATTGGAAATGTATATGTTTCGGTAGACATTAATTTGAGTTTTAAGGCTTGCAAAGATAGTGTTTATACATGGATTTTTCAAGAGAAAAACACTACAAATATTTAATGACTTGACCAATCCTTTATTTATCAATGGATACAACAAAAAATATATTAAAAAAATATTGGGGTTTTGATGCGTTTCGCAGCTCCCAAGAAGATATCGTAAATGATATACTCAAGGGTCGGGATGTTTTCGCCTTGCTACCTACTGGAGGAGGAAAATCTCTATGCTATCAGCTGCCCGGCATCATGATGGAAGGAGTTACCATCGTGATATCTCCATTGATCTCTTTGATGCATGACCAAGTACAACAATTAAATGAAAAAGGAATCAAAGCCACGAGTATATATAGCGGTTTAAGTTACAGAGAAATTGATAACACATTAGATAATGTGCGATTTGGAGACTATAAATTCCTTTATGTTTCACCAGAGAGAATACAAACTAAAATTTTTATTGAGCGATTCAAACTCATGAACATCGCGTCAATTGTTGTTGATGAAGCCCATTGCATTTCTCAATGGGGACACGATTTTAGACCGGCTTACAAACAAATTAATTCGCTCAGAGAATACAAACCAAACGTCTCGATAGCTGCCTTCACAGCAACGGCAACAAACCAAACAAAAAATGATATTATCAAACAATTGGAATTTAAAAATGTAGCCATACATGAAGCTCCTTTCATTAGAGAGAATATCGCTTACAGAATTTTTAAATCAGAAGCGAAAATTAGTCGAATTATTGAATTTTGTACTTCAGTAAAGTACAGTACCGGAATTGTATATTGCCAAACTAGAAAATCAGTAAAAGCAATGACAAATATACTCTATCAAGAAAAATTATCATGTGGGGCATATCATGGGGGCATGTCTAAAGATGAACGAGAAAAATCTATGATGAGCTGGATGAAAGGATCAACTAAAATAATGATTGCAACTAATGCTTTTGGCATGGGAATAGATAAACCCGATGTACGATATGTTATCCATTATGAAATAAGTGAATCCATTGAAGCTTATTTCCAAGAAGCCGGTCGTGCAGGAAGAGACCAAAAAAAAGCAATAGCCCTCGCCTTCTTTAATGAAGAAGACTTGAATCGTTTAGAAAAAAATCCCAGCATAAAATTCCCGTCTGCAGAAATCGTAAAAAAAGTGTATTCAACAATCTGTTCCAAATTTAAAATTGCATATGGCTCGGGAAAAGATGAAGTCCACGACCTGGAACTAAGAGGTTTGTGCAAAGCAACTGAACTAGATGCGGTTACCATTTATAACAGCTTAAAACTTCTCGAATTGAATGAGATGGTCTCTATTTCCGATGGACTATACAATCCCGCAAGAGTCAAAATCATGGTTGAAATGACCACCTTATATGACTTTGAGGTTCATCATGAAAAGCATAAACCGATTACCCAATATTTAATTCGAAAACTACCTGGGGTTTTTGAAAATTATAAAAAGATTGATATCAACCAGATTTCAATTTTTCTAAAAGAGAGTAAAGAAGGTATTCATAAAAAACTAAACGATCTTCAAAAACTCGGCATAATAGATTATATACCATATTCCAAAGAACCAAGTATAACATTTTTAATACATAGACCACCAAATGATGACTTTGTAATGCATCCAGAAATTTATGGGAAAAGAAAAAGAAAAAACATAAATCAAAACAAAGCTGTTCAAAACCTCATCACCGGAAGTGATTGCAATTCGAAATTTGTTCTTGATTATTTTGATCAGATTAGTAAAGACTGTGGCAATTGCAATCATTGTATTCATAAAGCAAAAAAAACAGAAAAAAAACTTCTGGAGTTGTGCCAGCAAAAAACCACGGTAGCATGGCTAATGAATCTCACTGGAATGTCCGAAAACAGTATCAATAAATTTGTAAATGCTGCAGAAAATGAAGAACTTATTGAAATCCAGGGCAGATGGATTCAGAAAAAGCAGTAAATTAATTTTCAAAAATCATTAATATGTCATTATCCCTTTTCGCTTTAGCCATTGCTCCAGGAATTGCAATTTCAATGTATATTTACTTTAAGGACAAACACGAAAAAGAACCATTAAAACTTCTTGTTATTAGTTTTGTTTTTGGAGTCCTAAGTGTTATTCCAACAGTAGTCCTATCACAAATTGGACATTACTTTTTTGATTTCAACCCCAGAAGTAGCTCCTTTTATTTTTCTTTAATTTCTTGCGTGGTTGGAATAGGGCTGATAGAAGAATACAGTAAATTTATTTTCGTAAGGTATTACACCTATAATAAAGAAGATTTTAACGAGCCATTTGACGGTATTGTCTATTGCGTTATGGTATCCATGGGATTTGCAACCATAGAAAACATACTATATGTATACGAAGGAGGACAAGCTGTAGCTTGGACAAGAATGTTTACAGCAGTTCCGATGCATGCTATTTTTGCCATAATCATGGGATATTATATGGGAATTCAGAAGTTTTACAACAAAAAAAGCTATGCCTTAATAGGTCTTATTTACGCATCTGTTTTACACGGAGTGTATGATTTTGTGATTATGAATCCCGACATTCCAGCTGGAATTCAATTACTTGGATTTATTACGTGCCTGATATACGGAGTAAGGGTGGCACGAAAATCGATAAAACTTCATCAGGATAACTCCCCTTTTAAAGCAAGCTGACTATTCGTCTCCCTCGCAAGGTATCAACGTTCCGTCTTCATCATAACAGCGGTATCCTGAAGGCAGTCCGTCAAGATATTCAATTTCAATCTTCAAATTTCCATTAGGATACCATTCTTGACTGGTTCCAATTGCGAATCCTTTATTATAGTTCACCTCAATACTTTTACTACCGTCTTCATAAAAGGTCCTTGCAATCCCTTGTTCAATACCACCAATAAGCATTACGGTGTATTCAATTTCCCCATTCTCAAAATAAAAAGTAATTCTCCCATTCGGTAATCCTTCTTTAAAAATCAATTCTTTCTGTAATTGCCCTGAATCATACCATATTTGAGAAATACCCTCTGCCTTACCGTCAAGATAAACCGTTTCTGCTTGTTTATTCCCTGATTCGTACCAGCTTCTGCTCTTTCCATCGAGCACTCCTTTTTTATACGATTCTTCTACTTTTCGCTGACCACTTTTGAACCACTGCTTAGACGTGCCATCAGAAAGCCCATTATCTAAAGTCAAAAGCGCACTAAGCTCTCCTGTCTCATAACAAACCTTAATAGCACCTGTATAATCGTCAGGGACTTCATCAATATAATTTACACTCAAAGCGTCTACTTTATCACATTGGGGTGCTTTCTTTTGAGAAAAACAATAAAACGAAAGAAAGAGAATAAGAAATAATAAATTGACTGATTTCATAGTTAACATTTGAATTTTAGACGAATTTAGAATAAATAGAGTTGCACTTGAATTCAACTTTTTGAATTTTATTAAAAAATTACTACTTGACAAGGATAAACCCATGTAAATATCACTAAATATCACTACATTAACCTTATAATCAACAACTTAAAATGAGTCTCAGCTTAAAAAAACTCTTTCCAGGTATCCTTTTGTTATTTGTCATTTCTTGTTCTTCTGAAGAGACCATTGATGTAAATGACAAAAAAGAGCATTCCGCTTCTTCAATACAGGATAGCGTTTCTGAAAAAAGTAGTACAACCAAAGAATTTGAATTGGCTAGTAATGGCCTTGAATACAAGCTTATTCAAAAGTATGAAAAGGATTTTGCCTACGGAAACTTATCAAGTGTCATAGATGGAAATGTGCATAAATTAGACGCTAC
>CALKHF010000058.1 GCA_938092255.1 uncultured Flavobacteriales bacterium | reverse complement strand
GGTTACATTTTTAAAAGACAAAGCACCTTCATTTTTATACATAATATTAGGAAGTTCACCCGGAATCATCTTATCATATAGCGCCTGTTTAACTGCTAAAGGCACTTTTCCATCATACTGTTTTTGAGTAGTTACTACTTGCTTTCTAAAGTCGTTATCTAAGGCATATTTTCTATAGCCGTTGGTAACATACACATCTTTTAACGCATCATTATCAAAATCTGCCAAGAGTGCTGCCCAGCTCCAATCGGTTTTGGCCATTTTAGTAAGCTGTGCTATGTTTTGAAATTTATTATTCCCCATATTGAGTTGTAAGGAATTAAACATGTATTGGTGTGGCATACCTAAATCTTCTACCAGCATATTAAACCGGTCTTCATTCATCGAAGCCATTAACGTTTTAGAACGAACATGGTCACTGGAAGCCATATCCAAAACAAAAATATCTTGGTGGGAATCATTATTGATATCGGCAATATCGACACCCATTCCGTAAAAAGAAATTTGATTCAAATCGCGTTTAATCACATTGGTGAACGTACCGTTTTTATTATTGACATAATAGGCATCTGGCACGTAGTAATCATTTGCAATATAAATATCCAACCAGCCATCGTTATTAACATCGCTTACCGACAAACCCAAACCGAAAGAAGGGAGCAATAATCCTGCTTTTTTAGTCACTTTCTTAAAACTACCTCCAACATTTTCATAGAGGTTGCTGGTATTTTTTTCTAATAATGATTCACTTGCTAATGCGCGATAAAACGATTGAGGATCGATCCCGTACAATTCGTTCTCATTCATGACAATACAATCTAAATCACCGTCATTATCATAATCGAAAAAAGCTGCTTGACTTGAAATTCCAGCATCATCAAGACCATAACTAGCTGCGCGTTCGGTAAAGGTTAAATCCTTGTTGTTGATGTATAATAAATTTTTTCTTTGGGCTGCTGGAAAAGGACCGCCTTGAGAAACGTAGACATCCATCCAACCGTCTTGGTTAATATCGACAAATGTTACTCCTGTGGCCCACTGTTTATTTACATTTATTCCTGCATTATCCGAGACAGCTTCAAAGCTAAGATTACCAGTATTGATGTAGAGTGCATTGTCTTGCTGATTTCCACAGAAAAAGACATCTTTAAGTCCGTCATTATTTAGATCTTCAATACCAACACCGGCTCCATTATAGAAAAAATCATAATCAAATAAGTTTTCTTTTGTACCTACATTCTCTTGAAGCGTATTGCTAAACGCAATTCCTGTTTGCGTCGCGGATAACTTTTCAAAAACAGGTTTCGTTAATTTTTTTGAGGCGGATTCAGTGGCAACTACTGCTTCTTTTGTTGTTGTTTCTTTACAGGAAACTAGTACGAGGAATGAGACAAGAAGTAACTTAACTATTTTCATCTGTTTAGGATATATTTTTTACAAAAATAAACTTAAGTTTAAAACATCTATATTTTTAGGTCATGAATTAACCGTTTATATTTGCGCTACAAATTTTACACCAATGAATTACAGAATAGAAAAAGATACGATGGGAGAGGTGAATGTCCCTGCGGATAAATATTGGGGAGCACAAACTGAAAGGTCAAGAAATAACTTTAAGATTGGACCAGAGGCATCAATGCCTATAGAAATCATCCATGCATTTGCGTATTTAAAAAAGGCTGCAGCTCATGCCAATTTTGACCTAGGAACGCTTCCTTTAGAGAAAAAAGACCTAATTAGTAAAGTTTGTGATGAGGTGATTTCTGGAAAGCATGATGATCAGTTTCCACTTGTTGTTTGGCAGACGGGTTCAGGTACGCAGTCCAACATGAATTGTAACGAAGTGATTTCCAATAGAGCCCACGTGATTAATGGCGGCTTGCTCACAGATACTGAAAAGGTCCTGAATCCAAACGATGATGTGAATAAATCCCAATCATCAAATGACACATTTCCAACAGCAATGCATATTGCAGCTTATAAGCAGGTGGTTGATATCACAATACCAGGGATTGAAATGCTTAGGGACACATTAAACGAAAAAGCAAAAGAATTTAAAGATATAGTCAAAACAGGGAGGACACATTTTATGGATGCCACGCCTCTAACATTAGGTCAGGAGTTTAGCGGCTACGTTACGCAGTTAAACAAATCGTTAAAAACCATACACAGTTCACTAGAAGCAGTTCAGGAACTCGCACTTGGAGGAACAGCGGTAGGCACAGGGTTAAATACTCCAAAGGGGTACGACGTGTTGGTAGCAAAAAAAATCGCTGAGTTTACTGGCTTGCCATTTGAAACGGCCGAGAATAAGTTTGAGGCATTGGCGGCTCACGATGCCATTGTTGAACTTTCGGGAGCATTAAAAAGGACGGCAGTTTCATTAATGAAGATTGGCAATGATATCCGGATGCTTTCATCTGGTCCTCGTTGCGGAATAGGAGAGCTTTTACTTCCAGAAAACGAACCTGGATCATCTATAATGCCTGGAAAAGTAAACCCCACTCAACCTGAGGCTCTTACTATGGTATGTGCTCAAGTTATGGGGAATGACGTGACTGTTTCAATTGCAGGGTCTAATGGACATTTTGAATTAAATGTTTTTAAGCCTGTGATGGCTTATAATGTATTAGAGTCAGCTAGACTTATTGGAGATGCTTGTAGTTCTTTTAATGAAAATTGCGCTTCCGGAATCAAAGCCAATGAGCCGATAGTTAAAAAGCACCTTGAAAACTCGCTAATGCTTGTCACCGCGCTTAATACCAAAATAGGATACTACAAAGCTGCGGAAATAGCCAAATACGCCCACAAAAACGGAACAACCTTGAAGGAGGCAGCAGTGGGATTGGGCCATGTAACGGAAAGTGAATATGACGAAATTGTGGATCCTTCAAAGATGATCGGTCATTAACGCTCCTTTACAATAATTACGTATCTTCGCCGTTCAATTGTTCAATTGAACATTATGATGAAGTATATTTTTATGTTTTTTTTGATTTTTGGCACAACCTTTGCCAATAGTCAATCCTATGCCTATATAGATTCGGACTATATTATGAGTAAAGTTCCGGAATATGTAGAGGCAAAAGACAAATTGGACAAGCTTGCAGAACGATGGACCAAAGAAATTGAAGATCGTTATGAGGCTGTAAAGAAGAAAAAGAACAACTTCGAACGCGAAGAAATTCTGTTGCCGAAAGAAGAAAAAGAAAAGCGACAACAAGAAATTGAAAATCTAGAGCAAGAAGCATTGGAGCTTCAGACCCTGCATTTTGGAGCTGAAGGAGACTACTTTCAAAAGAGACAGGAATTGATAAAGCCGATTCAAGATCGTATTTTTACTGCTCTTAAAAAACTCGCAAAGAGTGATGGTTATGATTTGATTTTTGATAAGGCTAATCAAAGCAGCTTGATATATGCTTTAAGCGAATATGACATAAGTGATGACATCTTATATGAGATGGGAATAGAATAATAAGAATAAAATAAATATATATAAAAATGAAAAAAGGATTACTACTATTGGTTTTGGTTTTTGGGGGAATAAACATGAACGCTCAAACAAAAATAGCGCACATTAACTCTCAGCAATTACTGGACACTCTACAGTCACGTAAAGATGCGATGGCAAAACTTCAAAAATTTGAAGAAGAAGGGGTTCTTGAATTACAAGAAATGAACAAGTCATTTGAAGCAGCTTACATACGGTATCAGCAGAATGAAAAGGACATGACTCCTGTAATTCAGCAGATGGAGCAAGAAAAACTTCAAAAGAAACAGCAAGCTCTACAAACAAGACAGCAGGAATTAGAACAACAAATGCAGATTTATGGTCAAGAGTTGAACAAACCTATTTTGGATCTTGTCCAGACGGCTGTGAATAATGTCGCTGAAAGCAAAAAATTCAGCTATGTGCTAGATGAGACAGTTACCCTTTATTTTAAAGGTGGCGTAGATATAACCAAAGAGGTGATGACAGAATTGTTAAAGCTTGAAAAAGAATTAATGGGAAAGTAATCGTTTCGAAAAACATTTTCAATCAGATAAGGGCAACAGGCGTTGCCCTTTTTTTGTAGATTTGATTTATGGTAGATAAAGGGCCTATAGGGGTATTTGATTCAGGATATGGAGGCCTTACGATTCTTTCTGAATTCAAAAAAGAGCTTTCAGAACACGATTATTTATACCTTGGCGATAACGCTCGAGCGCCATACGGGAATCGTTCTTATGATGTCGTTTATGACTTCACATTAGAGGCCATTAGGTATCTTAAGAGCAAAGGGTGCCGTCTAGTAATCGTTGCCTGTAACACATCTTCAGCTAAAGCTCTTCGAACCATACAACAGCAAGATTTAAAAGAGGTGGCTCAAGATTTTCGCGTTCTTGGTGTGATTCGACCAACCACAGAAACTTTAGGAGAACTTACCAACACAAAACATGTGGGAATTTTAGGAACAGAAGGGACAGTGAATTCCAATTCATATGTCCTTGAGTTAAAAAAATTTTCGCCAAACCTTATAGTGACTCAACAAGCGTGTCCAATGTGGGTGCCTTTAATAGAAAGCAACAAGCACCTATCAGAATCAGGGAGAGCCATTATAAAAGAAGACTTTTTTGAGCTCTTAAGAAAAGACCCTTCCATTGACACAGTATTATTAGCATGCACCCATTATCCTATTATAATTTCTTACCTACAAGAATTGGCAAACAAAAAGGTGCGTATAATCTCTCAGGGTCCCATTGTGGCTAAAAAACTAAAAGATTATTTGCAACGACACGATTTAATCGATCAGAAAATCTCTAAGAACGGAAAGTGTGTTTTTTTGACAACCGAAAACCCAGAAGTATTCAATCAAAGTGCGGAGAACTTCATGTCAATGAAAGTCAATTCGATACAGATTAAGTTATAGTTTTTTTTTACTAAAAGACTCTATGAGTTCTGAATTGATTTCTTGAAAATCTTTTTGCCTCACGGCATAGAAGTCGTAAGTTTTTTCATATTGATCGAAAGTATAACCCTTTTTTTTAACCAAATCTGTTACCGATTGTTTCATCGAATCTTTGTAGATCCCAACGGATCGGTACTTGTTTTGGTAATATGCTTCTAGAACCAATACCTCTCCATGTATTTTAGTAAAGTCATTTTTTGGAATGAGCGCAACGTCATCAGAAGAAGAGCAAGAAATCACCATAAAAAATAAAATAAACGTGAGGTATTTCATTAATGAGCGGGATTAAAAGTAAGGCGCATACCGTTTTTACCCTCTGTGACCTTGTTGTTGTTATATACAATTTCGCCGTTAACAAAAGTCCGATCTATTGTACTTGAAAACGTATGCCCCTCAAATGGCGACCACCCACATTTATATAAAATATTGTTTTGATGCACCGAATGGCTGCGATTAGGGTCAACAATAACAATGTCCGCATAATAACCCTCACGGATGAAACCTCTTTCTTTAATTCGAAAAAGAATAGCGGGATTATGAGCCATTTTTTCAACGACTCTTTCTATTGTGATTTTACCTTTCTTAACATGTTCCATCATGCTTATTAGTGCATGTTGTACAAGCGGGCCACCCGAAGGAGCATTTAGGTAATTGTTTTTTTTCTCCTCAATTGTATGTGGAGCATGATCTGTGGCTACGACATCAATACGATTGTCCAATAGTGCCGCCCAGATCCCCTCTCGATCTGAAATGGTTTTAACTGCGGGGTTCCATTTAATCAAAGTTCCTTTAGAGGAATAATCCTCATCACTGAACCATAGGTGATGAACACAGGCTTCGGCTGTTATCTTTTTGTCTTTTAAGGAAAGTTGATTGTTAAACAATTCAGTTTCTTTGGCTGTGGAGATATGCAAGACATGAAGCCTTGCCCCGTATCGTTCTGCTAAATTAACAGCAAGAGAAGAAGAGAGATAGCAGGCTTTCTCATTTCTAATAATCGGGTGAAGTTCAATTGGAATTTCCGCTCCGTACTTTAACTTTGCATCAGCCAAGTTCTTTTGGATCGTTTGCTCGTCCTCACAGTGTGTTGCAATCAGCATTGGCACATTAGAAAAAAGACCCGCCAATGTTTTTTCATTGTCTACAAGCATGTTTCCTGTGGAAGAACCCATAAAAACCTTAACCCCGCATACTTCCGATGCATTTGTTTTTAGAACCTCGTCGATGTTATCATTTGTCGCACCCATGAAAAAAGAATAGTTTGCGATAGAGTTTGTTTTTGCAATTTGGTATTTATCCTCCAAAAGCTCTTGTGTGGTTGCATTAGGACGGGTATTAGGCATTTCCATAAAGGAAGTGATTCCTCCAGCAACAGCAGCTCTCGATTCAGAATAGATATTTCCCTTGTGGGTTAACCCGGGCTCTCTGAAGTGGACTTGATCATCGATACAGCCAGGCATTATGAATTTACCTAATAAATCAATAACTATTGCAGAATCGTCACTAAGGTCTGTTCCAATTTTTTCAATTCGATTTTTTCTGATTAGAACATCTTGCTGCTTTGACTCTCCTTCATTCACAACCGTTCCATTTTTTAATAGATAACTACTCATAACTTCATTCTTCTCATTTTCCAGACCCCAAAAAATGCCTCTTTAAATATTCCCGTACTCATTTTTGAGACGCCTTGAACACGATCAACAAAAGTTATGGGAATCTCTTTTACTTTAAATTTATGATGAAGCGCTGCATATTTCATGCAAATTTGAAAGGCGTATCCTTTAAAGTGAATATCGTCAAGTTTTATTTTTTTAAGGACATCTAAACGGTACCCTTTAAACCCTGCTGTTGTATCTTTAATAGAAATAAACAGTATTAATCTCACATATACACTTGCAAAATAAGACATTAATATTCTTTTAAAGGGCCAGTTTTTAACTTTTCCACCACTACAATATCTAGACCCAATAATTAAATCAGTGCCATCTTTAAGCTCTTGTTGAAGTCGATTTAGGTCTTTTGGGTTGTGTGAAAAATCACAATCCATTTCAAAAACAAAATCATATTGTTTTTTAATGGCCCATTTAAACCCATGGATATAAGCCGTTCCTAATCCCTGCTTGCCTTTTCTTTTTTCTAGGTGAACTCTGCCCTCAGAATCAGTGATTCTTTTTGATATAATTTCGGCCGTGCCGTCGGGAGAGTTGTCGTCAACAAACAATACATGAAATGAAGAGTCCAATTCTAAAACAGCATCTATCATTTTGTCAACGTTTTCTTTTTCGTTGAAGGTAGGGATGATGATAAGAGAATTATTGTTTTTCATGGGGAAGAAACGAATTTAGTCATTTCAGAGCAAAAAGAAATTCACCAGACTTATATTTATGATAAATTGGCACAAAAAAAACCGCACGGGGCGGTTTTTTGTATATTCTAAAAAAGAAGTTTATTCAGTTTTTTCACCATCTTTTTGGTCTTCACTACCTTCAGAACTTTCTGCTCCTTCAGCTCCCTCTTCTCCTTCTTCTTCTTCTTCTTCCTCATCATCAACTGCACCTCTAGATATTTTAACAGAGATAACCATTGCATTTGCTGGGTCTAGAATTGTAACACCAGGAATATTTATTTCCGATACTGTAATCCCTTGACCAATTCGAATTGGAGAGATGTCAAGTGTAATGGCATCGGGAATATCTGATGCTAAACCGTAGCAAGTTAATGTTCTGAAAGCCATATTAAGTCGACCTCCATTTAATACTCCTTTTGCAGAACCAGTGGTTCTTACAGGAAGGCTAACTCTTACTTTTTTCTTTTCATTTAGTTCGTAAAAATCAACATGTTGTATCGTGTCTTTGACAGGATGCTGCTGAACCTCACGGATAATTGCTTTTGTTTTTTTCCCTTCGACATCTAGTTCAACAAGAAATACATCTGGCGAAAAAATAATTTTATTCATTTGTACTGACTTTACCGAAAAATGGGTTTGTTCACCTTGTCCGTAAAGTACACATGGTACCATACCAGCATTTCTAAGGCTGGCAGCGTCCTTCTTCCCTACGTTCGCTCGAAGCGAACCGCTCAATTGTGTTGTTTTCATTATATATTTATTTTAAGATATTACAAAGTGTCCGCTTATCGATTGATTATTAATCAATTTTTGAATCACATCAGAGAATAAATTTGCGGCTGTAATAACGCGAATTTTATCACTTTTTTGACTCATTGGAATAGTATCTGTAACGATAAGCTCTGTTAATTTAGAATTATTTATTCTTTCATATGCTGGGCCTGAAAGTACGGCGTGTGTACAAAAAGCCCTAACACTTTTCGCTCCTTTTCCCATTAGTAGGTCAGCTGCTTTCGTTAAAGTTCCAGCGGTATCGCACATGTCATCAATGATAACAACATCTTTTCCAGCAACCTCACCAATAACAGTCATTTCGGCAATTTCGTTTGCTTTCTTTCTGTGCTTGTGACAAATAGCAAGCCCACAATTTAGCTTTTTGCTGTAAGAATTGGCTCTTTTGGCACCCCCAACATCAGGAGCAGCAATGACCAAATTGTTAGAATCTATTTTTTCAATCTCTTTTAAAAACAGAGTCGATGCATATAAATGATCAACAGGAACCTCAAAAAACCCTTGAATTTGATCTGCATGCAAATCCATAGTCATAATTCGATCGATACCCGCGGCCATAAGCATATTCGCGGATAGTTTTGCGCCAATTGCAACTCTTGGTTTGTCTTTTCTATCCTGTCTTGCAAATCCAAAATATGGAATCACGGCAATGATTTTTCTTGCAGAGGCCCTTTTCGCTGCATCTATTAAAAGAAGAAGCTCAAAAAGATTCTCAGTTGGCGGCATTGTCGATTGAACAATAAATACGTCTTGTCCACGTACTGTTTCCTCGAGAGATGGTTGAAATTCTCCGTCACTAAATACGTTTACATTTACACTTCCTAGAGATTGTCCATAGGCGTTTGCAACCCTTTCTGCTAGATGCTGTGAAGCTCGACCTGCAAATATTTTTACACCCATGAGTTTTTAATTAAATAGAGGGCAAAAATACACAAAATATTAACTTTCACAAAGGACTTAACATGTAAGCTTTACTTTCGTGTTTAAATACAAAATCCCCTTGTTTTTTTAAACAATTAAAGGGGTGTGACGTGTTTTAATTTAAATTTGTGAATTAATGAACAAAAAAAAGCTCGATTATACGATGTTTAAGCGTCTTTTGATGTACGCAAGACCGTATAAGAAAATTTTTATTTTTGCTGCCTTTTGTGTTCTATTGCTTTCCTTTTTAAGCCCTCTTAGGCCTTATTTGATTGGTAAAATGGTCGACAATTACATTGTCAATACTCAAAACAAAGAGGTACTTCTTAATTGGTCGCTTGGAATTATTGGCTTGCTTTTTATTGAAGGGGTTCTTCAATTTGTGTCTAGCTATTTTTCAAACCTATTGGCCCAATCGGTTATTCGGGATATTCGTAAAAAGCTTTTTTCTCACGTGGTTTCTTTTCGAATGAAATACTTTGATAAAACCCCAATCGGGGCACTTGTCACTCGAGTTGTTTCTGATCTTGAGGCAATAACACAGGTTTTTTCCTCGGGAATTATGGAAATGTCTAGAGACTTAATATCATTATTTGTCGTCTTATGCCTTATGTTTTATACCAATTGGGAACTTTCTTTAATGACCTTAATTCCAATTCCTTTATTGATTATTGCAACTCGAATTTTTGCAAGAGCAATGAAATCAGCATTTCAGCTTGAACGCAAACAAGTTACTAAGTTAAATACATTCGTCCAGGAACATTTAACAGGGATGTCCATTGTTCAACTATTTAATAAAAACAAGGAAGAATATTCAAAGTTTGTTGAAATCAATAAAGGACACAGGAAGGCACACATTAATGCGGTGTGGGCAAACTCCATTTTTTTTCCTGTTGTAGAAATTTTAAGTTCGCTATCTATTGCCTTTTTATTGGTTTGGGGAGCATTGAATGCGGGAGGGAAGACCAATATAGAAATTCAGGCAATGTATGGGCAAATCATTGCCTTTACTCTTTGGATATATCAGTTGTATCGTCCAATACGCCAGCTTGCGGACAAATTTAATGTCCTTCAAAGGGGAATTGTTAGGGCCGAGAGAATATTTGAAATCATGGATCGTGAAGATCACAGACAACATTCAGGAAAAACGAAAGGAGTTGATTTTGGTAAAGACATCTATTTTGATAGCGTTTCCTTTTCGTATACGGACAACATGGATGTTCTAAAAAAAATAAGTCTTAAAATTGAAACGGGCAAGATGATTGCGATTGTTGGTGCAACGGGGTCTGGAAAGTCAACAATAGTTAATGTTTTAGGTCGTTTTTATGAGCACAAATCTGGAACGATTAAAATTGGCGAAGTGGATATAAAAGAAATTGAATTGGCTCATTTAAGAGACAACATTGCCATTGTTTTACAGGATATTTTTCTTTTTTCGGATACCATACACAATAACATAACCCTAGGAGATGAATCAATATCAAGAGAAGAGGTTATCTTGGCATCAAAAGCTGTGGGTGTTCATGATTTCATATCACAATTGCCAGAAGGGTATGATTATTCAATAGGAGAGAGGGGCTCGGTATTATCTGTAGGTCAACGACAACTCCTTGCGTTCATTCGTGCATATGTATATAATCCACAAATATTAATTTTAGATGAGGCGACATCCAGTGTGGATAATGAATCTGAAATGTTAATACAAAAAGCAACCATAAACCTTACCAAAGGAAGAACATCAGTTGTTATAGCCCATCGCCTTAGCACGATCCAAAAAGCAGATCAAATTGTTGTCATGGATAAGGGCGAAATCATAGAAACAGGTACTCATGACGAGCTTCTGCTGAAAGGCGGAAAGTATAAAACACTTTATGAAAAACAAATTTTCAAACCAGCATAATATGTTAGGACTCAAAGTTGGAGGGGTTCCAGAGCACTTTAATTATCCTTGGAGAATCGCCATCGAAGAGGGTTTATTTAGGAATGAAGGCATCGCTTTGCACTGGGCCGACATGAGTGGCGGTACAGGTCAAATGATAAAAGGACTTCAGTCAGGGTCTATAGATGTTGCTATCGTTTTAACTGAAGGAATCAGTCGATCAATTCTTCAAGGTCTCGACGCAAAAATATTAGACGTTTATGTAAATACCCCGTTATGTTGGGGGGTACATGTTCCTTTTAAATCTAGATTTAAATCGATCAGGGATATAGAATCTCAAACTATTGCAATTTCAAGAGAGGCATCAGGCTCACACCTAATGTCCTATGTAATGGCACATCAAAATCAACTCAATCCAACAAACATGAAGTTTAATGTGGTTGGAGATGTTTACGGGGGGCTATGGGCCCTCGAGAATCGAGAAGCCCAAGTTTTTTTGTGGGAGAAGTATACTACCCAGCCCTATGTTGATCAAAGGAAATGTAGACGAATTGGAGAGGTTTATACTCCATGGCCTTCTTTTGTCATAGCTGCAAGAAAAGAGATCATTGAAAACCACCCAAAACAATTAAATAAAGTAATAGAAGTTATTCAAAAAAGAGCAAAAAAAGTAAAGGGCTCTGAAAACACAGCGGAAATCATTTCGTGGCGATATAATCTTGATTTGCACCAAGTAAGAAGCTGGCTTTCTCAAACTGAATGGAACGAAAAACAACAGGAAATGCCTACAATCATTGAAAAAGTGGTAATTTATCTCTCGGAATTAGATTTATTATCAACATCAGAAACAGAAGAGTGGTCAAAAAAATTATTTATTTAAACTTTTTAGCATTGACTCAACTGGGGTTATATGCACAAATGGGGTGTACCGACCCCTTGGCACTTAATTATTCAAGCAGTGCAACTGTGAATGATGGATCTTGTTTTTATGAGTCGACGAATTATACAATGGAGGAGATTGCGGATCTAAATGGTTCAATTTTAAATGAAAATTCTGGAATAATATTTTTTAATGACCATCTCTTTACAATTAATGATGGGGGCCATTCAAACACTATTTTTGAGCTTGACACTTTGGGCAACATCATTAGAGAAATCACTGTCCTAAACGCTTCTAATATAGACTGGGAAGGGATTAGTCAAAACAGTCAAAGTATTTTTGTGGGCGATTTTGGGAATAATTCGGGGTCGCGTGAAAACCTTTGTATTTATGAAATTAGTAAGGCAGACATTCAAGACCCATCGTTAAACCAAGTGCCTGCTACACGAAGCGTATTTCGCTACGAAGATCAAATTGATTTCACCTGGGGATCTAATGCGCACAATTATGATTGCGAGGCCTTCCTTTGTACAGAAGACTCGATGTATCTTTTTTCTAAAAACTGGATAGATCAAGAAACAAAACTTTATGGTTTACCAATTTCGTGGGTTGATACTGCAACCGCAATATTGAATAACAGTTTTAATGTTGATGGTCTTGTTACCGATGCGTCAATTGATTTTTCAGGGGAAAGTGTAATGCTTTTGGGCTATAAAAACAATGGTGCAAACTTCTACACTAGTTTTATTTGGATGCTTTGGGATTATAACGCAAACGATTTCTTCTCCGGTAATAAGAGAAGAATAGAGATAGGGACCATGCTGTCCCTTGGTCAAACAGAAGGAATTGCTCTTAATGGAAACGCCACTGGTTTTGTGAGTTCAGAGGAGATAAGCGCTGTAATTACCATATCTCCAAAATTATTAAAATTTGATTTTTCAGAATACTTCAATGATGAAGCATTAAATATAATACCCAAAGGGAATAAAGAAATTTTGATTTATCCAAATCCAAGCACTCAGTTTATCCGAATAGAAAAGCAAAATGAGCCATTTAAAATATATGAGCTTGCCACATCAAGACTTGTTTTAAAAGGATTAATTAGATCGAATCAAATTGATGTTACATCATTGAGCGCAGGTCATTTCTACCTGCAAGTAGGACGATCCAGAACTAAATTCACCAAACAGAAATAGGCAAATCACGCCTAATTATCTATTTATCAATAAGTTCAACTTCTTTGTTTTTTGGTGATTCTTGGATTTTTGCCTTTTTTTTTCTAAATTAGTACTGACTAATAACTTAAAACTATGTTTCACGACGCTACAATATGGATTGCCATAGGTACGATAGTTGCTATTGTACTGGTAATTTTTCTAGCCTTTACAGCAGAAAACCGAAAAAGTAAACACTAAACCAAACTTTATTCATTAAAGTTTGTTTTCAAAGAGTGAAAAGATTTTTACTTCTAACTCTATTATTGTGCCCTTTTTTAAGCGCTTTCTCTCAACGAGAAAAGGCCTATTTCGCTTCAGGATGTTTCTGGTGCGTTGAGGCTATTTTCGAAACCCTCCCGGGGGTGGTAGAAGCAACTTCTGGCTATTGTGGTGGTGAAACAAAGCATCCGACTTATCGAGAAATTTGTTCTGGTCTAACAGGTCATGCAGAGACCGTTGAAGTAACTTTTAACAGTAAAATCGTTTCTTATGAAACCTTGTTAGAAGTGTTCTTTTACTCTCACGACCCCGAAACTTTAAATCGACAAGGTCCAGATGTTGGAACACAGTATAGGTCAGCAATTTTTTACGTTGACCAACAACAAAAAGAAAAAGCGGAGTCGTATATACGGCAACTGCTAAACGAAAATGAATTTAAAAGAATTACGACAAGTGTTGAAAAAATGAATGTTTTTTACAAAGCCGAAATATATCATCAAGATTTTGAAAAGAACAATCCCACACACCCCTATGTTAATTCAGTAGGTAAGGAACGTAAGACCAAATTTTTTAAAAAATATAAATACAGAAACTAAAACACACTAAACTCAAAACTCATGTCCAAAATCTCTTATTTCATCTCCGTCTCTGTTGTGCTCCTCATCTTAAGTCAGTTTTTTATGGCATATCAATCGTCAAAAATAGAATCTCCAAAATACACATTGATAAAATCCTATGACGATTTCGAACTTAGACAGTATGGATCAATGATTTTGGCTCAGACGGTAGTTAAAAGTAATTCCTATGAATCCTCTTCAAGCAATGGATTTAGGACAGTAGCCAATTACATATTTGGCGGGAATGATGAAAAAAAGAAAATAGCAATGACGTCACCGGTCATTATGGACATGGGAGATGAAACGAAAATGTCTTTTGTAATGCCAAAGGAACACTCAATGGAGAGCCTTCCAGAACCTAGCTCTGATAAAGTAGAGATTTTACCCGTTGCGCCGAAGAAATATGCGGTTTTAACCTTTCCTGGCTATGCCAACAATAAAAAAATTGAAAAATATTCCAAAAGACTTCTAAAGAGCGTGAAGTCAGAGGGCCTTGAAACAATTGGAAACATTCAGTTTATGGGTTATAATGCTCCCTGGCAAGTCATTGGAAGGAAAAATGAAGTAGCCATTGAGGTAAAATAATTCTGAAAAATTATTTCTCAAATGTTTTGAAAGCAGTTTGAAATTCTGTGTCAAACTCATTGTAAACCGAAAAGAAACCATTCTCTTGCCAAATTTGTCTTGCGATTTCTGCTTTAAGTTGAATCATTAATCTTCTTTCACAGTGCTTTACCTCGTCTGTGCTGTATGCCCTGATGTTAAGTTCTGAATCAGCATATTCAACCAATTCTTTAATTAATGAGTTGTCAATTTTGAACTCGACTTTAAATTGAGAGATTGAAGACCAAGGATTTTGTGAGAAATATCGATTTCTCTTTACATAGTCAAAAGCGAATTGATTGACTGCCCCACCCCAAAGAAGTGATGAATAATACAACCCTGTTCCTGAAGTATCTAAGGGCACAAAAATGTCCGGGCTTATTCCGCCGCCACCATAAACATCCCGACCTCCTATGGTTTGGTATTTTAATGAATCATTAAACAAAGTTGAGTCAACCGTAAACATCGAGGCTTCGGTTCTTGTCGGGTCTTTATAATAATCCTCAATATTATCAGTGTAAGGACGTTGGATACACCTGCCTGAAGGGGTGTAGTAACGGGCAACTGTTATTCTAACCGAACTGCCATCTCTTAGTTTTTGATCTTCCTGCACAAGCCCTTTTCCAAAAGACCTTCGACCTACAATAATTCCACGATCATTGTCTTGAATCGCTCCTGAAACGATTTCACTCGCGGATGCTGAGCTCGAATTGATTAATACAACAAGCTCCACGTTTTTCAAAACACCATCTCTTGTTGATGTGTAATGTTTGGTCCCAATTTTACTTCCTTTTGTTTTTACAATTGACAATCCACTTTTAAGGAATTCGTCTGTAATTTGTGTGGCACCCTCAAGGACTCCCCCTCCATTATTTCGCAAATCCAAAACGAGTTTTGTCATTCCATTATTTCGCAAATTAACGGCAGCTTGTCGAAATTCATAAGCTGTTGGAATGGAAAATTGATCAATTTTGATATAACCTGTTTTTTCATCAACCATGTATGATGTATTTACAGACTTAATAGGGATTCGTCCTCGGGTTATTTTTTTTGGGAGTAAATTGCCATATCTGTTTACGACAACATTAACTGACGTACCACTTGGACCTTTTAGTAAGGACATAATGGTGTCATTTGACATTTTCACACCGGCCGCGTTTTTACCATTTATTTTGATGATTTGATCCCCGTCTTTTAACCCTGCTTTTTCCGACGGTGAATTTGACAATACGTGGGTAATCGATATGGTATCTCGCAATTTGAAAAAACGAACTCCAATACCGCTGAAATTTCCTTCAATGGACTCTGACATTCGCTTCATATCACTTGCAGAAATATAATTGCTGTGTGGGTCAAGCTTATGCAACATCTCAGAAATAGTCTCCTCAAATATTTTTTCTTTATTGATCGGATCTACATATTTGCTATCCAACAGGTTTAATACATCTTCCAGTTTTTGGATGCCGGCACTTTTTTTCTGGGAATCGAAATAATCACCATAAATAGCATAACAGGTAAGAAACCCTGCACAAATTGAAAGTGAAATAACCAATGGAAGCACAACAGAAAAACGAGAATTATTCATCTATTTGGTTTATGTGAACCATTTCTAGTCCTGCGTTTCTAAGAAAATCGATTCCAGCTGGGTCTTTATAAGCCTCCTTGTAAACCACTCGTTTGATCCCCGATTGTAATACCAATTTACTGCAATCACGGCATGGCGAGTGTGTCAAATAAAGCGTCGCCCCTTTGCAATTGTTTGTTGATTTAGCAACTTTTAAAATGGCATTTGCTTCAGCGTGCAATACGTACCAATGCGTCAGACCCTCCTCATTTTCACAACAATTGTCGAATCCAGCAGGAGTCCCATTAAAACCATCAGATATAATGATTTCGTCCTTTACTATAATTGCCCCAACTTGTTTTCGATTACACTGAGATAATTTAGCCCAACTCTCTGCTAAACGCAGATAAGCTTTGTCGTATTTGTTCTGTTTGGAGAGTTGTTGATCCATTTCTTTGCAAAAGTAATCAATTCTCAGGCCAAATAATTAACCCTTTGAGTGAAATATTCTATTCATCTCTTGAATAATACCATAAAATATTTATAAATTTGTCGCCCGCTGCATAATCGAATGCAGTCTAATGAATATAAGCGAGAGTAGCTCAGTTGGTAGAGCACAACCTTGCCAAGGTTGGGGTCGCGGGTTCGAATCCCGTCTCCCGCTCATTTTTCTACCCGTTCTTAATAGAACAAATGCTCGAGTGGTGGAATTGGTAGACACGCCGGACTTAAAATCCTGTGCTCTTTGGGGCGTGCGGGTTCAAGTCCCGCCTCGAGTACTTAAGAAAGAGCCATAAGTTAATGTAGTATTGACTTGTGGCTTTTTTCTTTTCATAAACTATCCGACAATATATCCGACTTTTTTAATTTTCTTCCATAAACAACGGTAATTCGTGTATGCTTGAATAACTATTTGCAAAGTTGTTTAGTTCCTTAATTCGTTTTAACGTAGCTTCTTTTGTGTCTGGCTTCTTATATTCATATAGCTGCATAGTGCTTCTACATATATCTACATAAGCTTTGTCTGATAGTCTTTCATAGTTCGTGTCTATGAAGTCAAGTAGTTCGTCTATTGTTTGTATCAGCATTGTGTTTCGTTTCCGTTTTCATCCCAGCATTTAGCATTAACACAATTTCCACCTTTGTAAATGTGTTCATTCATTAACTGCCCATTCTTGTACCACGATTTATATAAACCATCAAGCTTCCAATCTTTGTAATTTGACTCTTCCCTTAAACCTCCACTCTCATAATACCTTTTATATAAACCATTAGGCTTGTCATCTTTGTAATTCATTTCAGTCTCCAACTGACCATTCTTGTGCCACGCTCTATGTAAGCCATCTCTCTGATAATTCACAAAGTTCTCTTCCGATATTAAGTTTGTAGCACTGTCCCATTTTTTACGTAAATATGTTCCTGGAGAACTAAACTCATATAATTCGAATAACTCACCATTTTCCCGCCATCTTGTGTCTTTAATTGGGTTGCCATTTTCATCAAAAGTAGCCTCCCGCACAAGTAAATGGTTTTGGTATTTCCATTCACGGTGAGTCCCATATGGCTTGCCATTCTTTTGGAATCTTTCTTCATACAAGTAGCCCAATTCATAATATCGAGTACGCTGAATCCCATTATCCATTTTTAATCTTTCTAATTCCAAATATCTTTGGTCGTTTTTTGTTCCATATTTTCTGTCAGAAACAATGATGCCGTTACTATAACCAATCAAATGATTTAATCCACCATCTTCTCTACAATACTTTACGTATCCTGTGAATTGAGAAAGCACTCTATTTTTGACTTCACGTCCTCTTTCGTGACTCATAATACTATAAGTGGCAATTAATCCATCAATATCATCACAATTTAATATTTTCGTCCAATCAGTATTTTCGTTAATATGACTGTTGACATTGGCTTTGCTTACCTTTGTTGCTTCACCAGAAGCATCTCCACAACTAACCAAGCCAATCAACAAAAACACGAATAGATATTTCATAATATAATTTTTAAAGTTAGCTCTAATATACTCACTTCAATTCTATTTCATAATTCCTAATTCGTGTTTCAGTAGTTCTTCTATTGTTATAGTTTTTGTATGTTTGAGTAACTAAATTATATATTTATGGAAGAACGTAAACCAGAAGAAAAAACGAATGAAGAAAATAAAAATATTGGCTTGTTTGGAGGTCCTAAGGTTCCAGAAAAACCTAAAACGACAGAAGAACTAATCGCGGATACAAATAAAAAAGTGAATATAATTTTGTTTATTATTGTCGCTGAAATAGTTATCGGTTTTTTAGTTTATCAAAATGCTGTAAATTCCATTTAAACAATTACTCCGTCTTTCATAGTTCGTGTCTATGAAGTCAAGGAGTTCGTCTATTGTTTCTAATCGCATTTTATTAGATTACCGTCTTCGTCAAAACACATTTTATTTTTGAAAACAACTTGCATAGTTGTGAAAAAATCTACTTTCCAAGCATTATTCTCTCGAACCCAAAAGGTTTCAAATTCTTCTCCCCAACCATTGCAACATTGCGTTATTTTGGCTCTTTTCTCTTTGTTGTAGTTTTTATCTATATGCTCATATATTTTTGACTCTATAACATAGTTATCACTACCCTTTTCTTTATATTTCTTGGATAATTCGGTCTTATTAGCTTCAAGATTCTCATCACTCCAAAATTTCTTTGTAAATTCAATGGAGCCAGAGCTAAGATAAGGCTCAATGGCATCAAATTCGAATGTTCGATATGCGTTTTGAAAATCAATAGCTCTCTCCGTTAATGAATTTGCATTACTTTTTTTCTTTTTTGATTTCCCCCTTTCGTTTACCGAAGAAGCATCTCCACAACTAGCCAACCCAACCACTAAAAACACGAATAGATATCTCATTATTTATTTTTCCACCAAGTTAATAAATTCAAAAGCTTAAATCCAAAGGTTCATCTTTAGTTGATTGAATATCCATTACTATATAAAAGATCTAAAAAACAACCGTTTTTTCATTTCCGCGTCTTTAAAGAAACTACTCTTTATGAACAAACTATTTCTCCTTCCATTTCTCTTCTTGGGTTTTAATTTAACAGCACAAAAAACATATGTGCCGGACGACAACTTTGAGCAAGCCCTTATTGATTTAGGACACGACGACGTACTTGACGATAGTGTTTTAACTGAAAACATTAACGAGGTTATCACTTTATTCATAGCGGAAAAAGACATTTCAGATTTGACAGGGATAGAGGGGTTTACAGCCATGCAAACTTTATACTGTTTTGCAAATAATTTGACAAATATAGATGTCAGTCAAAACACAAATCTGTGGCGATTGGTTTGCTATGCTAATGATTTAACAACACTTGACTTGAGTCAATGCCCATCGATCACCCATGTGGAATGTCAATACAACGACCTGCAAACTTTAGTACCAAGTCCTAATTTAGTTAACTTGAATTGCCAACAAAATAATCTTACAGAATTGGACCTAAGTAATACCCCAAATCTAGGCTATTTGGATTGCGACCAAAATCAGCTCACCTGTTTGAATATAAAAAACGGAAATAGTTCATCAATGGGGACTACAAGTTTTCTTGCAAGAGCAAACCCTAATCTATTTTGTATTGAAGTAGATGACCCGTTGTATTCGGAATCGACATGGATTTATGTTGATACTGCAGTTAATTTTTCTACAAACTGTGCTAATTCGTGTTCTTCGGAAATAACTAATCTCATAGAATTTAATGCTTCGCCTAGAACTTTAATTGGCATTATTGATATGATGGGTAGTGAAACAACTTTTAAACCCAATACACCCCTTATCTATATCTATGATGATGGAAGTACCGAGAAGGTGTTTACAATTGAATAAACGATGAAAACAACTGTACTATTTCTATTCGTGTTTTCCTATCTTTAGTGTCTAAATACCAGACATGCAATATATATTCGCTTTAATAACTTTTTCTATCGGCCTTAATTCAATGGCTCAATCCAAAAAAGAGCAAATAGCCATTCTTACTTATCGTGTTGACAGTCTCAAAAGAGAATACCTAAAAGATACTACTCAACTGCAGAACACCATTGAAACTATGGACCGTGAGTATACAATTCTCTCAGACCAGTATGACGAAGCTCAAGAACTCATAAAGAAGAAAGCTGCAACAATCTCCGAAAAAGCCAATACCATAAAGTCCGTAAACAATGAGAATATGAGGCTCATGGAAGAGAGAAAAGAATTGCAGAAAAATCTAAATGAGATTGAATTATCCTTCAAAAAATACACGGATTCATTGGAAAATGAGTTGTTTTTGTTCTCTTTATCTAATGGCGCTCGCCCAATGTATGACGAAGGTGAAAAGTTACCTGTGGAAGTCGAAATTGGGCTGTACATCAATGGTAGATTTTATATTATTGATGCATTTGATGACGTAGGTTGGCCGAGTGACGCTGAACGCGGAGAAATGGGAGATTCAAAAATATACAGATACAAGAAAGGATACAAAGAAGGATTAGGAATCGGATTTGCCCCTGATCACTTGGGATGGAAAGGTTTAGGCATTGAGGTCATTGACAATATACCATATATCATTTATGTTGATGGCGGGGGCGATTCTCAAACGGTTATAATGCGAAAAATAGGATTTGATATAAATCAGAATATTGATTTGATTCAAATATTTGAGGCGACTGTTACTTTTGGGGGAGGGGGTATTGATTGTCTTTCAGGAGACTGCGATTATAAGGGCTACTTGTCGAGTAAGTACCCAGATGAGTATTAAAAACCCATTGGTTCATCTTTGGTTGATTGAACATCCATTAAAAAGCCACTCCTTAATGTGGCTTTAACTATTATCTGTTTTTTTCCTACCTTTGAAAAATCATTAAAAAGCTTGTGAGAGGGCTTCCACCTCGAGCTGGTATTAAGGCCTTGGTTTTCACGACCAAGGCTTTTTTGTGGTAGACACATTCTGCTAAATGCTGTGAACAATATATTTAAAAGAGTGTTTTATTTTAATAATAACGCATAAAACTCTAAAATGACTTTTTTGAAATCGGTGTTTTTTTCTTTGATTTTCCTATTAGGTAGTTATAGCTTAATGGCTCAGAATCTATGCGATGCAGACCATACTGTTTTATTAATTGACTTCGAATTCTCTCCATCCGAACTTACGATTGCCCCAGGGGAGTCTGTGGCATTTATTAACATTGAGGGAACCCATGATGTTAACGGAACGTTCAATTCTGTTGATGGTGAACCGTACAATAATCCAGAAGATTTCTATCTGAATGAAACCATTGGCACAACGGCCGGAACATGTATGGGGGTTATAACCTTTTCTGTTCCCGGAGTGTACAATTACGAATGCGGTGTAGGGTTCCATGCTGATCTGGGAATGGTCGGTACCATTAATGTTGATGGATTTAGCATTTCAGACCTTTTGGCTTCAAATACCTTACCCGAATCATTTCAATCAGGGTATGCATTAAATTCCTATTATTCAAATTTATTTTATCCCGATTCGACTTATGACATCAATCTTAACGGAGCAGAGTCTTACACCGTTTTTTTACCAAACGATGCAGCTGTTGATGGGATTAGAGATGAATTTGGAGACCCTGAAATCAGTCAGTTTGATTTACTTGGATTTTTAGACTTGCCGGCAACACTTCGTTATAGCATTGTTGAAGGAGTGTATATGGCTGAAGACCTGCTAGATGGTCAACTGCTGATGACTACTTATGGTCAAAACTTGACTGTCAGTGAGGTAAATGGTTCATTTATGGTTGACGACGCAACAATAATTTCTACCAATTATACGGCAGATAATGGCGTTGTTCATATTATTGATAAAACATTGGCCCCATCTGGCTTACCCTCAATGTCCGTTTGGGATGTAGTTAAAGACAGTGAGAATCATCAGGTTTTTGAGGATGCCATTGATATTGCAGGTTACAAAACAAAACTTCGTAAACAAAGTGAATTGGTAGGGAATAGTCAATCTCCAGAGGGCCCATTTACCGTTTTTGCTCCTACTGATGCAGCGTTGGAGGCATTTGCGCAATCTGCGGGAATGACCACAAACGAGTTATTATATTCTTCAATCATTGATGATTTGGTCGCCAAACATATCGTGGAGAGTAGAAATTTGAGTGTAGATATTTCGAATAATGAAACCTTTTTGAATTATGATGGAGACTATTTACTCATGACAGTAACTAATGATGGAATCTTTGTTGACGGCATACAAATTACAATAACTGATGTGTTGGCATACAACGGCGTTGTTCATGTAATTGATGCGGTATTGCCCGTGGACATTCCCTCACCCGTTGGAACTTGTGGTACATGGACCCTGTACATGTTTGATGAAGAAGGCAATGGATGGAATGATACCCAATTGTATGTGGAAGTGGATGGTGAAATCATTTCTGTAGAAACGGGCCCTGCGGGTAATTATGCAACTTTTGAATTTGGAGTTGATGAAGGTGACATTGTCAATCTCTTCTATTTACCCCAAGGATCTGCAGGGGGACAATACTACAGTGTAGTTGATGGAAATAATCAGCAAATAACTCCTACAGGACAGCAATCCGGAAATTCTATTGGTCTTTTAGCGTGTCCTGAAACACCAACTTGTGGAACATTAGAAATTGTAATGCGTCATGAATACTATGACGGATGGTGGAACAACAGTTTAGACGTATATAAAAATGATGTTTTGTACTTACCTATCCCTTTTTACTTTGGATATGAGCAGACGACTTTTATTCAAGCGGATAATGGCGATGTCTTTGATTTTATATACAATGGAGGCCAAAGCTTTGACCCCGCATATGAAGGATATATAATTTACGGTCCCGATGGAAGCGTTCTGGTCAACCAAGAGATTAGTGGTCAAATTCCTGAAAGCACTCTTGATGTCGTTGTTTGTGAAAGCCAATCCGGTATTCAATCACTCGCAGCAAATCAAGTAAAGGTTTTTCCAAATCCAGCAACCAATTATATTAAAATTGAAGCGGACTCCTTTTGGTTGGGTTCAGATATACTACTTACTGATGTACATGGGAAAGAAATAAAAACATGGAAGTCATGGAATGGAATGGAATTAGACCTTTCCAACATCCCCTCAGGTCTTTACCTTATAGAATTGAATTCGACCGATCAAAAGACCCAAAAGAGACTAGTGATTGAGTGATCTTATTTCAAATGCTTGGCAAAGAAGCCCATCATTGTGCTGTAGAAGGCAATCCTATTTTCTTCTTTACCAAAGCCATGCCCCTCATCATATTTAACCATGTAAGGCACATCGATACCCTTTTTTCTAAGACCTTCAACAATTTGGTCGGCCTCATTAATGTTTACCCTTGGGTCATTAGCTCCCTGGACAACAAGTAGGGGTTTCTTGATTTTATCGATATGGAAAATAGGAGAAACTTCTTCCATAATTGTTTTTTCTTCTGGGACGTCTTCATCGTACCAAATCTCTTTTATAATTTTCATGTAAGGTTGCCAATACGCAGGAATAGACTTCATAAAAGTGAATATACTGGAGATTCCAACATAGTCGACACCACAAGCATAGAGCTCCGGAGTTTTTGTAAGGCCGCGTAAAACGGCGTATCCACCATGGCTCCCACCGTAAATAGCCGCTCTATTCTCATCCACCCATCCTTGATCTACAATGTATTTTAAACCGTCTTCAACATCATCCATGGCTTTTCGCCCCACTTCTTTAAAGCCACATTGCAAAAATTCTTTTCCATAACCACCAGAAATTCTGAAATTAACATGTAGAGTTGCGTATCCTCGACTGGCAAAAAGCTGCGCTTCTGGATTAAAACCCCAAGAATCACGAACGCCTTGAGGCCCCCCATGTGGATTTACAATAACCGGAACTTTTTGACCAAGCCTTGTTCCTTTAGGCATAGTGAAATATCCGTGAATGGTTTTACCGTCTCGGCTCTCAAAGGTAATCGGCATCATTACAGACATGTCGTCCTCTTTGAGCTGTGGCATTAGGTCGTAAACCTCCTTGAATTCCTCGGTTTTAGGGTCGAATGAAAAATACTTTCCATACAGTTTGTCGCTCTGAATAAAGATGAGGTATTTACTTTCGTCATCAGTTTCATCGGTGATGTAATAATTGTACCCCACAAATTTTTCAGAAATCAATTGGTGCATTTTTTTAAAATAAGGACTAACTGGGACAACTTGTTGTTTTTCTCCCTCGTAAGCAAAACAATCAAGCTCGTATCCCCGATGCCTTGAAACGTAAAGACTTGAAACGTCATAATCTGGATGAGAAAACAGCTTTTTTATGACTTTATCCTTTTTTAAATCATAAAGATAGATTTGTACTTTATCTGACTCCAGGTTACTTACGACATAGGCCTCATGAGGATTGTCACTTGCGTAATTAAAGCCGACAATTCCAAATGTTTCTTTCCAATTTAATTCTTTAAGTTTTTTGAATTGGTTTTTTTCGGTTGCATAATAAAGGTCATTTTCAACACCATCTCTCATCTTGACATACGCCCTTAATTCCCCGTTTTTATCAAAGCTGTATCCGCTAATGGGGTTTTGAACATCATTGTTTTCAAAAAGCTGTTCAAGCTCACCAGTTTCGATATTAATTTTATAAGGTTCAAAAACGGCTGGATTGTTCTTGTTCATCGAAATAATCATATGGCTTTTGTCCTCTTTTAGGCCATTGAGGATATCAGCTTTTACGCCATCAAAAGGGGTGAGATCCATTTCATTTGAGCCATCCAAATCAACGGCAAAAAGGTGGTAGTTTTCATCACCTCCTTTATCCATGATATAAAGCAGACGGTTGTCATTCGCCCATCCATATCCTCGAATTAATTCTTCTTTTTCTTCAATGGCCCGGGTCACTTTTCCCGTCACGATATTCTTTATATAAACATGATTTTTAAGATTCTCATCCTTTTCCTTAAAGGACAAATAGGTCCCTTTAGGAGAAAACTGAAAGGAACTTGCTTTGGGTTTGGCAAAAAAATCTTCTACAGAATACTTGAAGTTTTCAGTTTCTAGTGCTGCAATTTTATTTAAATCAATATCTGATGTAGGCAATGAAGTGTTTCCAGGCAAATCATTGGTTTGGGCTTTTAAATTTGTCATTGATAGTAAAGCAATTAATAAGGATAGTGATTTTTTCATTTTTTACATTTGCATTAAAGGTAGAGGATTTTTTCACTTAACTCAA
>CALKHF010000057.1 GCA_938092255.1 uncultured Flavobacteriales bacterium | reverse complement strand
TTAAACCCTCCAAGTCTTACTGGCTGGGAATAGGTAATAAAATGAATCATGTGTCCCTTTTTAGCCAAGGCCTTCCCCAACTCCGTTGCCACTACTCCACTACCTCCAAACGTAGGATATAATACAATTCCTATTCTCATTTTATTTCTCTTTTTTAGTTCCGATTGGGAAAAAGAAGTTTATTCGATAGATGATAGGAAGAATGCGCTGAGTACCACCCTCAGCATTTTTAATTCTAATTGCGTAGTTAGGTCGAAACGGACTATTTTCGGCATTGATAACATCATAGAAAACACCCAAGTTGATTCTCACTTTATTATATAATTTAGAAAACCCACCTCCAATAAAAAGGGTTGCGATCCAGGGTTTAAACTCACCTAGTGTTGGACTAAAATTAAAAGGTGTTTTAAGTAATTCAAATTCAACACCTCCAAAGAGGGCATCCTTATATCTGGCATGTGCAAAAAAACCACCACCATACAAACTACCGCTTACTTTAGAACCTTGAGTAAGATTCAGATCTATAAAGCTCCATGTGTAATGATAACGTAAAGATGGACCAACTATGAAATTTTCATTAAGTATAGCTGCATATTTTAATCCAAACCCCATAGTTCCTCCATTAGAACCAGCCCTAGCTGCAAATACTTCAACACCAATTTCAGATCCGTCAAAGTCCACCTGACCATATGACGTTATAGAAAAACAAATAAAAAGAGAGGTAAATAAATTCTTCATTGTTGAATAGTTTTTGACAAAGATACGATGAATTACTACTTCTTAAATAGAAGGCTTATTATCTTTGTAAAAAAAACATATGCAAAGACTTAACGGAAAGACAACGGCAGAAGAAATTAGAGCAGAGTTGAAAACAGCTGTAGCGAGTCGAAAACAAAAAGGAATGAAGATTCCCCATCTAGCTGCAGTACTCGTTGGGAATGATGGAGGGTCAATGTCCTACGTTGGGGCAAAAGTTAAAGCATGTGATGAGATTGGTTTCAATAGTTCATTAATTCGATTTGAAGATACCCTTACTGAGCAAGAACTTTTAAACAAAGTGGAAGAGCTCAATCAAGATGAAGAGATTGATGGATTTATTGTCCAACTTCCGCTCCCCAAACACATCAACGAGACCAAAATAACAGATCACATCAGTCCAAATAAAGATGTGGATGGTTTTCATCCCATGAACCTCGGAAATATGCTATTGAACCTTCCTGGTTTTTTGCCAGCGACTCCTGCTGGCATCATGGAACTTCTAAAGAGGAATAAAATTGAAACCTCGGGAAAACATTGTGTCGTTTTAGGAAGAAGCAATATTGTTGGAACTCCATTGAGTATCATGTTAAGTAGAAATTCTAACCCAGGAAATTGTACAGTCACACTTGCACATTCTCGTACGCAGAACCTAAAAGAGCTTTGTCTTCAGGCAGATATTTTAATTGCAGCAATAGGCAAGCCTGAATTTGTGACAAAAGACATGGTTAAAGACGATGCCGTAATTATAGATGTTGGTACGACCCGAGTAAGTGATTCTTCAAGGGAAAGAGGTTGGCGATTGGTTGGTGATGTGAATTTTGCAGAAGTTGCACCAAAAACGAGCTATATAACACCTGTTCCTGGAGGAGTTGGTCCTATGACAATTGCTTCGCTTATGATGAATACCTTAAAAGCTATGGAACTCAATGGGAAATAATATCGAATTTAAAATTAATGGCGATTACATTGAGCTTCTGGCATTGCTCAAAGCACTCGGTATTGCGCAAACCGGAGGTCATGCAAAAATGATTGTAGATTCAGAGGAAGTTTTGAGGAATGGTGAGATTGAACTAAGAAGGCGAGCAAAATGTATCAAAGGTGACATCATTAAAATTGATGATAATGAGATTACATTGTCCTAGTCTTTAATTTTATCGAATAATATATTTTATATTTTTTTATCGAGATATTCAGTTACTTGATAAATTCTGAGTACCAAAAGTCCAAATATTACACTTGATACTATCAAAGCAATGTTCGTTAAGCCACTAGTAGCAAAAGATAAGCGAATTAATATGGTACAAATCACAAAACCTGTATTTCGGATAAGCTGGCTATATCGCTCCGTGTATTGAAATGAAAGCAGTAAAATAAACACATCAGCCAAAATCAATATGGTAAAGAATTCATTATAAAAAATTGCATTCAACTCAAAGGAAGTTATTACAGAGGGGCTAAAGAATTGCGTTTGAATCCATGAAAACAAAGTGTAAGCACTTGTAAGAATTAGAACGGGCAATAGGACTAAACTTATGGCTCGTTTCGAATTGACAAAACGCCTAAGATTTTTTGTGATTTGAGATGGTGCAATCTGCCTTCGGCTTTTGTTAAAAAGATATATTAAGAAAAATAGAATTAGAATTCCTAACAAATCATATATAAGTTGGAGATTATTCGTAGAGCTAAACCATGATGCACTTAGTTCAATATGTGGTATGTCAGCAAATATTCGTCGAATAACAATGAGAGAAATTATTTCAAATTGCTTTGAAACCGAGGTTGTAAATGAACGGGGTAAATAATGAATTAAAAGATAAATTTCATAAATCAAAATAATTGAAAACGGCGTATAAATAGCCGATATTGGATCGGCTAACAATAGGTTATCCATTGGAGAATGGAATAAATCGTAATTCTTACCTAAAATTAAAAGAAGATGTATAATGAATCCCGCAATAGATATATTAATGGTAATTCTCTCTATGACTTTTTTATTTTCTTCAGAAAAAATCTTAAAGAATGACCTCTCAATCCAATTTTGCCATTGGGCTTTTGACATATTGATTGAACACGTAAGAATTCAAATTTGTTTATTCGTTATTTTTCTTCGGACTGAATAATATCCTTTTTTTCCGTAAATACATACAATAGCATATGCGTTTTCTTTTTAGAATTCAGTTCAGAGGGACCTGTGTAGATATAATTAATTTTAAGGTTTGGATGGTCCTTCTTAAATGTATTTATTGTTTTTTCCCAAACAAGCTTGTCCGCTAAAAAAGGGAAGTCAAACTTGTATACACCATCAACAACCTCTTCTCCTTTAACTGGAGAATCAACATTAGTAAACGTTTTCTCTGAAAAATCCAATATAGAAAGAGAGGTAATAACTGTTATAACGGTTCCTATAGCTAAAGCAACTTTGACATCTTTCGAGAAGCCCAATGAGAATGACTTTTCATCTGATTTAGAAATGTATTTAAACAATATCCATGAAGCAATGAGGATCAGCCAAAACAAGCCGTGCTCTAATAATTGAAACCGATCTCCAAAAACCTGATCTGCGATAGAAAACAAACTGAATAAAGTGAGCGAAGAAAAGATCGCTCTAAAAAACCATTTTTCAGATAAAGATTCATTCCCTCTCGAGAAGTTCACAAGAGAAAGCAGATAAAATACAAAATTAACTACTTCTAATGCAGAAACTGAAGCCAAAGCAATCGTCGCAAAAATGGGATTTTTAAGGCCCAGAGATCCAAAAAACTTCACGAACAATGCGAAAAAATCCTTACCTACCCATAAATTATGAACATCAGGAATGATCTTATCTAAAACACTCAGTCCCCAGAAAAATGTCCAGAAAATCAGGATGGAAAATCTTATGACGTTTTTTTCTTTCATTCTTTATCCTCTGTTACAATATAAAAAATAAGCGCATCTGCCTTCTTCAACCTCAACTCCTTAGGAACCGTATAAATATGATGGATCTTTTTTGAGGGATTTTCTTCTTTGAATTTATCGATTGTTTTTTCAAAAACGGTACTACCCCCAAGAAATGGAAAGGAAACCTTATAAATGTTATCACCTACTTTTTGAGCCTCAATCGCATCTGTTCTTCTGGAAAAGAAATTTGTATTGTAATTAAAAATTGAAATAGTCGTGACCATAACAAGTAAAACAGAAACAAACGAAGCACCGATAAGTTGTTTCTTTTTAATTGCCAATTCTTCTGCGGTTGAAGTGCTTTCTAATCGAATAAAAACAACCCAAGAAAATAGGGTTAAAAACCAAAAAAGTGTATGTTCTAAAAGTTCAAAACGATCACCAAAAACATGGTCCCCAATCGAAAATATAGTGAATGTAATAAGTGTAAAACATATACCTGCTAAGAACCAAGAACGAGAAGAATGTAATTTATTCTTGAAATAATAAATAAGAGCACCTGTAAAAAACACAAAGGCGAAAACCTCTAATCCAGCAGCAATTACAAGGGCAATATCAGCGATTATGGGAGATTCTAATCCTGCGGATGCAAAAAATTTCTGAAACTGTGCGAATCGATCACGACCTACCCATAAAAATTGACTACCGCCAATGAGCTTATCTACAATATTAAACAACCAAAAAATAGACCAATAAACCAATATGGCATATCGAATAAGTTGATTTGTAGGAATAGTTTTTTTTTTCATTTGAAAGTTTACCCGTTTATCAAAAGTACGTTAATTCTTACATCTAAAAATAAAATCTAACAAGAAGAGAAGACCTTGTGTATGCAGCTAACTCTCCCTCATAAATCAATCCTCTCAGTTGAACTTCACATCCTATACTAAAGTGTTTGATGAAATAATATTCACCTCCTAAGGTCGGAGCGATCGTAAGTATTTGACTGCTATTATATCCCAATCTCAATCCGTATAAAAGGTTAAAATCAGATATCTTTTTTTTTCCAAAACCGCCAATTCCCACAGAAAACGATTCCGAATAATTAGATAACGCAAAACCAATGCTAGGTTCTATACGAAATTTATCATTCAAATCAATCGTAACGTAAATGTCATTTGATCTTGAACTCTCGTAATCCCATTCATAATCGGCAATATTAAAAAGAGAGATTCCCATGCCCATTTTAAATTGAGATTTTTCATCCTCTTGACTCAATACATTATCTCCGAAACAAAAAATACACGACATTAGTAATAAGGTACTTAGCTTCATATTTTCGTCATTGTAATAAACAAATAATCTTTTATCTAGTTGGTCTACTTCAAGTATCTGAAATCCTGACCATTTTTTATGGACTTAACTGTCTCAATCAACAATCGAATACTATTTTCAACATCGTCCTTATGTACCATTTCAACAGTGGTATGCATATATCGTAGCGGCAAAGAAATTAATGCACTTGTTACACCATCATTAGAATAGGCAAAAGCGTCCGTATCTGTTCCTGTTGAACGCGAAACAACTGCACGTTGAAAAGGAATATTTTTCTTTTCAGCAGTAGAAATAATTTGCTTTAAAAAATTATTTTGAACCGCTGGACCATAAGTTAAAACAGGGCCATCGCCAGATTTCAAATCTCCATTTTCAATTTTACTTACCATTGGAGTATTCGTGTCGTGACAAACATCTGTAACTAAAGCAACATCAGGCTTAATCCTTTCAGCAATCATTTGAGCACCTCTCAAACCAATTTCTTCCTGAACGGAATTCACAACATACAAGGTAAAAGGCAACTTGGTTTTTGATTCTTTAAGTAAACGAGCTGTTTCTGCAATCATAAATCCACCCATTCTGTTGTCAAGCGCACGACCAACATATTTATTCTTGTTAAGAATCATGAATTCATCCTCAAAAGTAGCGACACACCCAACATGTATTCCTAGCGCTTCTACCTCTTCTTTGGTCTTACAGCCACAGTCTAGAAAAATGTTTTTAAGACTTGGCGTTTCTTCTTTTCCTTTGCGCATATGAATCGCGGGCCATCCGAAGACCGCCTTTACAATGCCTTTATCCGTATGAATGTTGACCCGTTTTGAAGGAGCAATCATATGATCAGAACCACCATTGCGCATCAAATAAATAAACCCATCCTTTGTAATATAATGTACGAACCAGGAAATCTCATCAGCATGCGCCTCAATCACCACTTTATACTTTTTACCTGGATTAATAATTCCTGCTACACTTCCGTAATTGTCCACAATGTATTCATCTACATATGGCTTCATATAATCCAACCAAAGCTTTTGTCCTTCGGATTCAAATCCCGTTGGACTTGGATTGTTTAAATATTTTTCAAGAAATTTTTCAGATTTTGTCGTTATTATTTTTTTCATTCTACCTCATTAAAGTTACATTTCCTTTCACTATTGAATTTAACCCTCCAACGCAAGTGACATCGAGATAGTAATCGTAGACATCAGGTTGAAGCTGAACCCCCCGAAATGTACCATCCCAACCGATATCGATGTCGGTTGATTCAAAAACCATTTCTCCCCAGCGATCAAAGACCCTGAAAATCATTTTTTCAATATCAATCCCGCGGACATACAGTACATCATTATTCATGTCTCCATTGGGGGAAAACGCATTCGGTAAAAATACAGTTTGACCTTCACATATGTTTTCATAAATCTTAATCTCAACTGTATCATCTCTGGAACAGATACCATCGGAAACAGTCAACGTATAGATGATATCCATATCAATGACTGCATCGGTTTGTTGGTTTGTTGGTGCATTCAGTCCCGTTTCAGGTGTCCATTGATAAGAACTTAAACCTGATGGTGACCCAAATAGAGTGACAGTCCCTCCCACGGCCACTGAGTATTGAGAGGCTGAAGCAATGACTAGAGTTGAATCAATATCAGAAACATTGATGAAAATAGAGTCTTGCACCATACACCCTTCAGGAGAAGTACCTGTTACGTAAATATATTGTGAAAAGGCGGGTATTCCCTGTACCGTACTCGAATTTCCGGGATTGATCAGTATACTGCTCGGTTGCCAATCGTAGTCTAAACTTATGGAAGGTGTCAGGTTTGTCGCTGCGACATCGATCAGGTCGCCAATACAAATAGAATCCTGAGCAGCAAGAGATAGTTCCGGTTCAATAAATACGATGAACACGCTGTCAATGATGGAACAATCCGAATTACTTGCTTCGATATAATAATAGCCTTCAGTCGGGTTTTCGATGATGATGTTTGGGTCATTCAACGTATTGTTTAAAGTGTCTGTCAACAGATTATTAGTGGACCAAATAAACTGAGTGGAACCTGAAGTGGTTGGGCTTAAAGTAGTTGGAGTTGGGACACATAATTCTATAGTGTCTACTAAATCAATCGAAGGTTCAGGTGTAACAATGATTTGAGCGGAATCCACAGCAAAAATACCACAGAAGTCGTCGTATACATAGAGGTATGCAAAATAAGTACCCGCCGTATTATAAGTGAATGTTGGATCAAAGTTTAGTGAATCAACTACGCCATTTCCAAAGTCCCACATAAAATCGGAATCCGGTAATGAATTATTAGTGAAATTAACATTTACAGGTGCGCAACCTTGAGTATTATCGAGAGTGAAATCGGCAATTGGTTCTTCACTGAAATCAACAAAAACACTATCATTAATCGTACAATACCCATTGGTAAGTTGAACATAATATGTTCCAACATTGGTCACCACAATCGTTGAATCATTTGTAGGATTAAGAACATTTGAAAAATCCGAAACATCAGACCATGTGAAGCTATTTGCTGTACCATTAGAATTTGCTACTAATGTAGCATTAGGTTGTTCACATATAAAAAGAGAATCTAAAACTGAAACAATTACATCTGGAACAACAGTAATGTTGGCCTCTGTTGTATCCGAAACACCACAAATCGAATCATAAATGTACAATGAAACATTATACGTGCCTGGTAAACTATACTCAACAACAGGCTCAAAATTTGTAGAATCTATATTGCCATTTCCAAAATCCCACAAAAAATAACTTGTTTGAACTGAAAGGTTATTGAAATCAACAGACAAAGGGGAGCAGCCCACTGTATCAGTTAGAGTGAATTCTGCTTCTGGAGGAACATTAAACTGAACATTTACAGTATCTTGTGTTGTACAAAACCCATTACTTACCTGAATGTAATAAACACCATCATTGATTACTGTGATTACTGAATCAGCCGGATTATTAAGAGGGTTTGAAAAGTCAGGATTAATGGACCAAATAAATGTGTTACCCGTTCCATAAGTATTAACAGACATGTCAAACGGATCATTATTACATATGCTTATCGGATCAATAACTTCGGAAATTACAGAATCAATGACGACAACAATGATTTGGGCAGTATCCGTAAGCTGACATATACTATCAGTAACAAAAAGGTTGATTTCATAGGTGCCTGCCTCTGTGTATGTAATCACAGGGTTATATGTTGTAGAGTCTAGAACACCGTCACCAAAATCCCATAAATAAGTATCACTTGCCGAAGAATTGTTGTCAAAAGACACTGTGAAATCATTACAACCTATGGTTTGGTCTACAGTAAATTCTGCGAGTGGCAATAATCCCGAATCAAATTTGTATACGACGGCATTGCAATTCGAGCTGTTATTAACCGATGAAAATGCACCAGCAGAAGTTGGAAAATCATCATTACCTCCACATCCAGCACATACGCATTGATAAACAACTCCATTCTTATCAAACCGAGAGGTTCCCCCGTCGACGTGTTCATCGGATTGAGGGCCACCAATATAAGATCCGTATAAAATATTGGACATATCTGCCGCCATAACCATCAAATAAAAATCTGCACCACCCGCCGGTGTGGCTTGAAGCGCATCTACTGTGACTGGCATACCATTAAGTTGGGTATTGGCCTGAAGAATATTTGCACCCCATCCTGAAATATAAATATTACCACAATTGTCAACAAGAAATGCAGCTGGCGAAATTTGAATGTCCGGGCTGCCGTTACCAAATCGAGTTGATGCCAAGTTTGAAGAAAGCAAAGAATCCAATTTGATCACGAAATTGCTACTTGAACCATTTGAATAGGAAGCATTGTTGATAGGGAAATTTCCACCTACGGATTGACCCAAAAGAAATACATTATTGAGTCGATCGATTTCAACAAAAAACACTTGATCGTATTGATTCATTCCGATATAGCTGGCATTGACAATACTATTTCCACCAGAAGGAACTTTTACAACAAAACCATCTGTTGAACCACCTCCACTATTTGGTTGCAGTCCACCAGCTGTGCCTGGGATATTGGTTGATTCTGACCCCCCTGCAAATACAAAATTTCCACTCAAATCCATTTTAACTGAATAGCAGGCATCATCCTGAGACCCGCCGTAATAACTTGAAAACAATAATTGACTAAAATCTGATGAAAGCATAAAAATTACACCATCCTGATTACCTGCATTCGAGTTTTGAAATGCATTGACCGTTGGGAAATTCGTTGATTTTGTACATGATGCCACAACAACATTATTTGAAGCATCAAGCGTGATCTCTCCGCGAAATTGATCACCGTAATTCGAAACTATGCCTGTGTAAGCACCGACATTATCATATGGCAATAATGCAGCCTCATAATTCATCCCATCATTCCCAGATCCTCCTACAAAAGTTGAGCCCATTAAGGTTGTTCCGTCAGCGCTAAACTTTGAGACATACAAATCGACTCCTTGATTATTGTGAGTCACTCCATTGAAAGACAATTGCGCTGCCGTTCCTCCGTTGTGCGTTGCATCATACGCTCCTGCACTTGTTGGAAAGTCCGCACTTGATGTTGAACCAAAAACGTAAATATTATCGTTCAGGTCACAAATTAAGCTATGTGCAGCCTCTGTTCCTGCATTGTTATTACCTCCTCCTAAAAATGTACTCCATAACATATTCGATCCATCTGGCGAGTATTTGGTGATAAATACATCTGTAACGCCATAAGCTCCATTGAGAACCGTGAAATTCGAGTTAATGTCATAGGATGTTCCACTTGGCATTGGGTAATTATTTCCATAAACCATTCCTCCGGCAAATGCAGAGCCATCATAACCGTAGGTAGCCGTCATTCCGAAATTGTCTGAAAAAGCTCCGTTATAAGTTGCGAATATGAGAACGGGATCAATGATTAACGGTTTACTTTCATCATAATCACCTATATGAAACGACACATTATTTCCATTTAAAATAAAGTCGCAGGACACTTCAATTTTAGTACCATCAACGAGCTGATATGCATAAGGATGCTCTTCGAATATTTTACCCAGTTTTGTTGTAATTTCTAAGTCACCTGCTGAATTTAAATTAATCGATTCTTGCCCTGCATAATTCAATTGAATTCTATCGTGTGATTGATATGGAGCAATTAAAAACTCATATTTAAAAACACCATCCTTATTTTGCACATTTAAATCGATTCCATTGTATATATTTTTCAGTATCGAATTACCATAAGAATGAACATTAGAAGCCCATTTCGACCGATCACTTCCTTTGAAATAATTAAAATAAAAAGAGCTTTCATCATGTTTTTCAATTGACGATATTTGATTACTTCCCACAAAATTTAAATGAACGAGATGCTCTCTTATTTCTTTACCTGCATTAACATCAAAATTTATATGATTTTCGTGCATGGATGAATAATCCTGAAGATGGTAAACAAACTTGTTTTGTTGCACCCATACTTTTCCACCATCAATAGACGACTGAAAAAGAACTGGAGAAGGCCATTGCCCCTTATTCTCCAATAGGTTTGAACTTTTAAAATCATGAGCGTGATCGTGATGATCAATATCATGAGTTGAAAGTTCTTGTGCTTTCAGAAATTGAGGACCAACTAAAATGCAAATGATGAGAAAAATTATCGTCTTCATGTGAGTAGGTTAGTATAAGCTAAGATACAACAAAATAATTCAAAAAAATATTTTATTGTACATGGCTTTTGAGTGGGATAGATTATAATTAATTATTTTCGTTTTTGGAAATTAAAAATCACCACATGGGTACAGCAATCACATCACTTTTTAAAGTTCAATATCCATTAATTCAAGCAGGCATGATCTGGTGCTCTGGATGGGAATTGGCTTCTGCAGTATCCAATGCTGGAGGACTAGGCATTATTGGGTCAGGGTCAATGTACCCTGACATTTTGGATGAACAAATTAAGAAGTGTAAAGACAATACGAATAAACCTTTCGCAGTAAATCTCCCCATGCTTTATCCTAATATTGAAGAGCACATCAAAACCATAATAAAGCATAAGGTTCCTATTGTTTTTACATCAGCAGGAAATCCTAAAACGTATACATCACTATTAAAATCGAAGGGAATAACGGTAGTTCATGTAGTCTCGAGCGTCAAGTTTGCCTTAAAAGCAGAGTTGGCTGGCGTAGATGCGATCGTTGCCGAAGGGTTTGAGGCAGGTGGACATAACGGTCATGATGAAACAACTACATTGTGTCTTGTTCCAATGGTGAAAAAAGCCGTTTCCATCCCTGTGATTGCTGCTGGAGGCATCGCAGAAGGAAAGTCTATGCTTGCTTGTATTGCTCTTGGCGCAGATGCCGTGCAAATTGGATCTCGATTTGTGGTAAGTAAGGAATCAAGTGCGCATATTAATTTTAAAAATGCCATTCTAGACTGTAAAGAAGGAGACACAAAGCTTACTTTAAAAGAATTAACTCCAGTCCGCTTAATTAAAAATGATTTCTTTCATGAAATCGAAAATGCGTATCAAAACAATGCATCGAAAGAGGAAATTAAAGAGCTACTGGGTAGAGGGAGGGCCAAGAAAGGCATGTACATTGGAGATCTAAAAGATGGTGAACTTGAAATCGGTCAAGTTTCTGGTATGCTTGACGAAATATTGCCTGCGGGAGAAATCGTTTCTCAAATTATTAACGAATTCCAAATCGCTCAAAGACAATTAACTGATTTTAAATTATAACTATGGTTGAATTTCAACGATATAAACTTTCAAATGGTTTAACCGTGATATTGCACCAAGACAAAACCACTCCAATGGTGGTTGTAAACACGTTATATGATGTTGGTGCCAGAGACGAGAATGAACAAAAAACTGGATTTGCTCATCTTTTTGAGCACCTCATGTTTGGAGGATCAATTAATATTTTAGAATTTGACAAAGAATTGCAAAAGGCAGGTGGAGAAAGTAATGCTTTCACGAGCAATGACATTACAAATTATTACGAAATAATTCCAGCTCAAAATATTGAGACTGCACTTTGGCTTGAAAGTGATCGGATGTTATCGTTGGCATTTACTGATAAAAGTCTTGAAGTACAGCGAAATGTGGTAATTGAAGAATTTAAACAGCGTTACCTAAATCAACCCTATGGTGATGTTTGGTTAGAATTACGTCCACTGGTCTATGAAAAACACCCTTACAAATGGGCGACTATTGGAAAAGATATTTCTCATATCGAAAATGCAACAATGAGTGATGTGAAATCTTTTTTCAAAAAATATTACAATCCATCAAATGCCATTTTGTGCATTTCAGGAAATTTTGATAAGTCAATTATTCGGGAACAAGTCGAAACCTATTTTGGGGGTATTCCAGGAGGGCTTAAACCTGCAAGGATCAACCCTCAGGAGCCTAAACAAGAAGAATTCAAGTGCAAAAGCATTGATCGAGACGTCCCTGCCAATGCATTCTATTACGCATTTAAAATGGGGCCTAGAAAAAGCTCCGATTACTATTTGGGGGATATCATGAGTGATGCTGTAGGTAAAGACAGCTCCTCTATTTTAAATATCGCATTAAAAAAAGAGCTTGAATTGGTTACAGAAATCAGTGCTTTCATAACCGGCTCTTTGGATGATGGCTTATTCATAATTAGCGGGAAATTGTCTGAAGGGATTAGCTTTGACGAATTAGACAAGCAATTTTGGATTGAACTTGATACAATAAAACAAACTGGGGTGGACGCTGAAAAATTAATAGGCATAAAAAACAAAATCAGCACTGCCAAAGCATTTCAAGAACAAGGCCTTTTAAATCGATCAATCAATTTATCCTTTTTTGAATTATTAGGCGACGCAAATGGGATCAATGAAGAGCCTCTTATTTATCAAAAAATAGAAACCAACGACTTGATTGTATTTGCTAAAAACACCTTTGTAAAAACAAATTGTTCATTATTAAAAGTTTGTAATAATGCTTGATAGAAATACTGCTCCTGCAACTCAAAAAATACAAAAAATTAATTTTGTTGAACCTCAAGTGTTGTGGATAAATGATTCCGTTAAATTACTGTGGATGAAAGATGTCCCAAACGAAACTTCAAGAATAGATTTGTATTTTAATGCTGGACTAAGACAGGATAGAAACGTGATTGTTTCTCTATGCTCATCATTGTTATTATCTGGAACAAAGCAAAAAAGTTCAACTCAAATTCACGAACAAATTGATCAGCTTGGAGCTTATTTTGATATTGGACTTTCACATGAAGGTTTGTTGATTTCTATTTTTGCATTAAAGAAAAATCTCTTAAAAGCTTTTTGTTTAATTTTCGATTCAATTCAAGATGCCACATTCCCTGATAAAGAAATAGCAGAAAAAGTAACAGAAAAAAGAGAACGATTTAAAATCAGCTCAGCAAAAGTTGGATTTACCGCCCAAAGAAAATTTCAAGAAAAAATATTTTTCAATACACCTTATGATGAGCTCACTCAGATTAGTGATTTTGACAACATCTCCAAGAAAGAGATTGTAGATTTTCACGACAAATGGATTAAAAAAGGCCTCTATAAAATAGCGGTAGTAGGAAGTATTGACAGTAAAGAGTTAGAAACAATTAGATTCCGTTGCCAAAGCAACTGTATAACATCACCCATCACTTATTTCAAAGATTTCTGTAATTCGCCAGGCGCATTCCACGTTGAAAAAAAATCTGCTGTACAATCTGCAATTCGTGTTGGTAAAACCCTATTTAACAAAACACATGATGACTTTTTTGATTTTTCCATTTTAAACACAATTCTTGGAGATTATTTTGGAAGCAGACTCATGAAAAATATTCGAGAGGATAAAGGGTATACCTATGGAATTGGATCTGCTATTGCAGAAACAGGTGGGTCAGGGTATTTTATTATTGGCTCTGAGGTCGGAACAAAACATAGAGAAGCTTCTTTGAATGAAATAAAAAAAGAAATCGAATTGCTAAACTCTTTATCCATAGGTAAAAGTGAGCTGGAATTGGTTAAAAATTATCTTTTAGGCCAAATGCTGAAAGCGGCGGATGGTCCTTATGCCATGATGGATTTATTCCTCAGTGTTGATGCGTATTCTTTGGACATGGAATTCTACAATCGTTATATTGAAAGAATTCATCAAATCCAATCAGATGAACTAAAATCTATTTCGAAAAAGCATCTTCAATGGGACTCCATGTCCATTGTATCTGCTGGTTAGCAACTTTATTTTATCACTTCCGTTATAATACTACGTATTATTCCTCGTTAACCAAACATGAAAAAGATCGCTTTTTTACTAATCATGATTTTTACATCCAATATGGTGTCGGCTTCTCACGTCATGGGTGGAGAACTTACGTGGAGATGCGGTTCTGGAGGAGTCTATACTTTTGAACTTGTTTTTTACAGAGATTGTAATGGCGCTGAGGTGAATGTAATTTCAGAAACCGTTAGGGTATGGAACCATCCATCAATTACGCAAATCACATTAGATTTTATTTCAAGAGCGGACATTTCCCCAAGTTGCACTGAAGTTGCAGGTTCGCCACCAATGCTTGAGTGTGGAATAGGTAGTGCAGGTGGAAATGGCTCTGGAGCGATAGAGCAAGTCGTTTACCGCAGAGATATCATTCTTGCCGGTACGCCTCCGAACGAAGGATGGATATTTACCTATGAAAACTTCTCTCGAAGTAATGCGCTTACAAATATTGAAAACCCATCCTCATATGGTATTACAATAGCCGCAACGATGTATCCTTCTCCAAACACCACAATTAATGAATGTACAGATTCGTCACCTCAATTCTTGCAATCACCATACTTCGTTACGTGCGCTGGGTCTGAATACAGATATAATATGAATGCGGTAGATCCAGATTTAGATTCAATGCTTTTTGAATTTGGAACCCCATACGATCATTTCCCTACGGGGATATATGATCCTCCCAATAATCCAATACCTGTCCCATTTGAAACGGATTTTTCAGCAACATCACCAACGCCGGGACCGACAGTTGATCCAAATAATATAGAGGCTACAATCAACAACGCAACTGGAGAATTAATTTTCACGAGCTATACTTCAGGTAATTACAACATTAAAATATTAGTTAAGTCCTACAGACAGGGTGTTTTAGTATCGGAAGTTGAAAGAGAGATGCAGGTTGTGGTCTTGCCCTGCTCTAGCGCAAACGATGCCCCGTTGATTACTCCTCCATTTCCTGGAAATTCATTTGAGGTGGATATTATTGCTGGTGACTTCATTTCATTTGACCTAATAGCCAATGATTTTGATTTACTTCAAGATGGCTCTAATCAAAATGTTATCATTACTGCATCTGGACCGTTATTTGGTGCGAATTACACTTCAGACCTAGGTTGTGATATTGAGCCTTGTGCAACACTAAATAACGTGCCCCCTATCGTTTCTTCTCAGACAGCAAATGCTCTATTCTCTTGGCAAACCACATGCGATCATTTAATTAATCAATTTGGAGAAGCGGCAGACATTATCCCATATGACTTTGTATTTAAAGTTAAAGACAATTTTTGTCAGGTGCCGAAAGTGACCTACGCCACGGTTCGTATTAACGTTCGGAATTCAGGTATTCTTGATGCTCCAAAAATAAACTGTATTCAGACTGATGACAGCGACAATATTACACTATTTTGGAATTCAATTATTGATCTGAATAGCTCATTTGTAGAATACGGTATTTATTCCGTTCAAGATGGGTTAATTGCTAATATTTCTGATATTAATATGAATAGTTATGTCATTAATAGTATCAATGCTGCAAATGAATATTATTTATCTGTAACATCAGGTGTATGCGGAAATACGCAAAGGTATTCTGACACTGTTAGAAATATATATTTAAGCTTAAATAACCCAGGCAATGGAACTGCTTTATTGAGTTGGAACAATCCCAGTAATTATGAACCTTATTATAATGCTTACTCTCATATATATAGAGAATATCCTTTAGGCACATTGACACTAATAGATAGCTTAGAATACGACATTACGAACTACAAAGATACCATTGACATTTGCGAGGCCTTTATTAAATATCAAATTGTTTTACCAACCTCCACATGTGCTTTTACCTCCAATAAGATTGGGGACGATTTTGAAGACATGTTAACTCCTGACACACCTTTAATATTATCAGTCGGTCTTGATACCGTAACAAATGACATGCTCATTCAATGGGATCTAAATAATCAAAATGACACCTACGGATATGTCATTTACACCTTTGATGCAAACGGAATTTTATTCGAACTTGACACCGTTTGGGGCATATCAAATGTTAATTATACGTATCCCGTGGATTTAAGTACTGGCCCTTACTCCTATTCTGTCGCGGCATTTGATTCTTGCTCGACAAATACTGTTCCAGTTACTTTTCAGACCTCCGCAAAAGCAAGTGTGAATACATCAATGGTGTCCACTGCTAATGTTTACATGTGTGACCAAGAAGCAGATGTTTTTTGGACACCCTACATTGGGCGAGTTGTTGATTTTTATGAGATTTGGAGCTTGGTTGATGGAAACTGGAATCTTGAAGAGATTAGTCAAGACACGAGCGTTCGAATACCTGTAATTGGCAACGAAAATTATGCGATATACATCAACGCTGTATTTTCAGATGGATACGGTGCTTTTTCGAGTCCATCATACTTCTTTGTACCCACTCCAGGTCAACCAGCCTTTCATTATTTTAAGCTTGCCACGGTCAATAATGATCAAGTAGAGCTCTATGACTACATCGATGAATCCGTAGGCATAACTGAAATCATCTTTCAGCGAAGAAACCTTAGTGGAGCATATGAAGAAATAGGTCGAAGTGATGCAAATGGGAACGAAGTTTTTTTTCTGGATGAAGAATCAAATCCAAATTATCAATCATGGGAATATCGCACAAAATATATCGATAGTTGTGGAACAGAAGGTACATATGCAAATACCAATAAAACCATATTTTTAGAAGGTTCGGCTGAAGATTACGATATGATAAATACGTTAAAATGGTCCGCATACGAAGGTTTTGATGGTGGTATTCTCGAATACCATATTTACCGGTCAATAAATAATGTATACGACTCAAGTCCGATCGTTATTCTAGATGAAACAGAGTTGAATTATATTGATGATGTCAATGGATTGGATTCTGATGGAAAAATATGTTACCGTATTGAAGCTATTGAAGTATTCAATACCTATAATTTTTCTGAAATCAGTTCATCCAACGAGCTATGTTTGTATTACAGTCCTAAAATCTATATACCAAATGCATTCACACCTAATGGAATCAATCCCATTTTTAAACCTGTGGTATCTAACGTGAATTTCGCAACCTATCACTTATCGATTATCGACCGTTGGGGACAATTGGTTTTTGAATCTTATGATAAAAACGAGGGTTGGAATGGTGAAATTCAATCTAATGGTAAAAAAGCGACGAATGACGTATATGTTTATGTCTTTGAGGCTGAAGATGAAAATGGAATCATTATGATAAGAAAAGGATTTGTCTCATTAATTGATTAGATGACTAAAAGATATTTAATCATTCAAACGGCGTTCATTGGAGATGTTATCTTGGCAACTCCCCTAGTTGAATCACTTAAACAGAATGATTCGAAAAATCAGATTGACGTTCTTGTAAAAAAAGAAAATAGCGCTGTTTTAAAAAACAATAGAAACATCAACGCTGTCTATACTTTAGACAAATCAAAAAAAATACAATCCATATTTTCACTTATTAGAAAATTCAGGAAAAACGAATACGATATTGTGATCAATCTTCATCGCTTCGCTTCTTCAGGCCTCATAACTTCTCTATGTAAAGGAAAAGAAAAAAGGGGGTTCAGGAAAAATCCATTTTCATGGTTCTACTCTAAAAAATTCGATCACAGTATTGAAAATGGCATACATGAAGTAGACCGTAATCTTTCTATAATTGAAGATCTTGTAACTGAAACCATTCGAAGACCTCATATTGATATCGCTGAAGAAATTTATAAAGAATTATTGCCTTATCAAACAAAAACTTATTATTGCTTGGCTCCTGCATCGGTTTGGGAAACAAAAGCAGCTCCCATATCTGTTTGGAAGAAGTTAATTGAAACATTAAGTATTGATGATTGTCATATATTTCTTCTAGGTGGTCCTGACGATTTTGAAAAAAGTGAAGAAGTAAAAAATGAATTTAAGAATAGTCAAGTCTCAAACTTATGCGGTAAGCTCTCTTTGATTGAATCAGCCGGTTTGATGAAAAATGCGAAAAGGAATTATGTAAATGATTCAGCACCTTTACATCTGGCATCTGCAGTCAATGCACCAGTAAGTGTCTTTTACTGCTCTACGTCACCAAAATTTGGATTTGGACCACTATCCGATGATTCTCAAATTATTGAGGTAAGTAATTTAGCCTGTAAGCCGTGCGGATTACATGGCCACAAAACTTGCCCGAAAGGACATTTTAAATGTGGGAATGATTTATCTTTAGGATAAAACTTCTTTTACCTTATCGGCAGCTTCTTGAAGCAAGACAGCAGAATGAACATTTAATCCTGATTCGTCAATCAATTTTTTGGCCTCTACAGCATTTGTTCCCTGAAGCCTTACTATAATAGGAACTGGGATTTCCCCCATATTCTTGTATGCATCAACAACACCTTGAGCTACTCTGTCACATCGAACAATTCCTCCAAATATATTGATTAAGATGGCTTTTACATTTTGATCTTTTAAAATGATATGAAAAGCTTTTTCAACTCGCTCTGCATTAGCGGTTCCTCCCACATCAAGAAAATTGGCCGGATTCCCACCGGAAAGTTTGATGATATCCATAGTTGCCATAGCAAGTCCTGCTCCATTAACCATACACCCTACATTACCGTCTAGTTTTACAAAATTAAGCCCAACTTCATCAGCTTCTACCTCTGTCGGGTCCTCTTCTGACTTGTCTCTCATCGCTTCGTAGTCCGGATGTCTAAACAAACCATTACCATCAAGCGTCACTTTAGAATCAACTGCAATTATCTTATCATCTGCGGTTTTAAACAATGGGTTGATTTCAAACATGGAAGCATCAATGCTAACATATGCTTTATATAAAGACTTTACAAACCTTACCATTTCCTTAAATGCATTACCTGTCAACCCCAGATTAAACGCAATTTTTCGGGCTTGAAAAGCTTGAATTCCAAGATGTGGATCTATAAATTCTTTAAATATTTTTTCAGGTGTGTTTTCTGCAACATGTTCAATATCCATTCCTCCTTCAGTAGAATAGATAATTACATTTTTACCGTGATCTCTATCAAGTAGCACAGACATGTAGAATTCTTGAATTTCTGAAGGACCTGGATAATATACATCCTGAGCTATTAAAACTTTATTTACTTTTTTTGCTACACCATTGGTTTGTATGGTTTCCAAATGACCTCCCAGAATTCCTCTAACTTTTTCTTCTACCTTATCAATTCCTTTTGCAATAACTACTCCATGCGAACCGGTTTCACTTACCGTTCCCTTTCCTCTACCTCCAGCATGAATTTGGGCTTTTACAACGAACCAGGTTGTTCCTGTCTCTTTATTTAATTTCTCTGCAGCAGAAACAGCATCTTCAGCTTTGTCAATTACTATCCCTTCTTGTATAGCAACTCCAAAACTTTTTAAAATTGATTTTCCTTGGTATTCGTGTAAATTCATTCTTTGTAATTTGTACGCAAAATTAATTGTTTTGTCTAAATATTATCTCTAAATCAAACATTTTATGAATTTGTTTGATTCTTCCATGATTCTGTGATTTTCTGAGATTGAAAATCTGTATTTTTCCTTTTTACAAGATCATTCCATATTTCGTCTAACGATCCTAACAAGGCATCTGATTCATCTTTCATTGAATTTGGAATAACTTTAGATTCCGGAACATGCGTTTTTATGAAATTCGTATCAAAATCACCGCTCCTAAATGACTCGTGTTTTAAAACAAATAACCCAAAATCTAATGTTGTTTTAACTCCTGATATTTGGTAGCTTTTAATTGCATCAATACACTTTTGAATACATGCGTCTCTGTTTTCCGCCCAAACAACCAGCTTGGCTATCATAGGATCATAATAAATTGGAATATCCATTCCCTCTTCAAAAGCATCATCTACTCTAATCCCTTGCCCCACGGGTCTTACGTATTTGTTGAGCGTTCCTATGTCAGGAACAAAACCATTTAGAGAATCCTCCGCATAAACCCTAACTTCAATGGCATGACCATTTATTTTAAGCTCATCTTGAGATTTAGGAAGCCGCTCACCACGAGCAATTCTAATTTGCCACTCCACTAAATCTAATCCTGTTATTTCTTCAGTTACGGGGTGTTCTACTTGCAGTCTTGTATTCATTTCTAAAAAATAAAAATTCAAATCTGCATCCATTAAAAACTCAACGGTACCCGCCCCTTCATAATTACATGACTTACAAACAGAAATTGCAGCAGCTCCCATTTTAGCCCTAATATCTGGACTAAGAATAACACTAGGAGCTTCTTCTATTACCTTTTGGTGTCTTCTTTGAATCGAACATTCTCGTTCAAACAAATACACCACCTCACCAAATTGATCAGCGAACACTTGAATCTCAATATGCCTGGGTTTTTCAACGAATTTCTCAATAAACACTGCATCATTTCCAAATGATGAACGCGCTTCGTTTTGAGCCATTTTCATCTGTTCTTCAAACTCACCTTCCGATTCAACGAGTCTCATTCCCTTACCTCCACCACCCGCAGAGGCTTTTATTAAAATAGGGTATTTAATTTCTTTTGCAATCGCCTTTGCCTTTTCGACATCAGAGATGGCCTCATCTACACCTGGAACAAGAGGAACGTCAAAAGCCTTTACAGCTTGTTTTGCCTTAAGTTTATCTCCCATTACATCCATAGATGATGCAGAAGGGCCAATTAATTTAACCCCTATCTCTTTCAGCTTATTTGCAAACCCTGCATTTTCAGACAAAAATCCGTATCCGGGATGGACTGCATCAACCTTTTCTTTTTTACAGATCTCTAGAATTCTATCTTCTCGCAAATAGCTATCTGAAGAAGGACTTTCCCCAACGTGAAAAGCATAATCAGCTTCATAAACATGTGGCGCATCTATATCAGCATCAGAATATATGGCGACACTCTCAATGTTCATTTTTTTGAGTGTCCTCATAACTCTTCTTGCGATTTCTCCCCTATTTGCAACTAAAACTTTTTTCATTTCAATAATTTAAATATTATTCAATTCTCGTTTGTTTCTTTTTCTTCTTAATTGGATACTTCTTTTTATTCTTCGGTCTGAAAATATCAAAAAAGTATTGTAATAACTTAAAATCTTTAGCATTATTGAAATCTTCGTGATAAGAAAGTCCTGCTCCCTGAGTAAATGCACCTGCGTTTTCATTTAAAGTGTTTGAATTTGACTGATTAAATGCCGTTGCCCTAAAAGTACCCGATTGATTAATTAAGTATTCTACAAATACATCACCAATAAATCCAGCTTTAAATCCATTTTCTTCCTCTTGAGCATCGAAATCTGCCTTGTTTTCAATTCCGAAACTTCCTGAAATAATCAATCGGTCCTCCAAAAAGGATTTTGAAACCCCAAACTCCAAAGAATTTTCTCCGAATATCTCATCCAATGCACTATTCACATTGAGGTCATAATTTTGAGAAACCTGACCCAACAATGCATTTATTTGAGATTCAGCTACATCAATTGCCGCTGAGCCCCCTGCGGTTATGGTCCCTTTCAATGGTTGAAACTTCCTCAATAAAAGAAGTGAAAAAAACTGTCTACTCAGCTCATCTTCGTCGTTAACGACTCTCTCTATTAAACCTTTACCCGTCTCAGGTGCATTCGGAGATTTGATATCAAAGGATATTTCAGGTTTAAGAAGTGTTTCATCCAAATTTAAATAACAAACAATATCTTGACTTGTCAGAGAATTGTCTATCTGTTCGGGACTCAAATCAACAAGCGATACCTTTTTCATTCTAAAAGAAGTAACCAAATCGATATTTGCATCATATGGATCTCCTGTCCAAGTTAGAGATGAGCCAGATTCAATGTCAAAGTCTTGTTTAATGATTCCCATTGCAAAATTGTATTTGCTATCACCCGATATTTCATAATTACCTGTCAAATTAATCTCGTTATATTGATCAAGGGTCATGTTTAAATCACCAGAACCAGTTGCAACAATTTGGTCACCTATATCTGGATCAAAAATGATTTTTACATTGGCACTTGGTGTAACTCGAAAATTCAAATCTAGATCTAATCCTGTCAAATCAGTTTTGTTGTCATTTATCGATTGAGAAATACTATCACTCAAGAAACTCACAAAGTCAAAATCTTCTTCAATTTCAGAGATGCCATACATCGGAAAGTTAATACTCGTCCCTTCTCTTGTTTCCACATCGAGTGAAATTGACATATTGTTGGCATATCCCGATATGTTTGCCGTTCCACGACCATAAGCCTTTCCATAATAAATATCACCATCCTGATAGCTAGTATTCAGGATTAAAAACTGATTTAAGGGATCCAAAGTAAAAGGAAATGTTTGTTTTCTAGATGAAACATCATCTTCAAAATTGACTTGAATATCAAAATTCCAGTTGCTAAAATTTTCATGAAAAATAGAACCAATAACAGAGCCTGTATTGCCATCTTCATCACGAATTGGTACTGAGTTCAAGGCAAACAAATCTTCAAACACTTCAATGGCTCCATCTAAATAGTACTTGACTCCAAGTAATTCTAGTTTTGCCTGCGCATTATTTACAGCGAGATTGCCTTTCAACTTTGGCTCATTAATCTGACCGTCTAATCGTACTCGACCATTTAAAGTACCGGCAATTTCACTTATGTCGGAAGGGTCTATAAATGCATTTACAAAGGAGATGTCAGTATCATCAAAATCCAAGTAAATATCGAGAGAATCGCTTTCAAGCATATATGAACCTGAAAAATTAAACGTTTGAATATTGTTGACGTCCAATTCACCTTGCAAATTAATACCTCGGGACTCACCATCCCAATTTGTTTGAACTAAAAGATCACCAATTTCATGTTCATCTAAATAAAACCCATTTAACGAAAGATCACCCATGTATTGTAGGTTGGAGTATGGATTTGAAAGTGAACCCCATCCAGAAACCTTACCTGTAAGTTGATTATCGAGACCCAGAATAAGTCCAATTTCAGATAAATCAATGTTTTCAAATTTAGCCCTAAGTTCATCAAAATCATTTTCAGAGAGGCACCCATTTATTTCAATAGACTGATCCTCGCGTTTTAACTCAAACTTATTGATATGAATGTCTTCCGTTGTAATAGAAATGTCTGATTCGTTAACAATACTCCAAGACCTGCCGTCTAATGAAAAAAATGAAGGTTTTAACATTACCTCAAGATGGTCATTGTCATAAATACGCGTATCCCAATTAATACTTGATTCCTCTTCAGTATTAGGTGCCCACGAAAGGTTAGAATTTAACACTCCATTTGTCCCATTGGTAACGAACTCAATTTGATCAAATTTAAGAGAATCATTGAAGGTGATGTATTCAACTAAATAGTCACAAAATATGCTATCATTATTAATGCTTTGTGTCCCATAAATATCTTTCACAATAACATCACCATAGGAGATGTACGGAGATCTAAAAACAATATCAAGGTGTTCATCTTTAGAATTGTATTTCCCTGAAAGACCTGTCTCATTTTGAATCTCCAGTTCTGGAGCAAAAAATCCAAAAATATTTTCCATATCCTTGGTTAAAAGGTTAAAAGTTATGTCATTATACACGTTGTTTTTAAATCTATCTTTAGAATGTTTTCCTCCCACCATAATCGATGGAAACACCTTGGCCAATTCATCGGTAAAATCATCAAATAAATTTCCCCAATCAAAAACACCTTTTATTTCAAGATCAACAATATCGCTTTTTAACGTATAATGCTCGTTGTCGGGACTGTTCAAAATTGATATGGTCGATGACGGAATAAAAAGCGAATCATTACCACGATAATAATCAATATTTGAAACCACTAAATCACCTTCATATTGCGATTTTTTTGTTTCTTTTATTGCAATATTTATTGATGTAGAAACAATAGAAGAGTCCGATGTGAAATTTAGAGCGTCTAAATTTGCCATTTCGACATTGATTTGCCCATCGATTCGTTGTCTATTCCCTAATAAAACCTCGCAAGAAAGATCAAGAATTAAATTCTTATCATTAATCTTCAGTCCGGCTTTAAGCAAGTTGTTTTTAAATGATCCTTCTAAAATTTCTATTTGAGAAATATTATAATTGTTAAAACCAACATTTGTAATATTGGAGTGATTAAGCTTAAAGGATACATCTCCACGATTTGAAATCTCTACAATTGGTTGAATGCTTCCTGATATTTTGCCAAGTAAGTCTTCACTCAAAAATCTTCCAAGATGAAAATCTTTAATAAAAAGGGCGGTGGTGTAATCGTTTGACGGTGCAAATTTAATACTACTTGAATCCATTAAGAAATTCATAGATCCAGGTAAATTAAGTGCTCCCAAATCAGATCTAAACTCATCAAAAGTGAAATCAAAATCTTGATCAGACCCCTTAATCGTTAAATTTGAAACCGCCAAGTATTTATTCATTTCAATAGATGGGTCAAGGGAAATAGGAGCTATACTATCTGGCATCGTAATAGATTTCAGGTCTTCTAAATTAACGTATAGATCAGAAACATACTGGGTGAACTCTGGTGTCACTGAGTCTGAAAAATCAGGCAATTGAAAATCGCCGCGAACAAAAGATTGTTCACCAAAACCAAGAGCGAAATCATTTATTTTTAATTGACTTATTGCATCTGTAAAATTCCCTTTAAGCCCAACAATATCATTCATTCCCTTTAAATCAACCACAAAGAATGCGATATCCTCCAAGGATATAATTGAGCTATCAAGCTTTACATTAAACTTAACTTGATCTTCAAATGAATCAAAATCGTCCCATGTATTAAAATCCAATGCTACAACATCTGCTAACAAACTTGATTTACCCAGATTCAGTAAGAATCTATCCAGTTTAATCTCTCCCTCTTTTAAGAAAACCGAGGATGAAAATCCTTTCAATACGATACCCGAACGCTCAGTACAAGATAAACTTTCAAGGTCAAACGAATACTTGTCATCAGCCATTTTAAAGTTCTTGATATTTAGATCTATATCCGACATACCAATATGGTTGAAGTCTATACCAAATTCTTTTTCAGGTTTCCGATAATCATCATAATTAAAATCTACATTCGATAATTCAATATCATCGATTCCCAAAACTGAAGGTTGAGCATCGGGATCATCTGGTTGTTCAAAATAATCGGCAAGAAATTGAAAATTATATTCCCCAGTTAATGGATGACGTGAAATATTGACCTCACCATCACTCAGTTTGATTTTTTTGATATGTAATGGGGCACTAAACAATGCAAATTGACGCATTGTCACATGTGTCTCTCTCATATCAAGTAAGGTCTTTTTTTCTCGGTCTTTAATGCTAAATTCTTTGAGTATGACTTGATTAAAGAAGATAATCTCTACTGCCTCTATTTTAATTTCAGCTTGAAGTTCATTAGATAAATAAGCTGCCGTTTTTTTTGCAATAAAGGTCTGAACAGGATAGATTCTTACAGCAAATGTGAGTAGCAAGAATAAAATTAGGATCCATTCTGCAGATATTCCGGCACTACGACCTATTATTTTAAGTAACTTTGACATCCTATATTAATTACAAAAATAACAATCTTTTGAGTGTAAAACACAGTATTATTCTTGGCATAGAATC
>CALKHF010000056.1 GCA_938092255.1 uncultured Flavobacteriales bacterium | reverse complement strand
TACAACATCATTTTAAATGTCGTATCTTTGCGCCCAATTCTTTTTTATGGCACACAAGTCAGGTTTTGTAAATATTGTAGGAAGTCCAAATGTAGGAAAATCAACCTTAATGAATCGTTTGGTAGGCGAACGTGTTTCTATTGTCACTTCGAAAGCTCAAACTACTAGACATCGAATTATTGGTATTGTGAATGATGAAGATTATCAAGTTGTATTTTCTGATACGCCTGGAGTTGTAAATGCCGCATACAAATTACATGAAAACATGATGGACAGTGTGCAAGGATCAATTAAAGATGCAGATGTATTATTGTTTGTCACCGATACGCATGAAAAAGAAATGAACCATCGTAAAACTCTGGATAGAATTAAAAAATTGGAAATACCCGTTTTTTGCCTCATCAATAAAATTGATTTATCTGAACAAGACAGGGTTTTTAAAAGAATAGCCTATTGGAAAGAACAGCTTCCAAATGCTAAAATTTATCCGATATCAGCACTTCATGATTTTAATATTGATAATGTATGGACGGAGATAGTATCTCATATTCCAGAAAGTCCTCCCTATTATGATAAAGAGGACTTAACAGATCGACCATTACGATTTTTTATTTCGGAAATCATTCGAGAAAAAATATTTGAGCTCTGTCAAAAGGAGATACCTTACAGTTGTCAAGTTCTTGTTGAGGAGTATAAAGAGGATGGTCGCATGATTAGGATTCGTGCCCAAATTATAGTTGAGAGGGATTCTCAGAAAGGTATAATTATAGGTAAGGGTGGAGAAATGCTCCAAAAAATAGGAAAAAAATCAAGAATTGATTTAGAGAAGTTTTTAGACAGAAAAGTATTTCTTGAAAATTTTGTCAAAGTGGATAAAGACTGGAGAAGCTCTGAGCAAAAGCTAAAAAAATACGGTTACTAAAAGAACAACATGTCAAATATTATCGCCATCGTAGGAAGACCCAATGTGGGTAAATCGACTCTTTTTAATCGGCTTACTGAGTCAAGAGACGCCATCGTAAAAGAAGTAAGTGGCGTAACTCGAGATCGAATTTATGGTCAAGGAGAATGGAACGGTTGTAAGTTTTCTGTAATTGATACAGGAGGTTATGCACGAACCAAAGAGGATATATTTGAAGGAGAAATTAGAAGACAGGTTGAATTGGCCATTGACGAGGCCTCGGTTATTGTCTTTATGGTAGATGTAACGACAGGTATAGTGGAAATGGATCAGGTCGTTGCCAATCTATTAAGAAAGAGTAATAAAGAAATCATTGTTGTGGCTAATAAAGTTGACAATACGGCAAGAGTAGGCTTGTCCTCTGAATTTTATTCGTTTGGCTTAGGTGATGTATATGACTTGTCTGCCACTAATGGTTCAGGTACTGGAGAAATATTGGACAAGTTAGTTACCTTTTTTGATGTTGATGATGAGTCTGTTTTGGAAGAAAATAATCTTCCCAGGTTGGCCATCGTTGGAAAGCCAAATGTGGGTAAATCCTCTATCATTAATGCATTTATTGGTAAGGAGCGTAATATCGTGACTGATATTTCTGGAACCACAAGAGATTCAATTCATACGCGTTATAATGCTTTTGGATTTGATTTCTTATTGATAGATACTGCAGGTATTCGTAAGAAAGCCAAAGTGACTGAGGATATTGAATATTATTCTGTATTACGTTCTGTAAGGACCATTGAAAATTCAGACGTTTGTCTATTTATGGTAGATGCGCAAGAGGGTGTTCAAAAGCAGGACTTGAGCATATTTTATATGATTGAAAAGAATTCCAAGGGAGTTGTAGTGCTCGTTAATAAATGGGATTTAATAGAAAAAGACCATAGCTCAGTTAAAAAATACGAAGATAAAATCCGTGAACAACTTGCACCATTTAATGATGTTCCCATTGTCTTCACTTCAACCATTACAAAGCAGAGAATTCATAAAGCAATTGAGACAGCAATGACTGTATTTGAAAATAGAATTCAAAAAATACCCACCTCCAAATTAAATGATGTGATGCTTGACGTAGTGCATTCAACGCCACCTCCATCAGTTAAAGGGAAGTACATTAAAATTAAGTTTATTCAGCAGTTACCGACACACGCCCCTTCTTTCGCTGTGTTTTGTAATTTACCCCAATACATTACTGATGGATACAAACGTTTCTTTGAAAATCGTTTGAGAGAGCATTTTGATTTTGAGGGTGTACCAGTAAAAATCTTTTTTAGAAAGAAATAAAGGTTGGATTACCTCATGATGGTCACGTGACCTGTTCTTGTTATTTTTTCGTCCGTGTCCTTTTGTTTGTATAAGATCTTCCATGTATAAATCCCATCTGGACATTTATACTGATTAGCAGTATATGTACCATCCCACCTTGCATCAGCATCTAGGCTTTCCCATACAATTTCTCCCCATCGATTGAACACCAGAAGCTGAAAATTATATTTATCAAATCCTTGAATAAATATTGGGCCCCAGGTTTGGTTGTGCTCATCAGCATCAGGAGTAAAGGTATTTGGAACGTATAAATCGTAGCTCTCATTAAGCGTAAGTATAAGACTACTTATACTTTCGCATCCTTCCGCCGAAATAGCTGTCAAAAAGACCTCAACCGATTCATTAGTAATGGTAATACCCACATTGGGATTTGTTTGTGTTGAATAATTGCCATCCCCAAAATCCCAGTAAAATTGAGATGCATTTGCCGATTGATTGATGAAATTCACCTGCTGAGTAGGTGAGGTTATGGTATTAGGATTTGCGGTAAAACTAGAAATAGGCTCAGGATAGACGCATATGTAATCCATAGTTTCAACAGAGCTAAAACAAAAGTCATCTGAATTGATGTCGAGTTGAATATCGTAACACCCCTCATTTTCAAAAATAAAATTGAAGACTGGGTTGTTATTTGCAGGGACACCATCAATTAACCAAATGTATTGAACGCTTGGATCATTTAATACCGTATTTGCGGTTAGAATTATATCTAAAGGAGCACATCCAATAATTTCAGATGCTGTAAAACCTCCATCAATTTCTGATTGAATTACAACTTGTATTTCTAATAACGCTATACTTTCACAACCATTTATGGTTTGACTTGCAAAATAAGATTGACCGTTAACTAAAGTTGTTGATGGGTTAAGAGCATTCCCATTTGTGGCGGCATCATACCAGATTAAAGCATTTCCGTTAACCATTAAATCCTGTAAAGTCGCATTTTCATTTTCGCAAAAAGATTGAATGAGATTTGTCGCAGATGGAGGGGAGACAGATTCAATTGATGCCGTCAACTCAAGAAAGGCAGAACTCTCACATAGAGGAGTTCCAGTAGTTTGCGTAGCAAAGTAGGTCGTGTTATCCACTAAAATAGTCGTATTAATCAATGGGTTTCCATTACTATCATACCAATTAATATTTGTTCCTGATATTTCAAGATCATTGATGACTGCATTTTCAGTTTCACAAAAGAATTGATTTGCATTTAATGTACTAGGAGGTAAAGGATCGTTGAGGCCAACGTTAATCATCAAGCTATCTCCACTTTGACAATTCGTTAAAGGATCAATTTCTATAATGTAATAATTACCACTTTGTAAAACATCTGATGTATTGACAGGGCTTATCGTTGATCCATTATCATAAAAATACAAAAGGTTGGTCCCATTTACATTTAAATCATCTACCAAAACGCTGTCAAGAAGACAGAAAACAGGGTTGCCGTTGCTCGTATTAGGAGTGTTCACATTGTTTAATGAAACAAATAATTCTAAACTATCTACGCTTTCACAATTATTTCCAGGGCCGGTTTGTGTGACATAATAAGTTCCATTCAAGGCCAGGTCACTTTCTGTAACAGGTATAAGAGAAATTCCATCCCAATAGAAATAATTTAAAACCCCGCCATTTCCTGTGACACCTAAATCTCCGAGAGTCGGGGAGTCAGCTTCACAAAGGTTGATGTTGTTGTTTGCGATTTGAGGTGTATTAGAGCTTTCTATGGTAACGTTTATAGTCAAGCTATCTGAAATACTACAGCCACTAACGACATCTATTTGAGAGACATAATAAATACCCGTAATTAATGTGTCCGACAATGTAACAGATGAAACATTTATCCCGTCATCCAAGCTAATATTCGGCGTTACAGAGTACGTAACAGGCAGATTACTTACAGTTTGAAAATCAGAATCGCAAGCATTAAAGGTATTGGCATTTATTAATGGCGGTTCTGTTTCTGGGGGGATAATGATTGTTGGGTTGATTGTTTCCGTTGAGGTACAACCGTTTACTGAAATGGAGAAAAAATAGGTGTCTGGAGCTAAATTATTGATAATACCTGTTGGAGCCGTTCCTGAAATAGTTCCTGTTGGATTTCCGATAATTGTCCAGTTTTCGGGTGAAGGAAGGTTAATGAAAGAAACACTTCCAGTAGTACTGGGGCAAATGGGTTGGGTTACCACATCAATTTCAGGAGGAGGCGGAACACTTGTCACGTTTACGGTGATGATATCGGAACTAACAGTGCTACACGAGCTTCCTGAAACCAATACTTGGTATTGGGTAGTGGTTTGAATATTGTTTACCGTTAGAGTCTCCGAATTAGCACCTGAAATATCTTCCCATATACCTGCGTTAAGTACTTGCCACTGTAGATCCAAGCCGTTGGGATTGCTAATACTTAATGTAGCAGTATTATTTCCCGAACACAAAAATTCGTCATTAGAAACCACACCAGCTACACATGGGCTTGTAAGGCAAAGATTTGGGTTGGTTTCATTAAATTTTATGAGTGCGTACCTGTCTTCATTGGAATTATTTGAAACAGGTAAAATAGGGTTTGCTATTGTTCCAGACCAATTGGAGAGTACCCTAAGCCCTGTGGCCCCCGGCATGTATCCATAATATGGCGATAAGCTACCAAAATTATATGGTGTCGTTTTTTCCACATATACAACCAATGAGTTTCCCGCTGTGTATGTAAATGGAACAGAAAAAGTAACTTCTGCTTCGCAATGGGTCGGGGGATTCGAAGATGGAGGTGTAAATGTTAAATCCCCTTGAAAAACGTTTACGGCACTATTGGCGATAAGGTCAGGAATATCCTCATTTGGAAACACAGAATTAGTTCCATATTCAAAAAGATAAATACTTACATCGGTCATTAAAAAACTTGACCCTGAGGTCGTCGCTGCATAATCAATCATCCACCTTAAGCTTAATAAGTCATTACTCGGACCCATTTCTGCTGCTGTGTATAGATTTGCAGACCATCCTATGCCTTCGCCAGTACCGTTATAGTTTGTGGAAATTACATTGAAGGTATTGGTGAACGCATAACTACCTCCAACAGTGATGTCAACAAGATTTTGAGTACGACCGAAAAAAACAGGTGTAAGAAAAAGTAAAAAAGAAATTAAAGATTTCATGAATACATCAGATAATTATGTTTAGTTCCCTAAATCATCGACTCTTTTTTGACGTTGCATTGGGTTTTCTTGTCTGCGATTTCTCATTTTTTGTTGCTTGAATAAATCGTATCTCGAAGGAATCAATTCTCTCGGCCAAGCATTGTTGTATAAATCTGTATCGGCAGTTTCTAATTGTGGATCCAGTCTGAACGAAACAACCTCTTTATCTAGAATGAAAACTTTTGAGACATTTACTTCGTTTCTTCTCCATATTTCTGCCGGTATTCTAATGATTTCTGAAGTTTTATCGATATAACTTATCCTAATAATCAAAGGCATCACTAATCCTCCAATGTTTTTGAAATTTAGCTCATAAAAGAATTTTTCCGAGTTGAGTAATTCAAGGTTTTCGTTGTTTCTTGTTACAAATTGGGCATACTCGAACTCATCGAGTTTATCTACCTTAAAGATGTCTCTTTTTGCATAAAAGTCATCAATGTTTATATCCTTTTCATTTATGGTTTCTTTGATTGATTTTTTATTCTCAAGATCTCCTTTGAAGT
>CALKHF010000055.1 GCA_938092255.1 uncultured Flavobacteriales bacterium | reverse complement strand
ATTTTTTTCTTTTTACGTTTAAAAAACAGTTGATAAATTAAAAGTATTCCAGCCAGAGTAAAACAGATAGACAGGGCAGAATATTTCAAAGTGCCAATTCCTAAAAAGGCTACAAACACAGCAAATAACAGGTAGTTTTGTGGAATACCCTCTCGGTAAAACACAAAAAACAAACTTGCAAATACAAGCGTGCTCCCTGCATCATTTTGTAACAGAATTAAACCTGCTGGTACCCCCACCAATATAGCTGCTCTTATCTGGTCTTTTTGTTCTTTAATATTAGTTTGTAAATCACTGATATATTTGGCAAGTGCTAAGACTGTAGCGAATTTGGCAAATTCACTCGGTTGTAAAGTCATTCCTCCAAAATCATACCATGAGATCGCTCCATTTACTTGCTTTCCAAAAATAAATAACCCTACTAACGTCAAGATAGAGCCCAAGTAAATAATACTTGCAAAGCGTTCATAAAACTTAACATCAACAGCTAATGTCAGGATAATTAATACAAACGAGCTAAGTATAAAAAAGAGTTGTTTTCCATAGGGCTTAGAAATGTCTAAGTAAGATGTAAATTCTCCTGCTACTGAGGCTGACAAAATATTGAAATACCCAAAAACAACTAGTGCTGTAAAAACAATCACAGTGAGCCAATCTAATTGAAAACTAGTGGTGCGGTTCAGGTTCATTGATCATTTATTTTAAAAGGTTTACCGCTATAGGGTTTGAGGTATTCATCTTCCAAACTCTTTTCGATGACCAACCTTTCCATTCGTTTTAAAGTGACCTCCCCTTTTATATATTTTTCAACCATCAAACTCGCTATACGTCCCGCCCATCGTGACCCGTAATAGCCATTTTCAACCAGTATGGCGATCGCAATTTTTGGATCATCCTTTGGGGCAAAAGCCACAAATATGGAGTGGTCTGTAAGCTGTTGTCTTACCCCATCAATTTTAGTGAAATTTTCGGCAGTTCCTGTTTTACCACAAATTTCTATTCCAGGAACTTTCAGGAAATCGGCGGTTCCTTTGTTATATACATTATGCATACCTTCAATAATGGCATCATAATATTTAGGTTCGATGGACGTTTGTTTTGGGGTCGTAAAGTTAGGATCCATGTCCTCACCTTCAATAGACTTTATGATATGAGGGGTGTAATAATAACCTTTATTCGCAATCGCGGCTGTCATATTTGCCAATTGGATGGGCGTCACTAAAATTTCTCCCTGCCCAATAGCATTTGAAATAATGGTGGTCGCACCCCATTGAAATTCCGGATACCATTTGTCATAGTAGCTCCCATCTGGAATGTTTCCTTTTTTTCCAACGGATAAATCATTGCCTAAAAAATTACCTAAACCAAAACTTTTTATATGACTGCTCCAGATGTCCATGGACTCGGAAGCATTGCTGTATTTTTCAATAGTTGTTCTGAAAGCCATCGCAAAATAAGAATTACAGGAATAGCTAATTCCAGAATCTAGATTTCTAAAACCTCCACCACAATGACATTTCATAACCCGTTTGTTTTTTCCATAGACATATCTTTCCGAACAAATGATATTTGTTTTTGGGGTGATGGCATTTTCTTGTAAAGCTGTCAATGCGACTAACAATTTAAAAGGAGATCCCGGAACATGCATTCTAGTCAGTCCCTTATCTATTAAAGGCCTGTGAATGGTGTCTGAATACAATTTGGTGTAGTTTTTGGAACGTTGGCGACCTACTAATAAGTTTGGGTTGTATGAAGGTGCTGAAACAAGACTCAAAATTTCGCCTGTGCTTGGTTCAATAGCAACAATACCACCAATTTTGTTTTGCATTAGCAATTCTCCATAGGCTTGAAGTTCGGAGTCAATGGTTATTTTTATGTCCTTTCCTGGAACTGGAAGGGTGTCAAATGCTCCTTGTTTATAGGCTCCAATATCTCTATTGTAAATATCTTTTTGGATGTATTTTACCCCTTTGACCCCCCTAAGCTTTTTTTCATACGAGACTTCGACCCCTTGTTTCCCAATCATATCTCCTAGGCGGTAGTAAGAATCTTTCGCAATTTCTTTATTGTTTGCCTCAGCAATGTATCCTAATACATTGGCACCAATAGAAGTTTGATAATCCCTTAACGATCGTTTTTGAATATAAAAGCCTTTAAATTTTCTTAATTTTTCGGAAAGAAAAGCATAATCTTCTTTAGAGAGGTGACGTAAGAACGGAGAGGGGAGTCGTGGTGAATAATTTTTAGCCCGCTTATAAGATTTTAAAAATGCATTCTTATCAATTTTCAATAAATTACAAAATAGTATAGTGTCTAAAGGCTCAACTTCTCTGGGAATTACCATCACATCATAACTCGGTTGATTGGCTACTAAAAGGCTGTCATTTCTATCGTAGATATAGCCACGTTTTGGGTAATGAAACACTTTTCGAATGGCATTGTCATTATCAATATCGAATTCATTGGCAGTGTAAATTTGTAAATAATACAAACGTCCAGTAAAACAAATCCCTGTTAGAATGACCAATCCAAAAAGAAGTATTTTCCTCATGTTTCTTTTCTGCTAAATAATGAAC
>CALKHF010000054.1 GCA_938092255.1 uncultured Flavobacteriales bacterium | reverse complement strand
CAATCAAATTTGATGTATTAAAAACACTACTAGATCCTGTAGAATATATTTTCTTCAAAATGACATCACTGCAATCATTGGATGAGCCATTCGTATTCATGATCAGCTCCGTCAAATCCAATGGGTTAAGACTTCCTTGTGTCGTAACATCTATTCTCATTATAGGTTGGTCAATAAATCCTTGTTTCAATCCGCAACCAACATGACTCGTCGTGGATGACAGATAGGCCATATTAGTTTGCTCAATAACCTCAATATTATCGATTCCCACATTGGTCATGTCAGCACTAAAAGGATTACTCTCTTTTCCTCTAAATCGAATCGTTAAATCTGGTGAGCCGATAAAAGCTGATAAATCAACTGAAAGTAATGTCCAGTCAGTAAAATTAGAGGTAAATGTTTGAAGAACTGAATAAGGTCCTCCCATGCTACTGACGGCTATTTCGATTTCTTCATTGCCATCTGGGTGTTTCATGTAAAACTTTAACATTGGCGCATTGTAGGAGGAAATATCAATATTATTAATTATCATATCGACTTCGAAAAATGGTTCGTAACCATCGAATTCATTGGAATATAGAATAGCGCAATTACCCGAACCTCCATAGCCAACATCTAATCCATTATTTCCAAATGCACCGTTGACGACAGGGTCATCGCTTCTGTACCAAGTGGCAGGATCACCTGAGAAAGTTCCTCCTCCTCCCCAGATGGGCGTAGTGATAGTATTTGGCGAAACAGGAGGCCAAACTCCAGAATCAAAATTTTGTAATTGCCCAAAAGTTGTCATTGAGATAGTTGCTATTGCAATTAGAGAAAGTATTAATGTCTTCATTGAGTTGTTCTTTTATTAAGATTCGTCTTAAGTCAACTCAAATGAAAAGAGAGAATGTAGAACTAGCCTTTGTTAATTGAGGGCTAAAGTAAGATAAAAAAATCAAACTTTGTGTGTGTGTGCAAAAGGAAGAAGGATGGTTATAACAATCGCTAAAAAATCATATCTTGCTGAAGCAAAAAACGCTTTTTAGCGTAACCGTTATGTACAACTAACAATATGCGTAATTCACAACTCTAAATTTATTACTTGTGGAAATTGGTTTTACAACTATACCCTGATTGAATACTTTTGAACCTGAACAAAAACACTTTTATGAAAACAGCACTAACAATAATAACATTTTTTATAAGCCATCTATTAATCGCGCAAACCATTGCCACTGGTGAACAACATAGCCTTTCGGTCTGTCAAAATGGTACGGTTATGGCATGGGGAAACAATGGCAACGGAGCTTGTGGCCAAGGATTTTATAGTAATCCTATTGATGTACCTACACAAGTTTTAAATGTTACTGGAGCAACCATGGTCGCTGCAGGAGATGGTACTTCATTAGCCCTATCACAAGACGGCAGCGTTTGGGAATGGGGAGAGAATGGAACTGTGACTCCAACTCAAATCAGTGCTTTATCAGGTGTCACTGCTATAGCTTGTGGTTCATCTCACTCAATTGCATTAAAAAATGACGGAACAGTATGGGCTTGGGGCTCAAATTACCAAGGAGAACTAGGCGACGGCACGAATAATTCAAGTACAGTTCCTGTACAAGTGTCTGACTTAACAGACATCATCGCAATTGATGCAGGAGGCAGAAACAATATTGCACTAAAAAGTAACGGAACAGTGGTGACATGGGGACGCAATACATACGGAGCCATAGGCAACGGTACAACTATTGATAGCAATCTTCCAGTTGACGTAACGGGTTTAACAAACGTTACGAACGTGAGTTGTGGCAGTGGCTTTTCATTTGCAAAAAAACAAGATGGTTCTGTTTGGGGATGGGGATACAATTATGAAGGTCAAATGGGAAATGGAACAATGATTGAATCACATGTTCCTGTTGAGAACACAGCCCTAAATGGTATGATACTTGTTTTTGCAGGTTGGGGGCACGCTGGTGGAATAAAAGCAGATGGATCCGTTTGGACTTGGGGGCATAACGGAACTGGAAAATTGGGAACCGGGCTTACTTCCGATGAACTCGGTCCGGTTGAAATTAGCACGTTCTCTGATGTCAATGCTTTTGCTCCAGGTGGCAGACACTCCATGTTTCTATTATCGAACGGTGAACTTTATTCCACGGGAATGAATGACGAAGGACAATGCGGTTTTACCATTGGAACGACATTTTATTTAGATCCACTATTGATTTCTGGTACATGCGCAATAGAGGTTACAGGATTAGAGGAAGTCGAGACTTCCAATGAAGCCCTAATCGTTTACCCCAATCCTGCTGAAAACTTCCTTAATTTGAATTGGGAACTTTTCACAGACAAAAACATTTCTGCTAAAATTTATTCCTCTTTGAATAAGCTAGTTAAAACAGATATCCAATATAATTCCATCATTGATATTTCAACTCTAGAAACTGGTGTTTACTTTTTGGAAATCCATAATAAGGATCAAAGATATTTTGAGCGTTTTATTAAAAACTAATTAGAAGTATGTTGTGTACATAACACAACCAATACTTCATGCCTAAAAGGTTATATTCGAGATCGGCACGAAAGCATAGCTTAAAACCGTTATAACCAACTACAATTACACCCTCGCTTGATCCAAAAATGTTTCCAAGTATTCTTCTCTTGTTTTGCGCTTTATTAGCTCTGTAAATGCTTCTCATTAACACCATAACATCTTTCTTTAAATCTTGACCCAGAGTGTATTTGTATTCTTTGGAAAAGTCTTTGGTTAAACTGTAAATTAACAACGTGTGTTTGTGTAAAAAGATGAAATGGTTATAACAACAACTAAGCGCCAGCCCAATATTTGGCTTCGAAAGAACGTTAAAGTCGAAAGAAAATATTCTATCTTCGGTGAAACGATTTATATAAAAGTTGGGCCGTGCGCCTAGCCGCAAAACGTTATGTGCAATAAAAAAGCCTCCCAAAAAAGGAAGGCTTTTGTTAATTGTGACCTCGACAGGATTCAAACCTGTAACCTCCTGAGCCGTAATCAGGTGCGCTATTCAGTTGCGCCACGAGGCCTTTTTGACAAGTGGTTCGCGACTACATACTTCTAGTATCAGTTGCGCCACGAGGCCTTTTTGACTTATGGTTCGCGACTACATACTTTTTGTATCAGTTGCACCACGAGGCATTAATTGGTGCAAAGATAAACTATTTGTATGAATACAATCAACTCTTTAGGGGAATCATTTAAAAA
>CALKHF010000053.1 GCA_938092255.1 uncultured Flavobacteriales bacterium | reverse complement strand
GCAATTGTTTACCGCACCACCATTCGCTGTGCAATTCACCAATATGACTCCAAATTTGAGTAGCTATGATTTTTGGTGGGATTTTGGGGACGGTACATCTATCCAATCCAATAATTTAAATGTATTCCATGAGTATACCTCGAATGGATCATATACGGTAAGCCTGTATGCAGCTGATTTGATAGGATCATGTTCGGATACACTTATTGAAACTGATTATATCTTTATTACGGGACAATCTGCTTTAAATGAGAATGTATTTACCAATTATCAAATCTTCCCAAACCCAACGACAAATTTTATTACCATTCAGTCTGAAACAGTATTGAATAATAAGTTCAAGATTTATGACCAACAGGGGAGGGGAGTGTTGAAAGGAAAACTCACAGGAAAGAATACTGAAGTATCTCTTGAAAAACTATTAAGCGGCACCTACACAGTGCAAGTTGAAGGGCTTTACAAACCTACGGTTGTGGTGAAGCATTAATAATACCGTTCATTCTTTTGAAAAGCGTCTCTTTTAGGCACTTTTTTGAATTGTAGAGATCAATACCTTTTAAAATATAGAGTGTAAAAAAGTATTATTTTTGTAAAAAAAATAAATCTTATGAAAAAATTTTTACTTTTTACTGTGTTATTCATTCAGTTTTATGGATTTTCACAAATTATGTTTTATAATGTTGTAACATCCGAGACGGATAGCCTATACGTTTTAGGAGATGATGGAAATGTATACGATCAGTCTGTTGTGGTTGAAACGAACAACAACCAAATATTTGGATTTACGGGCATGGCTATGAATCAGGTGAATTCTAATGTGTATGTTGTTGCTAAATCTCAAGGCGGAAGTCGATTTCTTGCTAAACTTGATCTTGCTACTTCTGTGGCATTAAAAATTGGCGATTTAACTGATAAAATTTCAAGTATTTCTTTTTCTGGTGATGGCGCTTTATACGGAATTACAGGCGATGGAGGGTCTAACCCGAACAGGTTGTACTCAATAGACCTAACGAATGGCGAAATGACTGAAAAGGCGGATTTGTCTGGTGATCAAGATAATGATGGAGAAGCACTTGCGTTCAATACATCAGATGAATTCATGTATCGGATGGCTGGAGAAGAGTTCCTATACAAGATTGATATGACAAATTTCGCATCAACCCTTGTGACGAATCAATTATTAGATGATGGGGCTTCTGGACATGCGATGTACTATAATGGAACTGATTTTATTACGCTATCTGCTGATATTTGTACAATGAATTCCTTAGGAGTGCAAACCAATTGCAATGAAATACCTTTTGATGCCAAAGGGATTTTACCTTCAGATTTTGTTGGGATATCAGAACTCGGTCATCATCAGTCAAAAGAGTTGGTTAAAATAGTGAACCCACTTGGACAAGAAGTAGAACCGACACCAAATACAATTTTAATCTATCAATATTCTGATGGAAGCTCAGAAAAGATATTTATTGTACAATAGAACTTAAATTCGAATTCTTTTGAAAAGACCTTCAGAAATGAGGGTCTTTTTTTTTGATATTTAAAGAAGCTCGATTTTGTCAATTTCGAGTTTAAAGCTTTCGTTCTTTTTGTTGGCAATAAGAAAAGAAACTTGCTCCATTGAGCTTTTATTAAAATTGGGTTGATCTAACTTTCTACCACGAAAGCTTGGGTAAAAATCCTCTAAATTCATTTCGATGACCTCCCATTCTCCACTGGTAGAAAAGGTTGTAATGTATGAGTAATAGTCTGCGCTTTTATTCTTGATCCGAAACTGGTAATCTTTCCCATCTCCTTTCAGTCTTATTTTAATGGTTTTAAGATTTTCGCATTTGAATTTTTTCATGGTGTAACGAACCGAAGCAAAACCGCCATTATTATCAGTGGAAACCTTGCCCATGAAAATCCCATGACCTGAATCACTTAATCCGAAAGAAGAGGTAGAAATGCCTCCCATCACATCGTCATTTACAATCCTCCAGTTTTTGATGTCTGAATCTTTTGTAAAATCAAAAAGACGAGTCGTCGACTCATTAGGATCAGTAGTTACGAGTATAGCCATAATTTGAATAGATAAAAGCGCAGGAAGTAAAAAATTCATAAGGGTTCGTTTTCCATAAAACAATATGCCTTATGAAAAGTTTATCGTCAAACGGGTAAACATCAAAGTATTGAGTTAAATACCTTCAGAATTGAGGGTTTTTTGTGTTTGAAAAAACTCGATCTCTAGATTTCAGTTATTTTTGTGATTCTATGAATTATCAACTTGGAGTAATTCTTTTACTAACGATTTAAAAATAAATTATGCAGCTTTTCGAAGTAAAAAACATTGTTATTGGACTTTCCTCTCTTTTAATGTTTACAGGTGAAAATCAAGTTAAAAAGGGTGATTCTATATCAAAGTCAATTGACTATGTAGTTACTAATCTAGAATCTGCGAGCTTTCAAACTGTTCGTGATGGTTGGCGTTTTGATTATGGACTCGAGAGTGGCGGAACGTTAAATACCTTTGAATATATTCGATCCCTCATGTCCTATGGAGATTTTCAAAATGAAATACCACAAAAAATTTTTATTTCAGGGCCTCATTCGGAAAGTTATTTGAATTTAACTTCACAAAATTCATTTGGACATTATAACCCAAAATTCGTGAAGAAGTTTGAACGATCTGTTCGTAAGTTGATGAAGGATAAAAAGTTTGTTGATCGTACCCGATTCGTACTAAATACTTACAATATCATTGGGAAAATTGAGGGTTACTTGGAGATTTATAATATCATACAGAATAACAAATCTGAATTTGAATCTTTCAGAGATTCATACTTGGAGAAAATACAAAACGGTACTTGGAGAGGATATGATTATCGCACTTATTTACCAACGATGTTAGACACTCCTCAATATTGGAATTGGAGTGAGACAAACTACTATTTTTGGGTTAGGCGAGATATTGATGGTACTATTGAGAACTGGCATAAAATCATGCTCGAAATCAAGGAGGCGTATAGGGAATAAAAAAGGTTCTAGTGAAAACTCTGAAACCTTTACTGGGATTGAGATTTCTTGTTGTATCGAGAGGGAGATTTGAACTCCCGACCTCCGGGTTAATCGCCCGGGTTTTTTGTACATATACATGAAAAAAATAAGGTTGATTTTAAGGTAATTAGAATTCACTGATAGCAGTTTAAGAATTTGAAAATCCACACTACCAGTATAATTTATCATAACAACTTAGATGTTGTATTATTTCAATTCAATTAAGTTTTGATGGGAATGATAAAAAAGCGATATTTGTAAAAAATAACACATGAAAAAACTAATCTCTATACTCAGTTTTGTCATTATCTCTTTTGGTTTCTTTTCTCAAAGTTTCTTCGTCGGAGATAATCTCGTAAGTATTGAAGGTGATGCTTCAAATGAATCCATTGCCAATAATACCTTTTTAAATGCAACGGCCTCTGATGTATTGCAATGGACCATAGTCGATACTTCTATTCCTCAAGAATGGGAGTTTTCAAATTGCTTTCCGAATTGTTACAACATAGGTGTAACATCGGGTACGTTGGAAATTATTGAAGGTGAAAACTATTACTTAAACTGTCATGTGTATCCTAATAATACTCCGGGTGAAGGTTCTATTACTATGCAAATCATTTCTGGCGATGGCACCACAGAACTTGTCTCATGGCAAGCCATTGCGGGAAGTGCGAGTCTGATTGAAAACCATTTGAATCAAAAGAAAATAAAGGGATATTATACTTTAGAAGGTAAAGAGATTTCGGAACCATTAATAGGAGCATTAATGTTTGTTGTTTTTGAGGATGGTACGACTCAGCAGATTTTTATTACTGAATAAAGTTTCAACCCAATATCTATTAATAAGAATTAAATAAACTTTAATAAAAACAAATAAGACCTTCAGAAATGAGGGTCTTTTTTTGTTTTAAGAAACAGGTTCAACTTCTGTTACGCTGTTAAAGTGGACGGTGTTAATATTCAGTCTGTTATTAGGTCATATGGTCTATTTATCTTATTTTTAGGACACTTTAAAATCACTATAATGAAAAGACTTTTACTACTTATTACCATATGTATTTCGTCTTTTTCTTTTGGACAATTAACGGATGCTCAATTGATTGATACTCTTCAAAAGGATGTATTCAAATATTTTTGGGATTATACACATCCAAATTCAAAACTTTCCAGAGAAAGAATACGTGAAGATGATTTGTCATTCGACGAA
>CALKHF010000052.1 GCA_938092255.1 uncultured Flavobacteriales bacterium | reverse complement strand
TAAAGATTCGATCGTTTTTATCTGCATATTGAATTTACTCTATTTTGTTTTTGACATTTTAGTTCTCCGCAATACCATAAAATTGAAACACGTGTTGATCATTCTTCTATCTATATTTTTGATTTATCATATTCGTTCATTTATTTTAGCAGCAATTGCTACTCCGATTTTCATGTCTTTTGGAGCGCGATTAACAAAACGCTACGAGAAACAGTTTTTGACGAAATTATTATTTCGTTCATTTATATTTATAGGCGGAATTGTTCTTTTTCTTCAATTTTTCAGCTCAAGCTTTTCAGCCGAAATGGTTGCAGAGGCAGAATTGGTGCAGTCTGACTTTACAGAAAATGAAACATATACAGGAAAGCGCTATGAAATTTCAAATACTGATGCTTCTCCAGCGGGTCTCATTAGGGCCGTTCCCGAATCTGTTTTTTATGGTGTTTATAAGCCCTTTATTTATGAATCACTGTCACCGACATTGATTATGAATGGTATTGAAAGTCTTGTATTGATGATTTTAACAATCCGGTTTTTCTTTAGTAGAGACTTATTGTCGAGGATCAAAAATATCCGTAAAGAGGAAATATTGGTTTTTGCATTGATTTTCGCCCTTTTTATTGCCTTTATGTCGGGATTTACCTCTGTTTTGTTTGGCGTTTTGGTTCGGATTAGGGCCCCATTGTTGCCGTTCTTTTTTTTGGTGCTTACGGCAAACGTGGTTTTAATTAGGAATAAAAATAAAGTTGAGAAATAAATTATGTGTGGAATTGTTGGGTTTGTTGATTTTAGGAGTAATACTTCATTAAAGGAGCTGGAGGAAATGACTCATACTTTAACACATAGAGGGCCTGATGCTTTTGGTGTTGAGGAGATTGACTTGACTCAATGTAAGGTAGGTTTAGGACATAGAAGACTTTCAATTATAGATTTAAGTGCAGGGGGTAAACAGCCTATGTTATTTGATAAGTATTGGATCTGCTTCAACGGTGAGGTTTATAACTACGATGAAATTAAAAGTGAATTAATCAAATTAGGACATTCATTTAAAAGCATGTCTGATACGGAGGTGGTTTTACATGCATTCGTTGAATGGGGTAACGCTTGTTTAGAAAAGTTTATTGGGATGTTTGCATTTGTGATCGTTGACATCGAAAAGAACACATTGTTTTGTGGGCGAGACCGTGCAGGTGTGAAGCCTTTTTATTATTATTTTAAGGATGGTTTGTTTTTATTTGGTTCAGAACTGAAGGCTTTCCATGAACACAATAGATTCAATAAAAAAATTGATAAAAACGCCGTGGCTGCATTTATGCAATATGGAAATGTGCCTACTCCACACTGTATCTTTGAATCTTGCTTTAAGCTTAAACCAGGTCATTTTCTCGAGGTCTCATTAGAATCTGAAAGCGATGTTCGGGTGTCTCCAAAAGATCAGGTTCAATATTGGAATGTATACGATGCATACAATAAACCCAAGCTAGACATGTCTTTTGAGGACGCAAAGAAACAAACCGAAAAGGTCTTAGTAGATGCTTGCAATTATCGAATGGTTTCAGATGTTCCTGTAGGCGTATTTTTAAGCGGGGGATATGACAGTGCCTCAGTCACTGCTCTATTACAAAAAGAGAGAACTGAGAAACTCAAAACATTTACAATATCTGTTCCTGACATTGGCTTAGATGAAGCTCCGTATGCCAAAGAAATCGCTGCTTATTTAGGTACCAATCACACGGAAATTCAATGCACACACAAAGAAGCTATTGAATTAATTGGAGACCTTCCTTTTTATTATGACGAGCCGTTTGCAGACAGTAGTGCAATTCCTACTACATTGGTTAGTCTTGCCGCGAGAAAGCATGTAACTGTTGCATTAAGTGCGGACGCTGGTGATGAGGTTTTTGCCGGTTACAATCGATACGATTACATTCAGAGGTATGGAAATAAAATCAATAGGATACCTTCTTTTATGAGGAGAATTATGGCCTCAGGAATGGATAAAATCCCTTCAAATTACATTCCTGTACTTAGAAATAAGTATAACTTTCACAATCGTTATGAAAAGGTTAAAGGGGTGCTAAAAAATCCCTCTGAAGAGCAAATAATGTTAAGCCTTAGTCAGCAATTTACTGATCAGCAAATAGAAAACCTTCTAAAAGAAAATGTGAATATTCTAGACACAGCATATTCTTCTCATGAATTGAATAAAGAGCATTTTTCTTCCTTGTCTTACATGATGGCCATTGATTATCAAACCTATTTGGTAGATGATATTATGCAAAAAGTTGATCGAGCAACAATGACTGCGAGTTTGGAGGGGCGTGAGCCCTATCTAGATCACAGACTTATTGAATGGGCTGCTCAACTTCCTGATCACTATAAATACCATAAGGGCAAAAAGAAATTTATTCTAAAAGAAATTTTACATCAATACATACCAAAAGAGATGATGGATAGACCTAAAATGGGTTTTGCGATTCCTATAGCAGAATGGCTTCAAGACGATTTAAGGGAATTGGTTGAGGAATACATTGACCTTCATAAAATGGAAAAACAGGGCGTTTTTAATATAAATTATGTTGAAGATATAAAGAGAAAGTTTTATTTGGGTAAGAAGGAATATGATGTCAAAATGTGGTATTTACTAATGTTTCAGATGTGGTATGAAAAATGGATGTCGTAAATGAAATTGAATTTTTATAAAAAAACGCTAAAATTTAAAACCCCAGCGGGAACGAGTAGAGGGGTTTTAGAAGATAAGCCTTCATGGATTTTGTTTTTTGATAAAGAGCCTTTGTTAAGAGGGGAGTGTAGTGTTATTCCTGGTCTCTCTCCCGACTATTTTAATGATGAACATTACGAGAATAAGGTGAGGTGGGTATGTAAAGTTTATAACGAACTTGACAAACATGATTTATTAACACTTCTTTCTTTTTTTAGTATTGAATTGCAGGCATACCCTTCCATCTTGTTCGGTATTGAAACTTTAATTTACAACTTAAATTTGTCAGCGGGTATTGATTCATTTGAAAGCTCGTTTTCAAAAGGGCAAGGGGGTATCCCAATTAATGGTTTGATATGGATGGGGTCTCCAGATCAAATGATTACTCAGCTTGAAAATAAAATTAGAGAGGGTTATGAAATTGTAAAATTAAAAATTGGAGCCATTGAATTTAAAAAAGAATTAAATGTTTTAAAATTCATTCGCGACAAATACGCTCAAGATATTGAAGTTCGGGTAGATGCGAATGGAGCTTATGATGACCCAGAAGTAAGAGGTGTTTTAAAACACCTTCAAGGTCTTGGCGTACATTCAATTGAACAACCTATTGCCAAAGGAAATTGGAAGGTAATGAAAGCCTTGTGTCGAGAACAAGTCATCCCGATTGCTTTGGATGAGGAATTAATTGGAGTAAGCAATACAGAAGACAAAAGAGAGATTTTAAAATTGCTTAATCCTCAATATATCATATTGAAGCCTAGCTTGCATGGGGGAATTAAAGGATGCAGTGAATGGATAGAGCTTGCTGGAGCTATGGGTGTCGGTTGGTGGCTTACCTCAGCTCTTGAGTCGAATATCGGATTGGAAATGATTGCCCGTTTTGCAGCTCATTTTAAACCAAAGATAGCTCAGGGACTTGGTACGGGTGGATTATTTACAAACAATTTCCCTTCTAGACTTTTTATAGATAAGGGACATTTATTTTTAGGAGATGAAGAAAAATAAAACAGATTGGAATAAGTTGAGTAATGAAGAGGCTCATGTAATCATAGATAAAGGCACAGAAATGCCATTCACGGGAGAATACAACAATTTTAAGGAAGAAGGAGTTTTTATTTGTAGGCAGTGTGAACAAGCTCTTTATAAGACAAGTGACAAGTTTGATTCAGGATGTGGGTGGCCGAGTTTTGATGATGAAATACCTGAATCAATTAAAAGAATTCCTGATGCAGATGGCAGGCGTGTCGAAATTGTTTGTTCAAACTGTGATGGTCACTTAGGACATGTGTTTAGAGGCGAACAATTGACCACGAAAAACGTAAGACATTGTGTGAATTCGCTATCAATTAAATTTATTTCTACTTTGAATTTGGAGAAATAATATCGGAACAATTTTCGTAAACAATATCATGTAAAATCAAATGAGCAGCTAAAGCGATTTGACTGTAGTTTTGAGAGCAGTTTCCAAATCCAGCCGCTTTGTTTTGCCACATTTCCATGATCAACTTTTGTGTTCCTTCTTTTGGTTGAATTTTATCAACAACAGCCGCAACATTATAAGCCCCAGCATGATAAACATGAAGAACGAGCAGTCTAAACCAGATGTCATTTTCATTATATTTTATTTGATATTTTTCTAGAATGTTTTTGGTTTCTGGAATGCATATTTTTTTAATCAGACTTGCTGCACCAAAAGCTGAACGATTAAAGTCTTTTCTTTCGTCTTTGCTTTTATTTACAATTAAGCCTTGTGCTCTTGCCACTTTTGGCATGAGCTGAAAAGGACCGTATGCTCCCGATACTGATTTCTTTAGTTGTCCAGGGCTTTCAATAAGAAGAATTGATTGTGCATACCATGGGTCTACACAGAGGCTTTCAAATAATTTTATTCCTTTTGAAATAGAGGGGTATACGTCATCAAATTTGTAAAAATGATTTTTACCACTTGTTACATAAACCAACTCGTCCTCTTTGAGTTTATATTTTTCTCTTATACTGTCTCTAAATCTGCTTTTATTTTCCTTACTTAAATAGATCCATTTAGCAGAAGGTATCAACTCCAAAACATGTCTGTTTTTTGCAATATTAATAACGCAAGTATCAGGTGTTAGACACATTATTTTTTTCCAAAATTGCGGTTGCGGTAGTACGTCCCATCGTTTTTCAAAAATTTGATTTGCTGAAATTATATGGCTGACATTACTTTCATTGTAAACTAATATTTTTTCTGCTTCCCAATTTTTATCTTGGGCAAATGTCACGCTAAGGCAAAGAATAGCGGAAAGTGTAAGGCGGAATTTGGTCATATTCTAAATCTATGATTTAAACGAATAGCATGGGGCAGGTTACAAAATGATTTAGCAACATTCAATTGTGAAAAGAATTAACTTTGTGTATGCGAATATTTTTTTCTGTAATTTCCTTTCCTTTTATTCTTTTAATAAAAGTATATCAGCTCCTTCTCTCACCACTTTTGCCTAAATCATGCCGGTATGAACCCACTTGCTCATCATATACGATTGAGGCAATTAAAATATGGGGCCCTTTTAAAGGAATATTTCTTGGAGTGAGGAGAATTATATCCTGTAGGCCAGGGGGTGGGTGTGGGCATGACCCTGTTCCTAAGAAGGAATAGTATTTATTTTGTATCCTCTATTTTCATAAACATTTAAATAAGAAATTAGATCATTAAATCCATTACAATCCTTAAGGATTTTGTTTATTGAAATGTTCTTATCAATCTGTTCTAAGCCTTCTCTGTTTTCAAGCATTTTAAACCATTTTTTTAAATGGATTACGCCTTCATTCTCAGTCTTTGGAAAATCCTTGTAAGTTACTGATGAAAAGAAATCAATGTTGCCTTTTGCTCTTGAAAATAATACATTCAGCCTTTTGTGGCCTTGATTTAAATTAACAGGGCCAAAACGCATTTCAAACTTATTTTCTGAATTAAAACCATATCCAAAGCTCACTATGAGTCGATCGCATTCATCTCCTTGAACTTTTTCTAACGACTGAAAAAATAAGGTGTCTTCATCAATCCTCTTTTCCAATAGAAACTTAGTTTCTTCGCTTAAGTTTGCATAAATACATTCTAGCTGAGTTTCAGAAAAAGCAACAATCCCAAGTTTTTCTTTTGCTGTAATCTTTTCGGTAATAAATACCGCAACCTTTTGCGCCTCTAAAATATTTTTTCTGTCTAGAAACAAAGCGTTTTTAATATAATAATGTTGAATTGGGCTGTTTTTGATATCGGTGTCTTGGAAGGCTTTTAATCTATTGTTGTAAAAATGACTGTTTGAGAACCTTATCAGCTGAGGGTGCGCACTTCTATAGTGGTTTGAAAGAAAGATATGTTTCAAATAATAATTGGCGTGATGTAATAAGTTGATCTCCAAAATTTGTTTCTTCTTAAAAAAGCTACTGGGAGCCATTTGTTGGGGGTCACCACATATGATTGTTTTCTTGGCTCTTTGCAATGCGCCAACTGAATGGCTAAGTAAAAGTTGACTGGCTTCGTCAGCAATTAAATAATCAAAAAGGTCATTTTTTAAAGGTATGCTTTCTGCTAATAAATTTGGATTTGACATCCATATTGGTTTTAAAATCCGAATCCATAAAAATGCCTCAGAATTGAAGAGGTCTCGTATCGAACGATGGGCTCTTTTTTTCCCAAATTCTTTTACCAAAATCGACTTTCCTTTCTTGAGTTTTTTTCGAAATATTTTTTGTTCTTCACTTAATTTCCGAGTCGATGTTTTTGTTAAATCTTCATAACCTTTAAAAAGCTCATGTTGTTTCGTAATTAACTGCTGTGCAAAAATGAAAGATTCTTTTTCGAAATCCTCATTTATAGAATTACATACGTCAATGAAGTCATTTAGTGTAAACTTCTTCAGTTCTGGATTTCTGATCAAAATTTGAGAAAAAATAGATTTTTCAACACTTATTTTAATTTCTTTTAAACTTCTGTTTAAATAAGGAAATATATTTTGGGGTAGAAGATTCAGTTTTGGCCAAGATTCTAATAGCTCCTCTTTATTTTCCATAAGCTCATTTAAAATGTCAAGAGGCTTGTCGTTTGGTCCAAAATCAAAAGAATGTTTTAAGCAATTGATTGTTCGATAAAGGTCTTTATGACTGATGTTATTTTTTTCGGTGATTTGCTCATCCAGATACTTTTTCCAATTGTCAAGATTGGTATTTTCTATAAGATGATTTATTAGTGGTAATTCAATTTTGGGGTCTTTAATTCCTATATTAAACATTTTGTTTTCTAGAGAGCTTTGACGCAACTTTCTTTTGTTATATTTAATCCTATTCTTAATCTGAGATTCCGGTTTGGCTGCTGGTGTACGCGACCATTTCCGCCAAGTAATAAACCACTTTATTTTGTATTTTAATAGATGTTTTTTCTTAAATAAATCATAAAGAAAATCAAGCTCTTCATGTGATGGGTCTTTGATCCAATGTTGTTGATCGGCATCTAATGCATCTATAATTCGCTTGTTGTTGTAATAATCTTTTTCAAGTTTTTGAAACTGGTCTTTTTGTGCATAAATAAAACGACCAAATTTAACGTAAGAATCTTTTTTGAATGAATGAAATTGTAACAATTCATATAATATCGAATGGAGGTCTTTCCAAATTACAGTTTTTTTATTGGAATTTAACTCATTTAATATCTCAATGACCGCATCTAATTCTTTTGAGAATTTTAAAAAGGATTCATTTAAGACAACAGGTTTAATGGTCTTTGCAATTGAAAGCACAGAGCCAGGGATTTGTTCTAAAACACCTATGCTTGAATTGAAAGTAGCAATCCCAAGATTCGTTTGATTATTAAGTCGATGATCTAACTTTCGATTTCTTTCTATGAGTTCGATTATCTCTACTATAGAGCATTCTTGTCGTTTTGCCTCTTTATCGATAAGATTGAATATTTTCGACTGTTTCTGCAGTTCTTTAAAGCATATTTTAATTGGTCTTGATTTGATTTGATTGAAAATGTCCCAGCCTTTCTTCAACTCATAAATAAGGGATCGATTCGGGTGTTTCGAAGGTATTTGAAATGACAAAAAACCCAAGCCCTTCGAAATTAATTTTTTTTGAATAACATTTAACGCCACTTTTTTTTCTGAGCAAAGAAGTGCAAACTGATTGGAGTTGAGGACATTGCCCAATAGGTTTCCTATCACTTGAGACTTCCCTGTACCTGGGGGGCCTTGAACAACAATAGATGCTTCGGATAATTTATCATAAACTTGTAGTTGGTCATCATCATTTCGAAAAAGAGCCAAGTCGGATTGAAGTTGAATATTTCTTGCAATCGATTCAATTCCACATATTTCTTTAAGCGCATCGGAATAGCTGTTATTCTCATCAGCCAGTTCCTCTATTTCTCTTAAAAATGAAAATCGTTTGGGATGAAAATTGCCAATAAAAGAAATATCTTTTACGCAATCATCAGGACTCACTCCACAGAATAAATGAAAGTCTTCGATTTCTTTAATCGCAGACTCATTTATTGCATTTATTTTAAATTGATTGATTAAGTAGGGGTTCAATATTTTACCTTCTCCCAATTCCTCCAATTTATAATTCTCACATGATGCATTAATTTCTATCTCCACGGGAATTAAAAAAATGGGTGTGAGATAGGTTTTGGAATTTGAATTTATCCGAACAAGTCCTTCAGATATACAAGTCGGATTTATGCCCGACTTTTTCTCCAAGAATTTAGCAGTCCTAAGGATTTTCCTAAGTTTCTGAAAATCAATATTTCCATTTGGTTCATGCTTACATGTAATTTTAGAATCAATATCAACCAATAGGTCATTTTTGGGAAATATCAAGACTTCCTTTCTTAATTCTTTTAAAAATGAAACAATTTCTTTCAAACTTTTTGAGTGTATTCAAAATTAGCAAATCAAATGAATGATTTGAATAAAGCAACTTTTATTAAAAGATCTCGTTAAAATATTGCATTTAAACCACGCATTATAGTTAATTTAGTTATTGTGAAAACGTCATTTGGACGATTCCGTATCGAAATTGATTGTGAAAGTGGTTAAGAAAATTTAAAAATAGGTCTATTGGCCTTATTTTATTTAAGATTATGAGGATTATTTCAATTTTGTTCATTTTTATTGTTTTGGGCTCTGTTCAAATACAAGCTCAAAACTCTGATTTTTCGACTACTAATTCTTCGCAGTGCCCAGGAAATCTTTTTACTTTAAGCGCTGACGATAATACATTATCAACATACAGCTGGACAATAACAGAGCAAGGAGGAGGGACCTCGACTTACAATGTCAACCCTATCGCATTTGTTTTGACCAATCCCGGATTATATGATGTTTCTCTTACCGTTTCTGATGGTGTAAGTTCAAGTACTAGTACGGAATTTGGGTTTCTCGAAGTTTTTGATATTCCAGTAATTGATTATTCAGTAACGGCGGCCCCTTATTGTGAACCAGCTACTGTTGACTTTATAAATAATTCAACTGCCGGATCAGGTACTATCGTGGGTTATCAATTGTTTACGGATGGGACAGCCTATGTTACTGAAGATGTTCAGCATACTTTTCCCACAGCAGGAATTTATTCAGTAAACGTTTCAATAGAAAATTCAAATGGATGTTCCTCCTCTGATGATTTAGCAGATATTGTTGTTTCAACAAATCCGGCATTAACGAGTCCATTAAATCCAAATACGATATGTAGTGGAAGCGTATTTAATTACACGCCTACCAGTTCGATATTAGGTAGTACATTTTCTTGGGTGAGATTAGCCAATACCGATATCGCTGAGGCTGTAACAAGTGGGAATGGCAGTATTTCAGAATCATTAACGAATACCTCAGGCTCAAATACCTCAGTTACCTATCAGGTTACAAATACATCTCCCACAGGATGTTCAGTTGTTGAAAATGTAATTTTAACAGTTCAGGCGCTGCCCTCAGTAACAATAAATAATTTAAATATATGTACCGGTTCAAACGGTGTTTTGACAGCGACTCCTTCAGTCGGAGGAGGAAATTATTTATGGTCAACAACTGAAGTCAGCCAAAGTATAACGGTTTCTGCAGTAGGAACTTATTCAGTTACCTATTCAGTTGGTTCCTGTGCAAGCTCTCCTGCAAGCGTGACAGTAACAGAAACTGCACCTCCGGTGCTTACTGGAGTTTCTATTTCAGAATCTTCAGGATTGGTTAATGATGATGGTTCAATTTGTGAATTGGATAATGTCAGTTTAACAGCCTTACCATCTACAGGTACGGGTACTTATTCATGGTCAAATTCAGCGAATACCAGTTCGATAATTGTTTCACCATCCTCAACAACCACTTATTCAGTTACATATACCGAAGGAGGTTGTACGAGTGCAGCAATGAGTGAAACTATTTCTGTCTTCAATCTTCCTGTACCTGATTACAATGCAACTGTAACAAACGGGTGTATTTTCCCAGGTTTTAACCCGGATATTACAACAGATTACACTTCGACTTCGATAGGAACGATTTCTTGGCAATTTCCTGGAGGGAGTCCCAATACAGGTTCTGGTAATGGTCCCATTGCGGTAACATACAGTGCAGAAGGTATTTATGATGCGACTATGACGATTGTTTCTGCTGAGAACTGCCAAACAACAACCACATTCAACAACACAATAGCCGTTGTAGAAGGATTAACTCCTACCTCAAATTTCTCAATAACAAATACAAGCCCACAATGTCTTGAGGGCAACAGCTTTTGTTTTGAATATACGGGTTTTAATGCAGATACAATTGCTTGGGACTTTGGTGACGGTTCACCCATTGAATACGCTGATGAGAGTAGTTCCGTATGCCATACTTATGGTTCTATTGGTGCCTTTACAGTTTCAATAATTCCTTACACGACCGTTGGTTCTATACTTGGTTGTTCAGGAAGCGGAACAGATTTAGAAGTGATAACTTTAGGTCCCCAGGCTGCTTTTGATGTCGATCCGATTGATTGTGATGATCAGTTAAACCGTTCTTTTACAAGTACTTCCATAGGTGTTTCATTTACTACACAGTACACTTGGGACTTCGGGGATCCTCCAAGCCCTACGGTTTCTGGAGTAACTTCAACTTCACATCTTTTTAGTGCATACTCGCCTTCTAACGTCGTCCCGTATGTTGTTAGTTTAACGGTTGAGGATCCATCTACGGGATGCCCACCAAGCACAATAACTCAAGATGTTTATGCTTTTCCGAATGACCAAGCGGCATTCGTAATGTATACCGACGCTTCTTTTACTCAGGCAACGAATGAGGTTTGTTTAAATGATATTTTGTGGTTTGTAAATGAAACACCACTGCCACAGAATACAAATCCATCAACGAATTCGGTACAAACACAATGGGATTGGAACTTAACCAATGGTTTTCAGTGGTTTGGAAACTCACAGTATAGAGGATCTCCTGAAGATTTGGATTTTTCGGACAGCAATCCTTCGTCATATACTGGAGGTGTTGCCTGGACTCCTGGTGTTTATGATTTAGCAATGAGAAATACCTCTGACAACAATGGATTCTTTTGTTACGATACAGTAATTAATACCATTACGGTTCATGGAATCATCGGTTCTTTTAGTTTGCCTGATACTGTTTGTGTAGGAGATGTATTTACTTTAACCGACAATTCCACCGCACCCATGACATCGATTGTTCAAAGAGAATGGGATTGGGAAAGTGATGGAATAATTGATTTGTCTGGGAATGAGCCAAATCCGAGTCATAGCTTTTCTGTACCAGGTGTTTATACGGTTTCCTTGACCTGTACAGATGCATTCGGTTGCCCACAAATCATCACAGAGCAAATTGTAGTGAGGAGCGTTATTGCCTCTTTTAATGTGGACAGGAATTTCATTTGCGATGATGAAGAGGTAACGGTTACAGCGAACAATTCTTCAAGTTTCGGCCCATTAACTTATAACTGGTCGGCAGCTACGAATGTTACACCTAATACCTCCGCAGCTCCTTTACCTGGAACATTTTTATTTAATGATGAGGGCAATCATTCCATAACACTAACGGTAACTGATAATTTGGGATGTACGGACAATACAACTACCGATATTGAGGTTTTCAACGTTATTGCTGATGGATCAGGAAACCCAAATATTGCTACATGCTTTAATCCGCCCACTGTTGTAACTTTCACTAATTCTTCAAGTAATAATGTAGATCCAAATTCTATTTTATGGGATTTTGGAAATGGAGAAACTTCAACTGAGGATTCGCCAACAACAATTTATACTTCAGCAGGATCATTTCCTGTTTCCCTGACCGTTGCCTCTCTAACAGGTGGTTGTACAAGCACTGTGATTGTCGAAACGATTGAGGTTGCAGGACCATTTGGGGCAATTGCCGTCACTAGTCCTGTTTTGGATGATTGTTCTTGTTTAGATGTTGATATAGAGGTGACAACGAGTGATGTAGCTGAAGCGACATTATTATTTGGAGATGGTTCTTTTCAAAATGTTTCACTGAATGCAACTGAGACAATCACGCATCAATATTGCAATACAGGAACTACATCCCAAACGTTAACACCAATATTATATATTGCTAGTGGAACATGTAATGGAAATATTACGGCAAATGAATCCGTTATTATTCAGCCTCTTCCGACCGTCGATAATCCCGGCAACCTTGAGTATTGTGAAGGTGAAAATACTTTAGCTATAAACTTTACTGGAAATATAGGAACTACAACTTATAATTGGACCAGTACCAATACAAATACAGGTATTAGTGCTTCAGGTTCCGGAGATATATCTTCTTTTATTGCAACCAACTTACAAGGTTCTTCAGATGAGGTTTCGGTCATCACAGTTACTCCGGTTATTGATGCTACTGGTTGTGTCGGCGTTCCTGTCGATTTTAACATTACAGTAAAAAAGGCTCCTGTTGCAGATGCAGGAGCGCTTGATGAGATTTGTGAAACCGAGAATTTCACTTTGAATGGTTCTTTTGGGGGAGGAGCCTCATCAGCACAATGGTCTGGAGGTGCGGGAACGTACAATCCGGACAATCAAAATATGTCAGCTGTATATACACCGACAGTTGGAGAAATCGCAACAGGTTCAGTAACATTTACACTAACTACGGATGATCCCGCAGGCGTTTGTCCTGCAGCGACAAATGATATGATTTTAACCATTAATGCCGGTGTAATTGTAGATGCTGGTACCGATCAAACTATTTGCTCTAATGAGGTCTTTATCACCAACGGTTCGATAGGAGGTTCTGCCAATTCAGCCCAATGGTCTACATCAGGCATAGGTTTTTTCTCTTCTGCTACCGACCCTATTACGACTTATAATCCACACCCTGATGATATAGCAGCAGGATTTGTTGTTTTAACCTTGGCAACTGATGATCCGCCAGGACCTTGCTTCTTAAGTTCTGATGACATGGTTCTTACTTTTAGTAACGCGGCCTCCATTTCTGCTTCAGGTCCATCTGAAATATGTACAGGAGAAACAATTTCATTAAATGCTGTAATGGGTGGAACAGGAACAAGTGCAACATGGTCTAATGGTTCTGGAAGTTTTTCGCCTAATGCGAACAACTTGAATCCAATTTATTCACCTACGAATGCTGAAAATATTGCAGGAACAGTTTCTTTACTTATCACTGTTGATGATCCAGATGGCGCGGGGCCTTGTCTCAATGTTACAGATCAAGTTGATGTGGCAATAAATGATACTGTTGATGTAGATGCTGGTATAGACGCGACGATCTGTTCTAATGATACATATACATTGAATGGTTCAATAGGAGGATCGGCATCAACCCTTATTTGGACAAGTAACGGTACAGGTTCTTTTGATGACGAGAATTCACCCAATGCAATTTATTCTCCGTCCGCAGCTGACATTGCTCTTGGGTTTGTTACTCTAACCATAACAACAGATGACCCTGTGGGACCTTGTACAGCATCTTCTGATGACATGTTGTTGTCATTCAGTATCGCTGCTACTGTTGATATTACATTAAACTCAACAGGGACATGTAACGCAGCGACTGTAAGCATAAGTTCTTCAATTGGTGGAACAGCTTCGTCAATTACATGGTCTGGTGGTAATGGGGTTTATTTTCCAAATATCAACACAGAAAATATAGATTATACGCCTACAGTTGCTGAAATTGGAGCCGGTGGATTGACTCTTATTGCAACTACAGATGACCCTGATGGAGCAGGCCCTTGTTTGGCCGGAACGGATGATATTGTTATCGTAATTGATACTGACGTATTGGTTGATGCCGGGCCTAATGAGCCTGTCTGTTCAAATTTGGATATTCAGTTGTCTGGTTCAATTGGAGGTGCGGCAACATCAGCACAATGGACTGGCGGTAATGGTACTTATTCACCGATTGATACAGATTTAAATGCCTTGTACACACCAACTTCGGCAGAAATAGCTAGTGGAACCATTACATTGACATTAACTACAGACGATCCCGCTGGTTCATGTACTGCTGAATCGGATATTGTAACATTCACTTTTGAATCTCCTGCAATTGCAGATGCAAATTCTGATGCCACTGTATGTTCAGATGCTTCGATAGCTTTAAATGGCTCGTTTTCAGGAACAGCCAGCTCGGCCAGTTGGGGCACAAGTGGTTCAGGCGCTTTTGACGACTTGAATTCTTTAACTACAACTTATACACCATCGGTCGCTGATTTAGCCAGTGGATTTGTAACGCTTACCTTAACAACAGATGATCCTGCAGGAATATGTACTCCAGAAAGTGATGAAATGATTTTGACAATAAATGAGGCAGCTACTTTAGTCGTTACCTCGCCTATAATTGAATGTATTGGTGATGCCTTTAGTTTAGATGCTTCAATCGGTGGGTCTGCAACAACTGTTACGTGGTCAAACGGGGGAGGATTGTTTATTCCAGACGTAAATACAGTAAGTCCTGATTATATTCCGTCTAGCATCGAAAATACAGCCGGTGCAGTTTCGTTAATTATTGTAGTTGATGATCCTGATGGTGCTGGTCCTTGTACCTCATTATCTGATCAGATAGACATTACTTTAAACGATACGGTTCAAGTTTCAGCGGGTATTGACGCCACTATTTGCTCCGATGATGATATTACGCTCAATGGTTCAATAAATGGTTCGGCTACTTCAGCGACTTGGACTTCAAGTGGTACAGGGTCATTCGACGATGAAGATTTATTAAACGCCACATACACACCTAGTGCTGCCGATTTGGCTTCTGTGAGCGTTACTTTAACGTTAACGACTGATGATCCATTAGGACCATGTAATTCATCATCTGATGATATGGTATTGACAATTAGTGAGGCTGCAACTCTATCTGTTTCCCCTTCTTTAGATGAATGCATTGGTCAGACGATATCGCTTAATGCTTCCATTGGTGGTTCTGGAACCAATGTGACTTGGATAAATGGAGGAGGATTATTTTCTCCGAATGTTAATTCTCTAACACCAGATTATATACCTTCAACTACTGAAAACACAGCGAATTCTGTAATATTGACTGTTACAGTAGATGATCCAGACGGCACGGGTCCTTGTTTAGCTATTAGTGATCAGGTAGATATTGTCTTAAATGATACGGTAACAGTATCGGCTGGTCTTGACCAAACGGTTTGTTCTGACGACGACATATTTTTAAATGGTTCAGTTGGTGGATCAGCAACTTCAGGAACTTGGACTTCAAGTGGTACAGGGTCATTCGACGATGAAAATTTATTAAATGCGACATATACACCAAGTACTGCTGATTTAATTTCAGGAAATGTAGATTTAATTCTAACTACTGACGACCCTATTGGACCCTGCAATCCTAATTTTGATATTGCGACATTTACGTTTGTTGAAGTTCCTACTGCCGACGCAGGAGTCGACCAAGATATTTGTGCTGGACAGACAGTGGATATTTCTGCTACGATCGGAGGAACGGCTACAACTTCAACTTGGTCTAGTGTTGGAACTGGAACTTTTGACAATGCTTCAAGTGCGATTACATCATATACTCCAAGTGCAAATGATATCACAAATGGATCCGTTACAATTACTCTTTCTACTGACGACCCATCTGGTGTTTGTGGTATTACTACTGATGATCTTGTAATTAACATATTTTCATTGGCCATAGTTAACGCAGGAGTCAATCAAACGATTTGTTCAGATGTCAATGCCGTATTGGGAGGAACATTAGGTGGTTCTGCCACAAGTGCTTCTTGGACATCTTCAGGTTCTGGAACATTCATACCTGATGTCAATGCATTGAATGCAAGTTATGATCCTAGTCCAGCAGATATTTCAAATGGTACTGTAATATTAACTCTTTTAACGAATGATCCGGTAGGCCCTTGTATCGCCACTTCAGATCCATTGACTCTAACAATAGAGCCAGAGGTTGTTGTAGATGCAGGAACTGATTTTACCTCATGTTCAGGAATTGATGTTCCACTAAATGGTTCAATTACTGGAGGAATAACAACAGGCGATTGGTCAGGAGGATTGGGTACCTTTACCCCAAGTTCAACAGATCCCAATGCAGTTTATACTCCAACTGCAGCAGAATTTAGTGCAGGAACTGTAATACTTACATTGACATCAGATAATCCTACAGGAGTTTGTCCTTCCAATACTGATGATATACTTATTTCATTTTCATCCTCTGCCACCGTTTCAGCAGGTCCTGATGAAGTGATATGTGAGGGAGATGACATTATTTTAAATGGATTTGTGGGAGGCTCAGCGGTAAGTGCAACGTGGTCTGGAAGTGCAGGTGTTTTTGCCCCTGGAAATGCGGCATTAAACCCTACATTTACTCCTTCTTTGGCTGATATAGCGAACGGTTCTGTCGTATTGACAATCACCTCAAATGACCCAGCAGGACCTTGTACCGCTTCAACGGATCAAATAGAAATTACAATCAACCCATCGCCAAATTTATCTTCTTCTTTAAATTATGATGCATGTTCGGGATTGCCCGTTGACTACCCTATAACTAGTGCCGTACCTTCAACGTTCTCTTGGCAGGCACAAAGTGATCAACCAAACCTGACTGGCGAATCATTAGTTGCACAAAATTCGGCAAATATAGATGACATTTTAATTAACAATTCTGGGGTGGTTCAGCCAATCAATTATTTGGTTTCTGCTACAGCTTCGGGAACAGGATGTATAAGCGCCGACCAAATAGTCACAATTAATGTGAACCTGGTTTCTACAATGAATCTTCCAGCTAACCAGAGTGTTTGTATGAATGACAACACTTCTGATGTGATTTTCTCTGGTTCAGATCCGTTGTTAACTTTTGAATGGACAAATGACAATCCCTCAATTGGCTTGCCAGCAAGTGGAACAGGTGATATTATGTCTTTCACAGGTGTAAATTCTACTGCGGTGAATCAAATAGCAAATATTACAGTTACGCCTTTACTCGATGGATGTCCAGGTACCCCTCAAATATTTATTATAGAAGTTTATCCAAATTCAACAGTTGATGATCCATTGGATCAAATCGCTTGTGATGGCATTCTCACTTCAGATGTGGTTTTTACTGGTTCTGACCCTGGAATTTCCTATACATGGTCCAATAATAACACATCGATTGGATTGGCAAATAATGGTTCAGGTGACATTCTTTCATTTACGGCGCAAAACACCTCAAATAGTCCAGTTTCGGCTACAATCACAGTTATCCCGAGTTTAAACTCATGTCCTGGTGATGCCGAATCTTTTGATATAATTGTCAATCCTTCCCCAGAAATGATTGTTCCTGTAAATCAAACAATATGCGTAACAAATAATACAGTAGATGTTATTTTTACCTCGAACGTTGTTGGGGCAACTTATTCATGGGTAAATGACAATACTACGATTGGTCTTGTCGCATCGGGTAATGGAGACATACTATCATTTACAACTCAAAACTCGACGGGTTTAATGGACACAGCAAATATTACAGTAACTCCAAATTATAATGGATGTGATGGTCCTAGCGTTAGCTTTCAAATAATTATTACACCAATCCTTCAAGTTGACCCCATTCCTTCAGATGATTTTTGTGCTGGAGTTGATTTTATAGGAGTTACATTCACAGGAAATGTCTTAACTACTGTATATGATTGGACAAATGACAATACTTCTATTGGTTTAGCAGCCAGTGGAACAGGAAACATTTCCGGATTTACTCTTGAGAATACAGGAACTGTAGATCAGGTAGCAACGATAACCGTCAACCCTGTTCTGCCAGGATGTACAGGTATATCTGAAGTGTTTACAATTACAGTTAAGCCGGTACCAACGGTCGCAGTCTTGCCGTTAACTCAAGATTTATGTCATGACGAACCTACGATCCCAGTTGATTTTTCGGGGAATATAGTAAATGCAGATTATGACTGGACAAACGACAATATATCCATTGGTATAGGAAGTCCTGGTTTTGGTGATATCCCATCTTTTACAGCAACAAATACAGGACTTGTAAGTGAAACTGGAAATTTCCTTGTTACACCATCCTTTAATGGTTGTACCGGGGAATCTGAAACTTTCACTATTACCGTTAATCCTAAACCGACAGTTTTTCCAACCGCACCTCAAGAGCTTTGTGCAGGAGAGCTTACCAACGATATTCTTTTCAATGGGAACTTTGGACTTACAGCAACATATAATTGGACCAACGATAATATATCTACAGGAATACCGGCGTCAGGATCAGGGGATATATTGTCTTTTATTGCTCAAAATGTAACTGCAGTTGTTCAAGTTGCTACAATTACCGTTACTCCTACACTTAACGGTTGTGATGGCATACCAGAAACAATTATTTTAACCATAAAGCCTATTCCTACTGTTGATGGACCAATTCCTTCTCAAGCTTTGTGTGTAAATACTGCTTCAGATGAGGTTGTTTTTACAGGAAACATTCCACTAACCACCAATTATAATTGGGTTAATGATAATGTTTCTATAGGTCTTGGCGCAATTGGAGTTGGAGATATTCCATCCTTTATTGCTCAAAACACAGGAAATACGGTAATTACATCAACCATTACCGTTACACCTGAGCTCAACGGTTGTTTTGGCTCACCAATTAGTTTTACGATTACTACGGTTGATCCGGTCCCTGTTGTTGTAGATCCTGCCGATCAATTGTTATGTGAGGGTGACTTAACCGACGATGTTATTTTTACTGGACCAAATCCAACGACAAGTTTTTTATGGACCAACGATAATACTTCCATTGGTCTTGCTTCGAATGGAACAGGAGATATTTTAGCGTTTACGGCAGACAATACGAGCTTAATCGATCAGGATGCGACAATTACCGTGACTCCTGAATTTAATGGATGCTTAGGGAATTCACAGACTTTTATAATCACTGTTAAACCAAAGCCAAATGTTTTTGCCACACCTGCCACTCAAGAACATTGTTCTGGTGAAAATTCGGATGAAATATTTTTTACTGGTGATTTAGTTGGAACTCAATATGATTGGTCCAATGACAATGTATCTACTGGACTTTCTGCATCTGGAATTGGTGATATCCCATCCTTTACAGTTATAAATAGTAGTAATGCCATTCAAACGTCGACAATTACAGTTTTACCATCTTTTAATGGTTGCGATGGCGATGAAATTACAGCAACAATCGTTGTGAATCCAATTTCCACTGTTGTAGTTTCGTCTGGTATTGACGAGTATTGTCATAACGACCCCACGCTAGATTATATTTTTAATGGCAGTAGCGGAACGTCTACATATAATTGGGTCAATGACAACACATCAATTGGTCTTCCTGCCACAGGGACCGGAGACATATTATCTTTCACAGCAACAAACACGGATCTTGTCAATCAACTTGCAACGATAACTGTTGAACCTGTGTTAAATGGGTGTGTAGGAGTTACACAAGTTTTTCAAATATTAGTTAAACCAATTCCAACTGTAGATGCGGTTCCAAATCAAAATATCTGTGCAAACGATAATACCGATGCAATCTTATTTGAAGGAACAATGAACGATACAACCAGTTTTGGTTGGACTCATGACAATGTCTCTATTGGTTTATCTTCAAATGGAACTGGTGATATACCATCGTTTGTTGCATCTAATATTAGTCAAGATATACAGGAGGGTAATATAACAGTGACTCCTATTTTAAATGGGTGTATTGGAACGGCTGAAACAGTGACCATAACTGTTAATCCTATCTCGACAGTAAATGCCGTGAGTGATACGGTTTGTGCGGGAGAAATTGTGCCTCAAATAGATTTTACAGGAAATAATTCGAGTTCAGTCTATACATGGATTAATGATAATAACTCAATCGGTTTGGGGCAAACAGGTAATGGATCCATCCCTGCATTTCTTGCTGATAATCTAGGGACAACAACTCAAGACGCTATGATTGTAATTACTCCTACCGTAAATGGATGTCCGGGTATTAATGATACAATTCATATCGTTGTATATCCCACACCTATAGTAGATCCAATTGGAGATTTGGAGTATTGCGCAGAACAGTCTTCATCACTAATAACCTTTACCGGAAATATGGCAATTAACCAATATGATTGGATTAATGACAATACTGCTATTGGTCTTGTTGGATCTGGTGTTGGAGATATTAATTCATATACAACAACAAATACAGGAACTACTGATTTGATTGGGTTAGTAACCGTTACGCCTACCGCAAATGGTTGTGTTGGTGCGGCAGAAGATTTCTCGATTATTGTACACCCTTTACCGAATGTGGATGCTGGTTTAGATACCACTTTATGTTTTAATCAGAGTATTACACTTACAGCTACTGGAGCGATTAGCTATGTATGGGATAATGGTGTGATTAATGGCGTTGAGTTCTCTCCGAATTCTACGATTACGTATAATGTAATTGGAACGGATGCAAATTTATGCCAAAACACAGATGATGTTACCGTAACATACCTTTTAGACATTCCACCAGTTGTTGATGCTGGTCCAGATCAAGCCATTTGCCTTACTGATGATGTCACATTAACGGCTGGAGGAGATGCTATACTTTATCAATGGAACAATGGAGTTCAAGATGGGATACCATTTGCTCCAGGGGCTACAGATATTTATGTTGTAATTGGTACAGCTGCCAACGGTTGTTTGGAAGCAGACACAGTGGAAGTTGTCGTTAACCCACTACCGGTAATTACTGCAAATGCGTCAGACGACTTTATCTGTGATGGAGAAAGCACTATTCTTTGGGGAGAGGGAGCCAATACTTATATATGGGACCAAGGTGTGCTGGATAGCGTTTCTTTTGTTCCAAGCACTACGGCTACATATACTGTTATTGGTTATGACAACAATGGTTGTACGGATACAACAGATATTGAGGTAATCGTTAACCCTCTGCCTAATGTTTTATTTTCAACGGACATGACTTATGGTGGATGTGTACCATTTTCACCCACATTTACAGATTTAACAGAAACGCCTGAGAGTAATGAGGTGCTATGGGTATTTGGTAATGGAGCATCATCAACACAGATGGGAAGTGTTATTAATACTTATGATTCGTATGGTTGCTATAATGTTACCTTAATAAGTACCACTGCAGAAGGATGTACAGATTCTTTAACTCAAGATGATTTTGTCTGTGTTAATCCAGTTATGGCTTCTTTCTACCCAGATGTATATGAGCAATCTGTAATTAATCCAATATTTGAATTCACGAATGAATCTGAAAATGCCACATCATTTCAATGGTTCTTTGGGGATGGAACAGAAAGTGAGTTTGTAAACACCACTCACTTTTATGATTCTTATGGTGTATATAATGTGGCATTGGTGGCGATGGCAGAAGATGGATGTACTGATACCGCTTATGTGGCGATAACGGTAAATGATGAAGTTCTGTTTTATGTGCCAAATAGCTTTACTCCAAATGGTGATGGTAAAAACGAAGTATTTATACCGGTTCTAACAGCAGGTTATGACAGGAGTCAAGGGTATGAGTTTAGCGTATATAACCGTTGGGGTGAACAAATATTCTTCTCTGAAACTCCTGGTGAAGGATGGGATGGAACCTATAATTCAGTTCCAGCTCAAAATGGAACTTATATTTGGTATGTCAAATTCAAGGATTCTATGAATAATTTAATTTATAATCATAGTGGTCATTTCAATCTGATTAAGTAATAAAAAAGGTTTTATCGTTTATTTTACCGCAATTATCTATTTTTGCATAGAGCAAATCAGTCTATCGCTTTTTTAAAGAGGAAAGTCCGGACAGCATAGAGTATCACACTTCCTAACGGGAAGGTCCATTTATGGAACAGACAGTGCCGCAGAAAATATACTTCCAGTAATTCATTATTGGTAAAGGTGAAATGGTGGGGTAAGAGCTCACCGCATTTTTGGTGACAGAAATGGCATGGTAAACCTTGTGAGCTGCAAGACCAAGTATATCGAGAATTGAGGGTTACTCGCCCAATCTCGAAGGGTAGGTTGCTAGATTCTAATCGTGAGGTTAGGGCAAGATAAATGATAGACAGTCAAATTGTTATTCAATGAGATGTACAGAATCCGGCTTATGATTTGCTCTTTTTTTATTTAATGATACTAACGGTTCCAGTCCTTCTGACCAATATGGGATTTGATGACAATTCGATGGTATAGTAATAAGATCCAACAGGCAATTCGGATCCATTATATGTTCCGGTCCATGGCTTAGCTGAATAGTTTCCCTCTATGGATTCATAAATTTTATTCCCCCACCGATTGTAGACATATACAATGTTGTTGGGCCAAATGGCGTCGAGTTCTTCTAATTGCCAAAAATCATTTATTTGATCATCGTCAGGTGTAAAAGCAGTTGGTATTACAAATTCACAGTTTATAATTTTAAATTCAAATGACTCTTCATCTGCACATCCTTCATTTTCATCATAAATATAAATCACTTGAGAGGTAGTCAAAGGAAAACTTAAAGTCAATCCATTATTTGCTTGAGAATTATCGTAATAATTCTCATTTCCTGAAAGTTCGTAACCTTCAATTGCAGGTAATTCATATAATGGATTTTCTTCGCATACGATGAGCGAAGAGGTGGAGAACGCATTCAGAATAGTAGGAGTAGCAGTTACAGTAATTAAATATGAAACTTCGTCTTCACATTCTCCAATAATGTCATAAATGTAGATGAGTTGTGTGCTATTTATTGGATCACCTATACTCAAAGGTGTTCCATTGCCTTGGCTTTCTGTGTAATATGACACATTTCCAGAAAGATTTGAACCAGTAATGTTATCTAAAACAAATACATCACAAACAGAGGTGTCAAGTTTTATATCAATAGAGGGCGCGCCTGGGTTTTCCAAATCAATATTTACGGGAGAAGTGAACGTGCATTCACCAAATGTAATTGTGAAATCTGAATACAAGCCAGCTTGAAATCCATTTAAAATTATGTTGCCTGAGGCATCTGAAGTAATAATTTCCGGATTGCTTGCAATTGATAAAGAATCATATACCAATCCGTAATTCGAAGAAGGCAAGAGACCGCTAATGGTTATTGTGCCGTCTGAAAAATTACATTCACTGGGATCAATTCCTGAGATATTGAAAACAGGAATGTCATTAATGATTACATCAACGGCAGCTGTATCCGTGCAACCGTTGTTATTATTTACAATAAAATAAGTGCCTGAAACTCCAATCGTTGTTTCATTGGAAAGAGATGTGTTAGCGTCAGGATCAGTCCAATAAGTATAAGCTCCTGTATTTGAACTTCCAGAAGTAATTTCATTAGAAGTGAGATCAATGGTTTCGGGTGAACACACAGGGTCTGGATTCGTTATTTGAAGTGATGGAATAGAAGGAGCCGTGAAGAGCGCATTTTCTGTATAGGTGCATGCTACATCATCTGAAAAAAAGGCGGTTACATCTACATCTTGACCGTCCGGAATGAGACCTGTTAAAGTTACTGTTTGGGGACTTGAGGTTATGGGGAATGAGAAACCCAAACCATAAACAATTAAATTTCCATTTGCAGGAGGGTTGAAATATTCTACCGTAATATCTACATTATATGTATTGTCATTATTACAACTTAGTACAAATGCTGATAAGTCCAGAATTTCACATGTAGATGGAACGGGAAGATTATAGGTTTCCGTGCATCCTGATGGATAGGTATCATGATAGTTAATGAAAATGGAAGAAGCTTGACCCTGCGTGGTAATAGAAAAAGTATTACAGAAACTATTTGTATTGTGGGTCGGAAAGATGCCTTGAACCTGCCATCGCACTGCGTTATTTCCATTTACAAGTGATCCGATGTATTCATCTCCTCCTGACGTAAATACTGATCCGGGCGTATAACTGATTACATTTGCAAAAGTTCCTCCTGAAAATTCCAATTGAAACCAATCAGGTATTCCTTCTAAACCTAACATTTCAATACATAATTCAACTTCATAGGTATAAGTTCCGTCAGCATTATCGGTTTGATTGATTAAAGTGAAAGAGGCATCGTCACAGGAAAAAGCTTTAAGACTGATCACCATTACGAAAAGTAGGGATAAACAATTTGTCATATTGAAAATGATTAATGAAATTTCTGTAGTCGCTTGTTGAAATACTTATTTTGTAACGCAAAGATATAAAGGATTGTTCTATTTCCTATGAAGAATTGGCCCCTTTGAGAGAAAGCTATTTTAAGATACTCACAATGCCCGTTTTTTCTCCAGTTACATTGTCATTGAATTCTAAAATATAATAATAAGATCCTACAGGTAGGAAGTTTCCATTATAGTCTCCTTTCCAAGGTCTTTGGTTGTATGCTCCTTGATCAGATTCATATACTTCGTTGCCCCATCTGTTGTATACACTGACAACATTCTTGGGATAGATGTCGTCAATGTTTCCGAGCTCCCAGAAGTCGTTAACTTGATCATCATCAGGAGTGAAAGCCGTAGGAATGATGATTTGACAATCTTCAAATGTTATACTTATTTCTGCAGGTAATCCTTCACAATCATTTTCTGTAGCTGTCACATAATAAGTAG